>CAMNHM010000006.1 GCA_946539475.1 uncultured Prevotellaceae bacterium | reverse complement strand
TCGACACCAACCGAATCAATGTCAACTCACCTTACAAAGTGTGGGCAGAAGGGTTGGTGCTACACTTCGAGACAGAGAACGGTATTCGCTATGCCGTCGATTTTGACTGTGAAGACAATCCGCTTTATACGGCCTATTGGCTGAACCTGACCAACGAGAGCCATAAATCCTCGCCAAACGACAAGCTGATACCTAAGACGCTCATATGTATCGTTGAAGAGTTCTTTCGCCGGAACCCGGACATTCTGCTATACATGTGTAGCACCGACAATAATCAGCAGGCACAGCGGGCACGACTGTTCTTGCGTTGGTTCAACGGTTACGAGCAGCAGCAGAAATACGTATTAAGAGCTGCCGAGATACCAGGTATCGATCCCGAGGGTAAACCTACGTGTGAATATGTGGCGATTATCGTGCCGCGCACGCATCCTCAGTTACAAGCCATTATAGACCTTTTCGACGAGGAGATTGCCATGTTTCAGGCCAATAAACCGCAGGATGCATAGTTTCTTCACACAATCCTCCACAGGGTAAGGGAGGAGAAACCTTTCGATTAAAACTTTCGAAGATAGGCCATGCCGGTAGTCTGTTAGAGTCCGTGTGAGTCCGTGGTCTTTTTTTCAAGTTGTGGTGAAAGGGACCGAATGCGTAGCTTTCATCCAATATGAATGAGAGAGGGCCAACCGTCGCTCTTGACGGTCGGCCCATGGCTCTTCTTGGAAAAATGTGAAGCTTCTCAGCTTGAATGAAGTTTTTGTTTTAATCCTAAATGATCTTGTTATAGAGAAAGCATAGAAATTATTTCTAGTTGAGGTTGCCGCTTAGGAGCGAGTCGGCAGGCGTTGCCGGCACTATGTTGTCCTTTGCGAGCTTCATCGAGTCGCTTACCTGGTCGAAGGCGAGGGCAGGCTCGTCGCTGACCTGTTTTACGCGTGCATAGGCATCGGTGTCGATCCAGATGTCGTTGGCGCGCATCGACTGGTTGATGGCGTTTCCGAGCGTCAGTAGGATGGCGACGACGGCTGCTGCTCCGAATAGCGGTCGCAAGCGCTGCGTGAGGCTGATGGTGCGTGCCTTCACCTGCGTGACGTTCTCAGTCATATCGAGCATGCGCTGGTCGAAGTCCTCCGGCAGCGTGGCCTCCTCGTTCTCCAGTACGAAGAGTGGAGCCCACTGCGCCACCTCCTGGGGCATCTCTGGATGCTCCTGGGCGAAGAAGGTCTTCAGTATTTGCTCCTCCTGCAGGGTTGTCTCTCCCTCGAAGTAGCGGTCAAGCAGTTGCTCGATGTACTTATAGTCCATGTTGTTCAATTTGTTGAAACTTCTCTTTAATGGTCTGTCGTGCCCGGAAGATGTTGACCTTCACCTGTTGTTCTGTGATGCCCATCACTTGGGCGATCTCTCGGTAGGACTTTCCTTCCATGTCGCGCAGCTGCATGCATGTGCGCTGTTTCTCTGGCAGCTGTGCTATGAGCCTTCTGACCTGTTCGACGCGGTCGCGCTGTACCGTCTGCTCCTCTGGGTTGGAGCTATATGATCGGTCGGCGCGGTCGTGGCTCTCTTCGAGCGAGGCATTCTGGCTGTCGGCGCGTTTGAGGCGGTCAAGTGCCTGGTTGCGGCAGATGGTGAGGCAGAATGCCTCTATCGATTCCAGCTCGCTCCATTGCTCGCGCTTGTTCCATACTCTCAGCATTGTTTCCTGCACAACGTCTTCGGCATCAGCTCTGTTGAGAGTGATGCGCAGTGCCAGCCTGAAGAGCTCGTCTTTCAGAGGCAGCACGTCGTTGCGGAAGCTGATTTCTTTCATCCTCTCTATAGGGTTAGACGATTGTGGAAACAAAAAGTTACTGCAAAGGTACGAAAAAGTGAGCAAAAAACAAAATTTCCGCCTTATATTTGTTTATTACCTCTCTTTTTCGTACCTTTGCACTCAGATAGAAACATTACTAACTATGAATAAGACAAAAAACAACGAGAGACACATCTGGCACTTGGCAGCAGGGCTGATTATGGCACTGTTGCTGACCACTGTCAGTACGGTTACGAACGCCAAGCCCATCACCCGCGACCAGGCACGGGCGCTGGCAGCACAACATATGATGCAGCGGCACGACGGCCGACGGCTGAGTCCTGTGACGGGCGCGGCACTGTCGCCCGCCAGTGAGGACAGCGGCCTGCAGCCCTACTATGCCTTCAACCGCGGTGCCGGCGAGGGCTTCGTGATTATCGCCGGCGACGATGCCGTGGCAGAGAGCGTGCTGGGCTATTGCGACGAGGGTACGTTCGACTATAGCCAGCTGCCTCCCAACATGCGTGAGTGGCTCGATGGCTATGCCCAGCAGATAGCCCGCCTGGGCAGCGGCCTGCAGCGTGCGAGAGCCCCCCACCGCGTGCCCACCCATCCCGCCATTGCTCAGCTGATGAGCAGCAAGTGGAACCAGGGGGCGCCCTACAACGACGAGTGTCCGGAATACTTCAACCAGGGGCGTTCGGTGACGGGCTGCGTGGCCACTGCCTATGCCCAGATCCTCTACTACCAGAGGGAGAAGATGGTGACGGAGACGCAGGCCGCCATGCCTGCCTACTCCGGCTATACCGCCCATCCCACCTACGGCAACCTGCAGGTGGCAGGTATCCCCAAGGGGTCGCCCATCGACTGGGAGGGCATGACCGACACCTATGGCAGTGGCTCGTCGGCCCGCGCCAAGAAAGCTGTGGCGCAGCTGATGCACTACTGTGGCGTTGGCGTGAAGATGGACTATACGAACTCTGCCAGCGGAGCCCAGTCGTACGAGGTGTACAACGCGCTGAGGAACTATTTCGGCTTTGGGTCGAGCGTGCGCTACGTGAGCTACCAGTCGGTGTCGACAGACGACGAGTGGGACGCGCTGGCCTATAACGAGCTGGCCGAGGGCCGCCCCTTCTATATTAGCGGCGCTAACGCAGACGTGGGGCATGCCTTCGTCTGCGACGGATACGACGGCAACCGCCGCTACCACATCAACTGGGGCTGGGGCGGACAGAGCGACGGCCACTACTACCTGTCGAACCTGACCCCTGGCGAGCAGGGTATCGGCGGCTCTGACGACGGCTATAACGCCTATCGCGAGATGATCATCGGTATCGAGCCGGAGAACTATGCCGACCGCACCATCTCTTTTGCCGATCCCACCACAAAGCGCCTGTGCACCCAGAACTACGACCAGAATGGCGACGGCCACCTGACCTACGGCGAGGTGGCTCAGGTGAAGGAGCTGGGAAGCCTGCTTGCCGGCTCGGCCATCAAGACCTTTACCGAGCTCCACTACTTCACCGGGCTGGAGAAGATCGACGACTATGCCTTCGGCACCTGCCAGCAGCTGACCACCATCCAGTTGCCCAAGCAGCTGAAGGCCATCGGCGCGCATGCCTTCCAGAACTGTACCAAGCTGAAGAGCATCAACATACCTGAGGGTGTCACCGAGATTGGCGAGCTGGCCTTCAACAACTGCCGCTCGCTGCCCGCCATCGAGCTGCCGCAGGGACTGACGGAGCTGTCGAAGGAGCTGTTCCTCGACTGTCCCGCCCTGACGGAGCTGACACTGCCCATCGGTATCACCCGGCTGGGCGACGCTGCCCTCGCCGGCTGCACAGGCGTCAAGAACCTCTATGTCAAGACGATGCACCCGCAGCAGATAACGCTGGGACAGGGCGTCTTCGCCGGTACCTGCGAGGGGGCTATGCTACACGTCATGCAGGGCACGCGCAGCTTCTACGAACAGGACATGCAGTGGCAGCAGTTTGCCAGCATCAAAGAGGAGCGCGAGCTGTCGCGCGGACAGTTTGCCGCCCTCGCCGAGGGTCAGCAGGTGTACCTCTATCATGTCGGCACAGGACGCTACCTGACGAAGGGCGAAGCCTGGGGTACGCAGGCCGTGGTGGGGCAGACGAGCCCCATGCGCTTCGTGCTGCGACACCAGTCGTCGATGCCAGATGGCGTCTACCAGATTACCAGCGACGACACCGGTAAGGAGGGCCACTATCTCTTCCGCACTACGACTGACAGCAACGTCGGACAGGGCGTGCAGGCCGCTTTCGTCGACGGTACGGCGCTGACGAACAACGCCCACTGGAAGATTGAAGACCTGGGCGACAACGTCTACACCATCAGCATCCCGCAGGGGTATGTCAGCTATAAGGCCGGCAACTGCTGGGGCGTGCAGACCAATCATAAGAGCAACGCCGCCTCGCCCACGTGGGGCGTCTATAGCGACATCCCCTACGAGGGTCATGAGCAGAACTGTCAGTGGCGCTTCGTCGTCTACGATGCTGACCAGGTGGCCAACTACGAGGCAGCCAAGACACTGCAGACACTGGTCGACCTGGCTGTTGCCCGCCGTGTGAAGTGTGAGAAGGAGCAGGCAGTGCTCGACAATCTTGAGAGCACCACCCAGCAACTGCTCGACGCCCAGAAGGCACTGCGCCAGCGTCTGGGCTTCGTACACTTCGAGGACGACATCGTGCGTGCACAGTGTAAGGCGAACTTCGACATCGACGCCGACGGCGAGGTGAGCCTTACGGAGGCATCGCAGGCCAACGACCTGGGTACGCTGTTCTACAACAAGGGCATCACGACCTTCAATGAGCTGCAGCTCTTCACCAGCCTGGCCATCCTCTATGGCAACAGCTTTGAGAACTGCACGAAGCTGACGTCGATCATCCTCCCCGAGAGCCTCGAGCGTATTTACTACCGTGCCTTCCGCAACTGCTCGAGCCTCGTGAGCATCAACCTGCCCGAATATATCAATACCATCGGCGACAATGCCTTCGACGGCTGTCGCTCCCTGACGCGGGTGACGGTCAGCAATCCCGACCCGCAGTCGATTGCGCTGGGCTCGAACGTGTTCCGCAACGTGTCGCTGCAGAACGCCACGCTGGAGGTGCCCGTGGGCTCGAAGGAGCTCTACGAGCAGGCACCTGTGTGGAAGAACTTCGGTAATATTATAGAGGTACGCACGCGCACGAAGCCTCGTTTCTCGCCCATCACCGAGGGAGCCGTCGGCTATGTCTACAACATTGCCAGCCGGAAGTTCCTGACCAAGGGCGAGGCCTATGGCACACAGGCAGTGGTAGGCCGCCAGGGCCTGCAGTATGAGTGGCGCAGGACAGGCTCGATGGCAGAGGGCACGTACTTCCTCTACTCCGGACAGACGGGGAAGGACGGCAAGGTCGTCTTCCGCACCAGCACCGACACGAAGGTCGGCGCTGGCGTGAAAACCTGCTTCGTCGACGGTAACGCCGGCAATACAGCCTACTGGACGGTAGCTGCCGACGGTGAGAACATATACACGCTGCAAGTGCCCGCCACTGACGCCAACTACGTCGAGGGCGAATTCCTGGGTACCGATCCCAATCATCAGAGCGACGCTGCCTCGCCTACCGACGGCATCTACTGGGACATCCGCTACGCCGGTCATGAGAAGCAGTGCCAGTGGGCGTTCATCAGTCTTGACGACATGAAGGCAGCGCAGGAGATCGACGCCAACATCGTCGAGCTGAAGAAGCTGCTAGAGAAGTGTGAGCAGCAGGCTATTGAGAAGGCGGAGGAGCAGGCTGTCTACGACAATCTGCTGAGTACCGGCGAGGAGATTGCCGATGCCATCGCCTCGCTCCGCGAAAAACTGCACTACATCACTTTCACCGACAGCAAGGCACGCACCATCTGCCTGGAGAACTGGGATGCTGACGCTGACGGTGAGCTGACCTACGAGGAGGCAGCCCTGGTGACCGAGATCGGCGAGACGTTCCGCAACCAGTCGGGCCTGAAGAACCTGGAGGCGCTGCGCTACTTCACACAACTGACGGAGATTCCCGAGAATGCCTTCCGCAACTCGTCGATGCTGCAGACCATCTACCTGCCCGAGAAGGTGTCGTCGATGGGTAAGTTCGCCTTTACGGGATGCTCAGCCTTGAAGTATGTCGTCGTGATGAACGATGAGGCTGTCGTGCCTTATGGCACCAGCAGCCTGCCCAGTGTCGCTACGCTGTTTGTCGACGAGAAGCTGCTCGATAGCTACTTGGCTGACGAGGGATGGAAGGATCATGCCGTCACCCCATACACGGGCAAGCCCGTGGTGAAGGCACTGCCCGCCTCCCGCCAGTATGGTCGTGCGGCTGCTGCGCTGAAGTATGAGGTGAAGGGAGCCCCCATCGATGGTGATCCCGTCTTGGAGTGCAGCGAGATCAGTGAGGCTACCACGCCCGTGGGGACATACGTCATACACACCACGCCAGGAACCATCACCACGAAAGATGTGACCTGCGAGGATGGTGAGTTCAGCGTGATACCCGCCGCCCTGACCATTACTGCGAAGTCGTACACCCGCAAGCAGGGAGAGCCCAACCCGGAGCTGGAGGTGAGCTATCGAGGATTCCGCAACCGCGAGACCTACGAAGTGCTCACGCAGCAGCCCGTCGTCAGCTGTGAGGCTACGGCCGACAGTCCTGCCGGCGAGTACGTCATCCGCGTCAGCGGTGCTGAAGCCCATAACTACGAGATTACCTATGTCGAGGGAACGCTGACGGTGGTCGCCGCTGATGGCATCAGCAGCATTGCCAGCGACGACGGTGCCGCGACGGTGGTCTACGACCTTCAGGGACGTCGTCTGAAGGCGCCCACGAAGAAAGGCATCTATGTGAACAGCCGCCGGCAGAAGGTGATGAAGCGCTAGAAAACAAAAAATCAGAGGCATATGAAAAGGAGAGGCTTATCGATACTGGCAGCACTGGCTTTCTTCCTCGGCATCCATGCCCAGGGACCAGGCACGTCGGGCACTTACTACCAGGCTGCCGACGGCAAGAGCGGGGCAGCGCTGAAGACAGCTCTCAGTGCCATTATCTACAATCGCACGGAGCGCAGCTATGGTGACCTGTGGACTGACTTCCAGCGTACTGATGCCCGTGCCGACGGGAAGGTATGGGACATGTATTCGGGCACCACTAACTATACCTTTGGCAGCGATCAAGACCGCGGTAGCGGAGGCAATGCCGAAGGACAGTTCTACAACCGCGAGCACTCATGGCCCAACAGCTGGTTCGGAGGGAAGGTGCAGCCCATGTATACCGACCTGCACCACATGTATCCTACGGACAAGCTGGTGAACAACAAGCGCTCGAACAATCCCTTTGGTGAGGTGGGCACTGTCACATGGCAGTCTGCGGGTGGCTTCTCGAAGCTGGGAACGGCACGCGACGGACTGGGCTATGGCGGTGTGGTGTTCGAGCCCAACGACGAGTACAAGGGCGACTTCGCGCGTACATATTTCTATATGGTGACCTGCTACGAGGAGAAGCTCGGCGACTGGTACAGCAACCATAGCGACAGCCAGCCGACCCTCGACGGCTCGAGCTATCCCGGGCTGTCCTCATGGCAGCTGGCGATGCTGATGAGATGGGCTGCCCAGGACCCCGTCAGCCAGAAGGAGAAGGATCGCAACGAGGCTGTCAGCGAGATACAGAAGAACCGCAACCCCTTCATCGACTATCCCGGACTGGAGCAGTATATCTGGGGCGACAAGCAACAGGCAGTCTTCAGCTACGACCGTTACGACAGTGGTATCGACGATATGATGGCGGTCGGCAAGCGCGAGCAGCTCTACGACCTGCAAGGGCGGCGTGTGGAGAGAGCCGCTCGCCGTGGCATCTACCTCCGCAACGGAAAGAAACACGTTGTTGCCCGCTGAGATGAACGAGGCAACGCGGTTGTTCGTAAGGGAGCATGCTGGCGACGACGTGCGTCAGCTAGCGCTGAGAGGCAGCAAAGATGCTGATGTCGACCTGCCGCTGGCGCTGCAGCAGATACAGGGGTGGCAGACGGCACGCCGGAAGCTACCCTCATGGGCTGCCGTCGAAGGCTTGCTCTATCCCCCTCACCTGTCGATGGAGCAATGCTCCAGCGAGGCGACGGCACGCTATAAGGCGGCTGTCGTCGAAGCGCTTGTCAATAATCGACAGTCGCTTGTAAGCAATCGACAGACGCTTGTCGACCTCACGGGAGGCTTTGGCGTAGACTTTGCCTTTCTGGCATCCCTTTTTTCTGAGCGTATATACGTCGAGCAGCAGGCGTCGCTCTTTGCCATCGCCTCGCAGAATTTTGCCACGCTGGGGCTGACGGCCGTGACGGTGAATGCTGATGCTGCCGACTACCTGAAACGCATAGACAAAGCCTCGCTGATATTCCTCGACCCGGCACGTCGCGACAGTCGTGGCGGGCGCACCTATGGCATCGAAGACTGCCAGCCAAACATCCTGGAGATGAAAGACGAGCTGCTGGCGAAGTCCGACTTCGTGATGTTGAAGCTGTCGCCCATGCTCGACTGGCGAAAAGCTGTCAGCGACCTTGGGCATGAGCTGGTTGAGCAGGTGCATATCGTCAGCGTGGGCAACGAGTGCAAGGAACTGCTGGTGGTGCTCTCGGGCAAAGGCAGCGATGCCCCCTGCCTCTGCTGTGTCGATGATGGGCAGGTGGAGCGTTTCCGGCTGTCAGAGGATTCGTCCGATAGCGTCGGCTATGCCGATGGCGACCTTCGGGGGCGCTATCTCTACGAGCCCAATGCCTCGCTGATGAAGGCAGGACGCTTCGCGGAGTTGGCCGTGCGCTATGGCGTGAAGCCGCTGGCAAGGAACAGCCATCTCTTCGTGTCTGATGAGCCCATCGTGCAGTTCCCTGGCCGTCGTTTCCGTATCACGGCTGTCTCGACGCTGAACAAGCATGCGCTGCGACAGACCGTCAGCCCGCTCCGACAAGCCAATATCAGTGTGAGGAACTTTCCCATGGGCGTTGATGAGCTACGGCGACGTCTGAAACTGCGCGAGGGTGGTAGCAACTATGTGTTTGCTACCACCCTCGCCACGGGTGAAAAGATACTGATCGTCGCTACTCGGTGACGGTACGCTTCACCTTCTTCTCGACTTTCTTCATCACGGTCTTCTCGACTTCCACTTCCTCGTAGTCGGTCACCTGACGCTTGCCTTCAGCGTCGATGATCACACAGCGGTTCTTGTCGTTGTCCTCGGGGAACGGCTGTACGGTGTCGCCCTTCGAGTCGATGATGATGTTGTCGGCGTTGCAACCATGCTTCTCGACGAGGTCCTTCTTGAATGTCTCGGCACGCTTGCGGGCGTACATCTCGTTCAGGCGGGCGTTACCCGTGCCCTTGTCAGCATAGCCTACGATAGCCACCTTCGACGTGGGGTTCTCCTTCATGAACTGTGCAACCTCGCGCTGGATAACGCTGGGGTCGACATTGTCGCTGATGCGGATGGCATAGAACACCTCCTTGTGAAGCTTCACGGTCTCGGTCTTCTGGATGGGGCGGCGCTCCTTCACCATCTCCTTCACAGGAACCTCTTCCCATACGGTCTCCTCAATCTCGCGGGTGACGGGGACGTGAACGGCAGGCTTCTTGCCCTTGTAGCCAAAGCGGTAGGTAAGGCCCAGCATGGCCGTGAACTGCCAGTCGTCCTGGTCGTTCACTTTCGAGTTGAAGCGGTCGCTGAGCGAGTTGGCATTGAGCTCGAGCGACAGTCCGAGAGGCTTGCTCTGATTGGTCTCCAGGCGGAGTCCGGCGCGCAGGTTATGGCTCAGGCGGTTGTCTTCCCATGCCAGGGGTATGCGCTGCGGTGAGATGCCCAGGTCAGCGAGCTCGTCGTTGTCCCATGAGTAGTTCAGGCCCACGCCACCCAGCAGGATGAGGTTCAGTGCTCGGCTCTGGTTGTCGCTGAGGAGGTTCGACAGGTTCACCATAAGGTCGAGGTCGGGCGTGACGTATTTCCACTTATAGTACTGGTCGAGTCCCGCAAAGCCGCTCTTCGACTGCCAGGCGTTGACATGCAGACGTGCCCCGACGACGGGCGTGAAGTAATGTCCCAAGGAGAAGGCGGCAGTAGGGGTGAACAATTTGTCCATCGGGGCATTCGTCGAAGTCAGCTGAAGTCCGCCCTGGACCTCTAGGAACGAGAAGGATTTCCATTCCTGGCCCTGCGCCATGGCAGAGCTCCCCATCAGCAGCACGCTGGCTGCCATTGTCATCAAACGTTTGTTTTTCATTTTATTGAAGTGATAATAGTTAGAATTCCGAGTGCAAAGATAGTCATTTTTCTCGAAATGGCAAGAAAAGATGCAAAAAATCCCTTTTTTTTGCCGTTTTCTGCCAAAAAAAACTTACCTTTGTGCGATGTTTTACTTTAAATGCTTGAAAACATGGCACCAATAGAGATAAAGAAAGTCGAGACCAAGCGCGACCTGGAGCGGTTCATACAGCTCCACTACGACCTGTATCGCGGTAACCCGTACGATGCACCCAATCTGCACAGCGACGAGGTGCAGACGCTTTCGCCCTGGGCGAAGGACCCCAATGCTGCCTTCGAGTTCTGCGACGTGGAGTACTACCTCGCCCTGCGTGAAGGGAAGGTGGTCGGTCGTGTGGCTGCCATTATCAACCACCGCTACAACGAGCAGTGGCAGCGCCCTGCCGTGCGCTTCGGGTGGCTCGACCTTATCAACGATCTCGACGTGATGCGCGCCCTGCTGGGTGCCGTCGAGGACTTTGGACGTCGTCATCAGATGAAGGAAATCATAGGTCCGCTAGGATTTACCGATATGGATCCCGAGGGAATGCTCACCCATGGCTTCGAGGAGCTGAGCTGTATGGCTACTGAGTACAACTACGCCTACTACCCTGAGCTGATGGCGCAGATGGAAGGCTACGAGAAAGACAACGACTACGTGGAATACAAGCTCTTCGTGCCTAAGGAAGGCATGCCCGAGAAGTTTGTCAAGGTGTCGGAGATGATCATGAAGCGTTACAACCTTCAGGTGAAGAAACTCACCAAGCGTGACATCTTCGGACCCGCCCAGTACGGGCAGAAGGTGTTCGACGTGATCAACAAGACGTTTGGACACCTATATGGCTACAGCAGGATGTCGCAGAAGCAGATCGACCAGTATATAAAAATGTACTTCAAGGTGCTCGACCTGAACATGGTCACGCTGATTGAGGACCACTCGCTGGAAGACCATCCCGTCGTGGGCGTGGGTATCACGCTGCCTTCGCTGACAAAGGCACTTCAGAAATGCCGCAATGGCCGCTTGTGGCCCTTCGGATGGTGGCACATCCTGCGCGCCCTGAAGTTCCATAAGACCGATGTCGTCGACTGTCTGCTCATCGGCGTGCTGCCCGAATACCGTCAGAAAGGAGCCAACGCCCTGCTGTTCTATGACCTCATCCCCATTTACCAGAAGCACGGGTACCTATGGGGCGAGACCCATGTCGAGATGGAGACCAACGGAAAGGTGCAAAGCCAGTGGTCCTATCTGGAGCACGAGCAGCATAAGCGCCGTCGCTGTTATAAGAAGCTCCTTTAGCCGTCGGCTGAAAGAGAGGAAACCAGTCAATCCATTATACCTTATGTCTATGAAAGCTATTCAGAATTTCGAAGAATTGATCGACCATCTCGTTGGACGCGACAAGGCAAGCCGCGTAGCTGTGGTATGTCCCTACGACGAGTCGACGCAGGGAGCCGTGGCTCAAGCCCTGGAAGCAGGGTTCGTCGAGCCGGTCCTCGTGGGCGAAACTGCCAAGATAGGAAAGGCACTGCCTGGCGTGCCTCGTGTGGAGGCTGCCGACGACGACGATGCTGCTGCCAAGGCGGTCGCACTTGTCAGGGAAGGCAAGGCCGACGTGCTGATGAAGGGGTTGCTGAACACCGACAACCTGCTTCGTGCCGTGCTGAACAAGGAGACGGGTATCCTGCCCAAGGGGCGCGTGCTGACTCACCTGACGTGTGCTGAGATACCGCAATACGACAAGTTGCTGTTCATGACCGATGTAGCCGTCATCCCCTATCCCACGAAGGAGCAGCGAGAGGCTCAGCTGGCTTACCTGCTCAGCCTCTGTCGCTCGATGGGCATCCGTGAGCCGGCAGTGGCGTTGATCAACTGCTCGGAGAAGGTGAACGAGAAGCACTTCCCCTTCACTGTGGAATACCAAGAGCTCATTGCCCAGACCAAGGCCGGCGACTTTGGCCCCTGCATCGTTGACGGACCACTCGACCTGAAGACGTCGCTCTCGGCAAAGGCACTGAAGAAGAAGGGTCTGTCGTCGCCTCTGCGCGGACATGCCGATGGGCTGATCTTCCCCGACATACAGGCAGGTAACGTCTTCTATAAGACCATCACGCTCTTCTGCAACGCCACGACGGCAGCCGTCCTCGCGGGTCCCGACGTGCCCGTCGTGCTCACCTCCCGAGCCGATGCCGTCGAGTCGAAGTTCTACTCACTTGCCCTTGCCTGTATCTAGTCGCCTATGCTTATACTTGTCATCAACCCAGGATCCACGTCCACGAAGATGGCAGTCTACGAGGACGAGATGCCGCTGGTGTTGCGCAGCATCTCACACACCAACGAAGACCTGGCACACTTCGACGACGTCATCGAACAGCTCGACTATCGCAAGCAGCTCGTGCTCGACGAGCTGGAGCGCGTCAATGTCCCGCTTGAGTTCGATGCCGTCATCGGTCGAGGAGGACTGGTAAAGCCCATTGCCGGCGGCGTCTATGAGATTAATCAGAAGATGCTCGACGACACCCATAGCGGCATCGCTATGCATAACCATGCCTGTAATCTGGGATGCCTTATCGCCCACGATATTGCCATGAGCATTCCTGGGTGCCGATCGTTCATAGCCGACCCAGGCGTCGTCGACGAGCTGAACGACTATGCCCGTATCTCAGGATCGCCACTGATGAACCGTATCTGCATCTGGCATGCACTCAACCAGCGAGCCATTGCCCGTCGATTTGCGCAGGAGATGGGCAAGCGCTATGAGGACCTGAACCTTATCATCTGCCACCTTGGAGGAGGCATCTCAGTGGCCGCCCACGACCACGGGCGTGCCGTCGATGCCAATAATGCCCTTGACGGAGAGGGGCCCTTCTCGCCAGAGCGGGCAGGCAGCCTGCCAGCAGCCGACCTCATACGCCTCTGCTTCAGTGGTAAATACACCGAGAAGCAGCTGCTGAAGCGTATCGCCGGTAAGGCTGGGCTAAATGCCCATCTGGGTACTGCCAACGTGAAGGAGATCGAGATGCGTATCCGCGAGTATGGCGACAGTCACGCGGAGCTCATACTCAACGCGATGATTTACCATGTGGCGAAGAATATCGTAGGACTGGGAGCCGTCTTCTGTGGAAAGGTGGATGCCATCCTGCTTACTGGCGGACTGGCACGCTCTGAATATGTCATCAGCCGGCTCCGACAGCGCATTGAATTCCTTGCTCCCACCTACTGCTTCCCTGGCGAAGACGAGATGGAGGCATTGGCGCTCAACGCCCTCGCTGTGTTGCGAGGACAGCGTGAAGTGCAGGAATATGACTAACCGATACACTATGCAGGCCCTGGATTCCTAAAAAGAGAAGTTCAGGGCCCTGTCAGACAATAATCTGGAATCAGTATTCTGGATGAGTTGGCACACCCGCTAGCGGGCGGAGAGTGTTCAAAAACACAAAAACATTATCCGGAAACGGAACTAGTGGTAAAAGAAGACAGTAATTGTCTATAAATGAGCAGTGGAATGTGAAAAAAAATGGTGAAATTTGCGCACTAAAAGAGTATATGTATGGCCTACGTAACGAAAAAAGACCAAATGCGGTATATTGAACTCGGTAGCTTCATCGTCGATTTCAACGAGGTGGACGTCCTTGAGTTTGATAGCGTGAAAGACATTTCACCGTTATATCCGCTTAAGCCTTCGACCACAATGATTGCCGTATGCAACAAAGGATGGCAAAAATTGTTGAGTAACGACCATAGCATGGAGATTTCCGAGGGAAGCATCCTTATATGCCCGCCGAACATGAGGGTATCGGGAGGCAGCCACAGCAGCGACTTTGAATGCAAGGTGCTCTGTATCTCCGATTACCTTGTCCGCGGACTATTGCGTGACAAGGTCGACGTTTGGCACCATACAGTCTATAGCAACCGGTTGAATTTCATCGACATGCCACCGGGTACCAAAGAAGATCTCGATTTCTACTACTCGCTCATCAACTCCAAGCTCAAGCACCACGCCCCACCCGCACCTCACGAGATTCTGCTAGCTCTGTTGCGTGCCCTGCTGTTGGAGCTTTGCGACATGATAGAACGGAGCAATGGTATCAATCGTGAGCAGAAACTGTCGCAGGGAAAGGTGCTCTTCAACCGTTTCCTCAGCCTCATCTCCAACAGCCAGGTCAAGCGCCAGCCCATCACCGTCTATGCCAGTCACCTCGCCATCACGCCCAAGTATCTGACGATGCTTTGCCTGAAGTTTAGCAACAAGACAGCCTCGGAATGGGTGGCCCAGTACACTGTCGAAGAAATCCGTTTCTACCTGAAGAGCTCCGACCTCAGTATCAAGGAGATTTCTGCACGTATGGGATTCTCGAACATGAGTCATTTCGGATCCTACGTGCGCAAGCATCTGGGTATGTCGCCCAGCGAATATCGCTTTAGCAAGGAAGGGTAAAGGTACTCTCGCTCGGAATTTCCCTCGCTGTTTCGTACCTCTGGCTAACGCCGAAGGTACTCTCGCTCGGAATTTCTCAAAATATTTTTGGAATTTCCCTCGCTTATTCGTACCTTTGCATCGAAAAAGCGAGACGAAAAGATGAAGAAGGCGTTCAAGTGGATAGGAATCGTATTGCTGTGTCCCATTCTGCTGCTGCTTTTCCTGGCAGCGCTGCTCTATGTACCACCCATTCAGAACTGGGTGGCGCAGAGGGTGGTGGCCTATGCCTCTGAGACCACGGGGATGGAGATCACGGTGGGGCATGTCGACCTGAGCTTTCCTCTCGACTTAGGTGCGGACGATGTCCGCATCATACATGACGGCGATACCATAGCCGACATCCGTCGCGCCGTCGTCGATGTGCAGCTTTGGCCCCTGCTGAAGGACAGGGTCGTCATCGACGAACTGGAGCTTCATGACGCGAAAGTGAACACCACTGATTTTATTGGCGACCTGCGCCTTCAAGGGAATGTCGGCAGGCTGTCGCTCAAGTCGCCAGGCATCTTCCCCACGTCGATGGAAATGATGCTCGCGAGTCCCTCGCTGAGCGATGCCTATCTGCGAGTCTATATGAGCGACACGGCAGCCGTCGATACTTCATCGGGTGGATGGCGTGTCCGCTTTGATCGCTTCAAAATCGAACGCTCACGCATAGCCGTCATTATGGATTCCGCTGCACTCTTTACCGACTCAGCCACCCATATTGATGCCTACATGGGCAGGGCCTTCATCGACGATGCCGACATCGACCTCGGCTTGGGGCGTTTCGCCTTTGGAAGCATTGACTGGAAAGATGGGCGGCTGAGCTACGACCGCCTCTTCGCCATGAGCGATGTCAACATTGGCATCGACTCCCTGCTGTCGCATGGTGACGTGCTAAGCACGAGTATTACTCATGCAAGTCTGCGAGAGGACTCGACGGGACTGATGGTAGAACATCTCAAGGGGCGCTTCTCTATGGATGGCGACCGCTTCCACTTGAGTAACGTCACTGCCCGTACACCCGCTTCCTCGATCTCAGCCGATGCCGACGTCAGCCTGGCATCGCTGACGCTTGCAGCCGATAGCTCTTCCACCGACAACCACCTCAATGTGGATGCACAACTAGGCAGTGCCGATATCCGGCTGTTTGCTCCCGACCTGCCCGAGCACTTGCTGCCCGACCTGCCCCTGGCATTGCGAGCCGATCTCAGCGGTAATGCTGCGCTGATCAGCGTTGAGGAGCTGAACGTCACGCTGCCATCCGTTTTCCAGGCCGAAGCCAGCGGCACGCTGCGCAACGTCACCGATGTCGACGGCCTGCTGTCGCAGCTCGATGTCAGGGCTGAGGCTTTCAATCTCGACCCTCTGCTCCGTCACTTCGACTTGTTGCCTCCCGACTACCGCATCCCTAAGGGGCTGAAGCTCTCGGGTAATGTGAAGAGTATGGGAGAGCAGTACACCATCGACATGACAGCCCGTGAGGGAACGGGCACCGTCGCGGTGAAGGGATATGCCGACCTGAAGAGCAATAGCTACGACCTGCAGTCGGAGATCCGACAGCTAAACCTTCGGCATTTCATGCCCCGCGACTCGCTGGGGCTGCTCTCGGCCGATGTCAGCCTCAATGGCCGTGGCTTCGATCCCTTCGATACTGCCAGCGATATAGCAGCCGACATCCGCGTGCACAAGCTGGAATACGGATCCTGGAAGCTGGACAGCCTGCAGGCTATGGGCAACATCAGCGGGGGGCATGCCACGTTCACTGCGAAGGGTGCCGGAGCCCATCTTGCCGGACAGTTCGACGTCGACGCCCAGTTGGCATCCAAGAGTGTGAAAGCGACTGTCAAGACCCAGCTGTCGCACATCGACCTGCAGGCGCTAGGGCTGGCACAGGCCCCCACGACCATTGGCTTCAGCGGTAATGTCGACCTGCAGAGCGACCTGCAGCTGAGCCATCGGCTGTCGGCGCAACTCCATAACATCTACATCCGCGACAGCATTGCCACTCACCGCCCTGAAGCGATGAGCATCCAGGCATATACCGGCACCGACACCACCTCGCTACACCTGAAGAGTGGCGACCTGTCGATGAAACTCGATGCCAGCGGCAGCTACGAACAGTTGGGCAACAGACTCCTGGTGCTGGCCGACACCATCGCTTCGCAGCGGGAGAAGCGCACCATCGACCAGCAGAAGCTGAAGCAACTGCTGCCCACAGCCACACTCTCCCTCACCAGCAAGCGCAACAATCCCCTCGCCGATATCCTGCGGGCATCCACAGGTGTCGACTTCGAGGACCTCACAGCCCACTTCACCACATCGCCTTCCGACGGTCTCAACGGCAGCCTTCGACTGCAGTCGCTGACGATCGATGGCACACCCATCGATACCATCCGCTTCACACTCGTCGACAAAAAGGATCACGGACAGACGTTCAACGGACAGATCACCAACAACCGGCGTAACCCGTTGGCCACCTTCAATATCCTCTTCGACGGACAGCTGCAAGAACATGGGGCACGCTTCGGCGTGCGCTACTTCGACGAGCAGGGACGTCAGAACATCCGTATGGGAGCGAAGGCTGAGATGGTGAGCGACGGTCTGCGCTTCCAGCTGATTCCCTCCCGCCCGACACTGGGGTATAAGGAGTTCACGCTGAACGACGACAACTTCCTCTGGCTGCACGACAATATGAAGCTAGAGGCAAATGCCGACCTGAAGGCCGACGACGGCACCTCCATCAAGATCTACTCCGAAGAGCAGGACAGTACCCTGCTGCAGGACCTTACGATCAGTGCCAGTCATCTCGATCTGGGCGAGCTGACGCAGGGCGTCGCCATGCTTCCAAAGATTACGGGGCGACTGACGGGCGACTATCACCTGATGATGGACCAGCAGCACAATATCTCCGTTGCCAGCGATATGCACGTCGACCAGCTGGCCTATGAGGGGAGCCCCATCGGAAACCTCGGCTCGGAGTTTGTCTACCTGCTCCGTGAGGACGGCACCCATGTCGTCGATGCCACGCTGATGCTCGACGACGATCCTATCGGGACGCTGCAGGGAAGCTACTTCAGCGGTAAGCGCCTCGACGCCACCCTCGACCTGACAAGCATGCCCCTGTCCATCGTCAACGGATTCATGCCTGACCAGCTCTTTGGCTTTGAAGGCACAGCCGACGGCACGCTGAGTGTCAAGGGTCCGCTGGCCGACCTGAAGAGCGACGGCGTGCTGCGGTTCTCCGATGGCTATCTCGTCAGCAACCCCTACGGCATGCGCATGCGCTTTGGCAATACACCCGTGAAGATAGAGCAGTCGAAGCTCCTCTTCGACGACTTCGCACTCTATGCCTACAACGACAATCCGCTGAACATCACAGGCAGCGTCGACCTCAATGCCGCGGGCGACTCGGCCGTCAGCCTGCGGCTTAGCGCGCGCAACTTCCAGCTTATCAATGCCAGGCAGAAAAAGGAGTCGGTGGCCTACGGGCGGATGTTCGTCAATTTCTTCGCACGCCTGAACGGCAATCTCGACCAGCTGAATATGCGTGGACGTCTCGACGTGCTGGGAAATACCGACCTCAACTATATCCTTCTCGACTCGCCACTGTCGACAGACAATCAGATGGACGAGCTGGTGCAGTTCACCGATTTCAGCGATACCATCCCCACCGTCGTCGAACGGCCAGAGACCGACGCCCTGCGGATGGACATGCAGCTGAGCATCGATCAGGGAGCCCATGTGCGCTGTGCCCTCAATGCCGACCAGTCCAACTACATCGACTTGCTTGGCGGAGGCGACCTGCGCATGCGGATGAATGCCGACGGGCTGAGCCTGAACGGGCGTTACACCATCAGCAGCGGCACCATGAAATACTCGCTGCCCGTCATCCCCCTAAAGACGTTCACACTGCACGAGGGAAGCTACGTCGAGTTTACCGGACAGCCCGACAACCCCACGCTCAACATTACCGCTACCGAGCGCACACGCGCATCCGTCACGACGGACGACGGACAAAGCCGCAACGTCAACTTCGACTGTGGGGTGATCATCACACAGACGCTGGCGAACATGGGGCTGCAGTTCACGATAGCAGCGCCAGAGGACATGCAGCTGCAGGGCGACCTCGCGTCGATGGGCGTCGAGCAGCGCGGCAAGCTGGCAGTGACGATGCTCACCACGGGCATGTACCTGGCCGACGGCAATACCAATGCTTTCTCGATGAACTCTGCCCTCAGCTCCTTCCTGCAGAACGAGATCAACAACATCACCTCCAACGCCCTGAAGACCGTCGACCTGCAGCTGGGTCTCGACAACGTCACCGATGCCTCCGGACAGATGCGCACCGACTATTCGTTCAAGTTCGCCAAGCGCTTCTGGAACAACCGCCTGAATGTCCAGATAGGCGGAAAGGTGTCGACAGGGGCAGAGCTAGAGGGGCAGAACCAGTCGTTCTTCGACAATGTCACGATGGAGTATCGCCTCTCACCCACCTCCAACCAGTATGTCAAGCTCTTCTACAAGCAGAACGTCTACGACTGGCTGGAAGGATATACCGGCGAGTATGGAGGGGGATTCGTCTGGAAGCGTAAGCTCAACAGCCTGCTCGACATCTTCCGCGCCACTCCTCCCACCGCGATGCCCGCTGCGCCGCGTCCTGCGGCAACCGCTGTCCCGCCAGCTGCCGTGCCGGCACAGGAATCCGCAACACCCACCATCCAGCAACCAAGTAATGAAAGCAATCAAGATAATCAATAAGCCGCTGGGCAATGCCCTGACTGCAGCCGCCAGGCTCCACTTCGTCATGGGGGCGCTGGCAGCATGCTTGTTGTTGCTGCCTTCCTGCTCCACCACCAGTCAGCTCGACGACGGCGAGCAGCTGTTCGTAGGGCTGAAGAAGATCAAGTATTCCGACTTCGAGCGCAACAGTCATGCCTACCAGACGCAGGAGGAGCTCGAGGCAGCCCTCGCCACAGCGCCCAACGGGGCCCTCTTCGGCTCAAGCTACTATCGCACGCCCTTCCCCTACGCGCTATGGATATGGAATGCCACGTCGGATGCGAAGACAAAGGTGGGCAGATGGCTGAACCACACGTTTGGTAAGGCTCCCGTGCTGATGAGCCAGGTGAACCCTGCCCTCAGGGCCCAGGTGGCGCGGCAGGTGCTGCGTTCCAATGGCTACCTGCACGGCGATGTCAGCTATACCGAAGTACCCCAGAAGAATCCGAAGAAGGTGAAGATTGCATACACCGTTCGCATGGACACCCTCTTCCGCGTCGACAGCCTGAGCTATGTCAACTTCCCCCCGGCCATGCAGCAGCTGATCGACTCCACACGCGACGAAGCCAGCATCAGCCCGCAGTCGCCATTCAGCGTCGCTAACCTCGATGCCGAGCGCACACGACTCAGTCAGCTGTTCCGCAACAATGGCTATTACTACTATCAGACGGGCTATGCCTCCTACCTGGCCGACACCATCGCCACTCCCTATAGGGCAAGCCTGCGGTTGCAGATGGCCGACTCGCTGCCCGCCCAAGCCCTCCACCCCTGGTACATCGGCACCACCAGCGTACAGCTGCGACGGTCGTTTGCCGACCGTCCCGACACCGTCAGCGGGCGGCGCTCGCTAAAGGTTCTCTTCAGTGGCAAGCATGTCCCCATCCGCCCAGGTGTCATCCTGCGCAACATGAAGCTGAGGCCGCGACAGCTCTTTAACTACGACAACTATCTGGAGTCGATGCAGAAAGTCAATGCCACGGGCGTGTTCAGCAATGTCGACTTCCAGTTCACGCCACGCGACCGCGACACCCTCGACCTGCTGCTCAACTGCATCTTCGACAAGCCTTACGACTTCTACGTAGAGACAAACTTCGTCAACCGTACCATCGGCCGTCTGGGGCCTGAGCTGAAGGTGGGTATCACCCGTCGCAATGCCTTCCGGGGCGGCGAGAAACTCGATATCAACCTTCATGGAGCCTACGAGTGGCAGAGCAGTGGGCAGGACAACGACATGAACAGCTACCAGTATGGTGCTGATGCCTCCATCGAGTTCCCGCGCATCGTCTTCCCAAGGCTGAAGGCACGCCAGGCTCCCGCACCAGGACAGCGACCACAGCGCCGCCGCCGTTTCTTCGCCACACCCTGGACCATTGCCAAGGTCTCTACCGACATCGTGCGACGTCCCAGCTATTACAAGATGCACATCGTAAGCGGGGAGTGGACCTATCGATGGCAGCCCTCGCAGACCAGCCGCCACGAGCTGTCGCCGCTGACGGTGAAGTATCAGTTCATGAACAGCCATACACAGCAGTTCGACTCCCTGCTGGACCTCAACCCCTACCTCTCCACTACGATGAGCGACTACTTCATCCCCAAGATGCGCTATACCTATTCCTATGTCTCACCGCCCCAGCTGCGCAACCCGCTGCGCTGGGAGACGACCGTCGAGGAGTCGGGCAACCTCACGGCGCTCTACGACGTGCTCATACAGGGCAACTCGTGGAACACCGAGGACAAGACGCTCTTCAAGAATCCATATTCCCAGTTCTTCAAGGTTGAGACCGACCTCACGAAGACCTGGACGATCAGTTCCTGGACGAAGCTCGTCGGGCACCTCAACCTGGGCATGGTGTGGTGCTACGGCAACAGCAGCAGCGCACCCTTCAGCGAGATGTTCTACGTGGGCGGTGCCAACAGCATCCGCGCATTCCCCGTACGCTCCCTGGGGCCGGGAGGATTCCAGGGCGACCTCGGCGACCGACAATTCTCCTACCTCATGCAAAACGGCAACATGAAGCTCGTGGCGAACCTTGAGCTGCGGCAGCGACTCTTCGGAAGCCTCTATGGCGCCATCTTCCTCGATGCGGGCAACGTATGGAACTCTGAAGACTGGACACTGGGCGACGATGACCTGGGTGACGATCCCGGCGACTTCGGACGGGAGTTCATCAACCTCTGGAACGCGATGTTCGAAAACAACAAGCTGCGCATGCGTAACTTCTTCCGCCAGATAGCTACGGGCACAGGCGTCGGACTGCGCTACGACCTCGATTTCCTCGTGCTGCGCCTCGACTGGGGCTTCGGCCTCCACCTGCCTTACGACACGGGCCGCTCGGGCTACTTCAACATTCCGCGATTCCGCGATATGCACACCCTGCATATCGCCATAGGCTATCCATTCTAGCCCACTCACAAATTAAGGCCATAGCTCTGCTTCACCTCGCTCATCACGAAGGTGCTCTCGATGGAGCCTACCGTCTCGATGTCGCCCAGCTTGTTCAGCACAAACGACTGGTAGTGCTTCATGTCGGCGACGCGCACCTTCAGCAGATAGTCGTAAGCACCGCTGATGTTGTAGCACTCCGTCACCTCAGGGATGCGCTGGATGCGACGCACGAACGCGTCGGCGAGCTCGTGGTTGATCTGCTTCAGCTTCACCTTGCAGAACACCAGCAGCCCGAGGTTCAGCTTTTCGGGGTCGAGCACGGCAACGTACTTCCTGATATACCCCCGACGCTCCAGCCGCTTCTGACGCTCGAAGACGGGAGTCGGCGTCAGATGGACGGCGTCAGCCAGTTCCTTAGTGGTCAGTTTGGCGTTCCGCTGCAGCGTTTTCAGCAGCTGCAGGTCGATTTCGTCTAGTGTTTCCATCGCTTTTTGGAATAATATTCTGTTAGCGAGACTTTTTATAGCCTCACAAAGAAAGATTTTCTTTCTGCGCTGCAAAGTTAGTGATTCTTTTCTGAATATCCAAAGAAATTTGGCTATTTTCTCTAAACATCGTACCTTTGCACCCAGAAATCCAACAATTAATGTCAAACCAAACGTAAAAGCTATGTCACAGAAGAAACTGCATTTCGAGACCCTTCAACTCCATGTAGGCCAGGAACAGGCCGACCCCGCTACCGACGCCCGTGCCGTACCTATCTATCAGACCACGTCGTATGTGTTCCGCAACTCGCAGCATGCTGCCGACCGCTTCGGGCTTCGCGATGCCGGCAACATCTACGGACGCCTGACCAACTCTACGCAGGGCGTCTTCGAGGACCGCGTGGCAGCGCTGGAAGGCGGTGTGGCCGGACTGGCCGTGGCTAGTGGTGCCGCTGCCGTCACCTATGCGCTGCAGAACATCGTGCAGGCCGGCGACCACATCGTGGCTGCCGACAACCTCTATGGTGGCTCGTTCAACCTCATCACCCACACCCTCGCCACGCAGGGTATCACGAACACCATCGTCAACGTGAACGACCTCAATGCCCTGGAGGCCGCCATCCAACCCAACACAAAAGTGATATATGCCGAGACCTTCGGCAACCCCAACAGCGACGTGCTCGACATTGAGGGCGTGGCCGCCGTTGCCCACCGCCACCAGCTGCCGCTCATCGTCGACAACACCTTCGGCACGCCCTACCTCATCCGCCCCTTGGAGCACGGTGCCGACATCGTGGTTCACTCGGCCACGAAGTTCATCGGCGGCCACGGCTCCAGCCTGGGCGGCGTTATCGTCGACGGCGGCACCTTCGACTGGAAGGCCAATGCCGACAAATATCCCACGCTCGCAAAGCCCGATCCCTCGTATCATGGGGCCGTCTTTGCCGATGTGGCAGGTGCCGCAGCCTTCGTCACCCGCATCCGTGCCGTCATTTTGCGCGACACCGGTGCAACAATTTCACCCTTTAATGCGTTTATATTATTGCAGGGGCTTGAGACGCTGTCGCTGCGCGTGGAGCGCCACGTGGAGAATGCGCTGAAGGTGGTCGACTTCCTGTCGAAGCACCCGAAGGTGGCCCGCGTGAACCATCCTGCCCTGGAGAGCCATCCCGACCACGCACTGTACCAGAAGTACTTCCCCCAGGGCGGCGGCAGCATCTTCACCTTCGAGATCAAGGGCGGACAGGAGGAGGCTTGGCGCTTCATCGACGCGCTGCAGATTTTCTCGCTGCTGGCCAACGTGGCCGACGTGAAGAGCCTGGTGATACATCCCTATACCACGACGCACTCGCAGATGAGCCCCGAGGAGCTGGCCGCTCAGCACATCACGCCCTCAACGGTGCGCTTGTCGATAGGCACCGAGCACATCGACGACATCCTGGATGATTTGTCGCAGGCTTTCGACAGCATTTAAAGAATTATCAGTAACTTTGCAGGTGCAAAACGTAAACCGCAAAATGAAGGATAAGATTGTCTTGGTGACGGGTGCCAACAAGGGCATCGGTTTCGGAATAGCAAAGCATCTGGGCCTCAGCGGCTGGCAGGTGATCATCGGTGCCCGTGATGAGCAGCGCGCGGCAAAGGCCATCGGCGAGCTGACGGCCCAGGGCGTTGAGGTGCTGGGGTGGGTGAACATCGAGCTGAGGGATATCGAGAGCATCAAGCAGGCGGCCGGTGAGGTTGCCAGGCGTTTCCCTCGGCTGACGCTGCTGGTGAACAATGCCGGCATTCCGGGCGACATGAGCGTGGACAGTGCGCACACGGAGGTGAGCGTCATTCGCGAAACCCTGGATGTGAACTTCATCGGCACTTTTGCCCTAACCAAAGCACTGCTGCCCCTGCTGCAGAAGAACGGAGGCCGTATCGTCAACATCACCGTGCCCTCGGAGGTCAGTCCCTACTGGCATCCGCTGGCCTACGTGGCCAGCAAGGCCGCCCAGAACGCCATGATGGGGGTGATGGCCATTGAGAACGCCGTGGAAATCTTCGCCGTACATCCTGGCCCCACCACCACCGACCTGAACGGGAACATGGCCCTGCCGGGCTTCCACGACACGGAGACCGTGGGGCGGAAGTTTGCCGAGCTCATCGACGACGGCCAGAACCACCAAGGCGAGTTCATAGAACTGTATCCCATCGTAAAAGAACATTAACAAACAACGAACACCAATCGCTATGAGTAAGATAGCAAAGACGCTGACAGAGCTCATCGGCAACACGCCGTTGCTGGAGCTCAACAAGTTTTCCGTGGCAAAGGGCCTCAGCAGCCCAGTCATTGCCAAAGTAGAGTATTTCAACCCTGGCGGCAGCGTCAAGGATCGCATCGCACTGGCCATGATTGAGGACGCCGAGCAGCGCGGACTGCTGAAGCCTGGCGCCACCATCATCGAGCCCACCAGCGGCAACACCGGCGTCGGCCTGGCCCTCGTGGCAGCCGTCAAGGGCTACCACCTCATCCTCACCATGCCCGAGACGATGAGCATCGAGCGGCGCAACCTCGTCAAGGCGTATGGGGCGGAGGTGCGCCTCACGCCGGGTAAGGACGGCATGCCGGGAGCCATCAGGGCTGCCGAGCAGCTGCGCGATGCCACCCCTGGGAGCATCATCCTCCAGCAGTTCGAGAACCCCGCTAACCCCGCCCGCCACTATGCCACGACGGGTCCCGAGGTGTGGCAGCAGACTGCCGGCGACGTCGACATCTTCGTGGCGGGCGTGGGCACGGGAGGCACCATCTCCGGAGTGGCACGCTACCTCAAGGAGCAGAAACCGTCGGTGAAGATCGTTGCCGTAGAGCCGAAGGCCTCGCCAGTGCTCAACGGAGGACAGAGCGGTCCGCACAAGATTCAGGGCATCGGCGCAGGCTTCGTGCCCCAGACCTACGACAGCAGCCTCGTCGACGAGGTCTTCGACGTCGACAACGACGATGCCATCCGCACAGGACGTGAGGTGGCTGCACAGGAAGGCCTCCTCGTGGGCATCTCAGCGGGCGCAGCTCTCTTCGCCGCCACCCAGGTGGCCCTACGTCCAGAGAACAGGGAGAAGCGTGTCGTCGTCCTGCTCCCAGACACGGGCGAGCGTTATCTCTCCACCGTGCTCTACGCCTTCGAAGACTATCCTCTCTAGGGCTTGGGCTGCGTGGTGTGGTTGTCGTGAATCAGAGGGACGGGCCCTCTGATTCACGATTACCCATATTAGCCCTGTCCCCTCTATAATTTTTATGCCAAAATAATGTAACCTTTGCAATACTGGCTGACAGTCAGTGTGTTACGTATGGTATTAATGGTGACAAAGGTGGCAGACTTTCCGCATTGCGATACGTTCTCAAGCTCGTTGCGATACGTTCTCAAGCTCGTTGCGATACGTCCTCAGGCTTGTTGCGATACGTACTTAAGGTTTGTTCCATGGGGCGGAACAGTCCGTCACATACGTACCTACACCTTGTTCCATGGGGTGGAACAAAGGTTGAAGTACGTACTTGTTCTTCTTGATGACGGTAGAAAGTGGTCACTCGATCCCGATAAAAGGTCAGAGAAACGCATCGATTTTGCGCGTTTTCACGTAGAAATCTTGTTAAAATAGTATAGAATCATCGAAAGTTTGTCACCTTTGTCATCATTCTGCAACACTCTAACATGTTGGTATGTATGGCGTTAGCTGATTTGTTACAATGTTGCAGAGAAAATGATAAAAATCACAGAAGGAGGCGGCAACTGCAATTTGGGCGGTAATTCCGGATACAATTCATTCCGCTATAGAGGAGCTTTGCCCTCAGATTCTCGCGCGATGGCAGTGGCCACGACGTAGGCGGTGGTCCAGGCGGCTTGTAGGTTGAAGCCTCCGGTGACGCCGTCGATGTCGAGGACTTCGCCAGCGAAGAACAGGCGTGGACGGCTCTTGCTCTCCAGCGTCTGTGGACTGACGGCGCTCAGGCTGATGCCTCCGGCTGTGACGAACTCGTCGCGATGTGGGGCCCGTCCGCTGACCTGCAGCTCGTCGGCCGTGAGAACGTTCGTCAGTCGCAAAAGCTCCTTACGGTTGAGGCTGCTCCAAGGGGCATGGGCGCGCTGGAGCAAGCTTTTCTCGGCGAGGTAGGCCCATAGGCGCTGTGGTAGGCCGTGGGGTGCGATGCTGGTGACGAGTCGCTGTCCGCCTGTGCGTAGGAGCTGCTGCAGGGTGTCGAGGGCTTCGTCGGCATTGCTGCTCAGCCAGTTGATGACGAGTGGCGAGCGATAGTCGCGCTCGGCCAGCAGACGTGCGGCGTAGCTCGACAGTCGCAGCACGGCAGGTCCGCTGATGCCCCAGTGGGTGACGAGGAGTGCTCCCGTAGCGCGCATCTTGGTGGCGGGTACTGCTACGGTGGCTTGCTGTACGACTGTTCCTGCTAGGGCGCGCAGACTTTCGTCGGCGATGCTCAGCGTGAAGAGCGACGGCACGGGCTCCACGACCTCCTGCCCCAGCCACAGGAGATTCTCGCGGCGCGGCTGTCCGCCAGTGGTGATGCAGACGTAGTCGTAGTCGGCGAGGTCGTCGAGGGTGTCGACGCTACATCCTGTCCTGACGCTGACGCCCAGCCGTCGGGCCTCGGCGAGGAAGAGGTTGACGATGGTCTGTGAATCTTGCGAGCGGGGGAAGACGCAGTGGTCGGCCTGCGCTACGAGGCTGACGCCGCGCTGCTCGAACCACTGCCACGTGGCGTTGTGGTCGAACTGTCGGAACAGGCGTCGCATGAGGCGGTGGCCACGTGGGTAGACGGCCTGCAGGTCGCCGATGCCGTCGAAGGTGTTCGTCAGGTTGCAGCGTCCGCCTCCTGCCAGTGCCACCTTTCGCAGGACGCGGCTGGCGCGCTCGAGGATGTCGACCTGGAGCTGCGGGCACTGCTCCTTGAGGTTCAGGGCGAGGAAGAATCCTGCCGCGCCGCCTCCTACGACGGCTACTCTAGTGGGTTGTTGCATAGGTGTGTCTCCATATCAGTGTCTGTACCAGCCCGCGTACTGCTAGGTATACGATCAGGGCGAGCCAGAGGGCGTGGTTGTGTAGGGTGGGCGAGAGTAGCAGCCAGAAGGCGAAGAACGTTGCTGCTGCGAGGAAGCAGGAGATGAGCATGCCCCTCGAGAGGGTCGTGCCGATGAATATGCCGTCCCATACGAAGGCTGCCATGCCGGAGATTGGTATGAGCACTGCCCAGGGCAGATAGCCGAGGGCCACGCGCACCACCTGTCCGTCGCTGGTGAGCAGCTGCAGCAGCGAGGCTCCGCCGAGTGCATAGGCGGCTGTGAAGAGCAGTGCCACGGCGGTGCCCCAGAGGAACAGCCGTCGTACGGTACGGCTGAGCATCGTTAGGTCGGAGGCTCCCAGATAGCGTCCTGCCAGTGCCTCTCCGGCATTGGCGAAGCCGTCCATCATGTAGCTGTAGATCATGAAAAACTGCATCAGCAGTGTGTTGGCAGCAAGGATCAGCGGCCCCTGTGCTGAGCCGGCGGAGGTGAAATAGAGGTTGACGCTGACCAGACAGACGGTGCGCAGGAAGAGTTGGGTGTTTAGATTGGCGGAGGGCGAAGGGGAATTGGTGGAGGGTGAAGGGTGAATGGTGGAGGGCGAGTGGTGAGCGACTTTTCCCCTTACGCATAGCACGCCGACTAGGAAGCCTGACCATTGGGCGATGAGCGTGCCCAGGGCGACACCTTTGATGCCCATTCCAAAGACGACGACAAGGAGCAGCGAGATGCTGATGTTCACCACGTTCTGGCCGATGGCGATGAGCATGGGGCGGCGCGTGTCCTGCATGCCGATGAGACATCCCGTCAGTACATAGAGCCCCAGGACGGCAGGCGCTCCCCAGATGCAGATATAGAAATAAGGTGTGCACAACTGCTCCACCTCGCCCGATGCCTGCATGAGCCAGAAGGTGAGGTGCTTCAGCGGCACTTGAAGGACGACGATGGCCAGGGCGGCCCCCATTGCTATGAGCATACTGTGGCGCAGCGTGGCCCTGGCCTGGCTCCATTGTGCAGCGCCAAAGGCCTGGGCTGTCAGTCCGCTGGTGCTCATGCGCAGGAAGACGAAGAGCCAGTACATCACGTTGAAGATCATCGACCCCACGGCGATGGCTCCGATATGCGTGGCACCGCCGACGTGCCCCATGATGGTCACGTCGCACAGTCCCAGCAGCGGCACGGTGATGTTCGACACGATGCTCGGCAGCGCCAGCCGCAGTATATCCTTGTCCAGAGTCTTCATCGTCGGGTGTGCGTATGAATGCGTCAGCAATAGGTCTCAGCCGCCGTCTCTTCTTGTCGGGGCGGATCGTTTTTGGGCTACAAAATTAAGCATTCCTGACGAGATGCGCAAGTTGAATGGGATAAAATTTGACTTTTCGCTCACTTATTCGTATCTTTGGGCGTTGCCCGAAGATACTCGCGTTTGGAAAACCTCAAATAAATTTGGTTTTTCGCTCACTTATTCGTATCTTTGCACCCTCTAAACTGAATGAAGAATGGAAATAATCAGAAAACAACACTTTGAAGGTGAGCGCCCGCTCTTCGGCAGCCACCACCTGCGCCTGGAGCAGGTGACCATTGGCGAGGGTGAGAGCGGCATCAAGGAATGTTCCGACATTGAGGCTGAGGACTGTCGCTTCTGGGGCAAGTACCCCTTCTGGCACGTCCACGGCTTCCGTATCAACCGCTGCCAGTTCGATGTCGGAGCCCGCTCGGCACTATGGTATAGCGACAACATGGACATGCGCGACACGCGCATCGACGGTCCGAAGATGTTTCGCGAGATGCACGACCTCTATCTGGAGAATGTCGTCATCAACGATGCTGACGAGACGTTCTGGCGCTGTCGGAACATCGAGGCCCACAACCTCGAGCTGCACGACGGCACGTATCCCTTCATGTTCTGCGACGACGTGCGCATCGACGGTCTTCGCAGCGACTCGAAATACGTGTTCCAGTATTGCCGCAACGTGGAGCTCAGCAATGCCCACATCGTTACGAAAGACTCTTTCTGGGAGTGCGAGAACATCACCATCCGCGACTCGCACCTCGACGGCGAGTATCTTGCCTGGCACTCGAAGAACGTGCGGCTGATCAACTGCCACCTCCTGGGCGAGCAGCTCCTCTGCTATGCCGACAACCTCGTGCTGGAGAACTGCACGTTCGACAAGCTCTGCGACCGTGTCTTCGAGTACAGCAACGTCGAGGCTGACATCCGCGGACATATTGAGAACATCAAGAACCCGTCGAGCGGGCACATCGTTGCCGACTCGATAGGCTCCATCACCATCGACGAGAACATCAAGCAGCCCGCTGACTGCATTATTGAGGTGAGGAAATGAGCAAGTACAACTTTGACGAGATCGTCGACCGGCATGGGACGAACAGCGTGAAGTGGGACGAGAGCCCCGTGGAGGGGGTGATCCCCCTCTGGGTGGCCGACATGGACTTCCGCGTGGCGCCAGCCATCCAGCGCGTCCTCGAGGAGCGCGTGGCGCATGGCGTCTTTGGCTATAACATCGTGCCGGAGAGCTACTATCAGGCGGTGATATCGTGGTTCGGCCGCCGACATCATTGGACCATCAGACGCGAAGAGATACTCTACACCACTGCCGTCGTGCCCGCCATGTCATGCGTCATCAAGGCGCTTACCATGCCTGGCGAGAAGGTGCTGATCCTATCGCCTGCCTACAACTGCTTCTTCTCCTCCATCCGCAACAATGGCTGTGAGGTGCTGGAGTCGTGCCTGGTGAGCACAGACGAGCAGAGGGTTGTCGTGCCTGGCGTCGGGCAGCCCATAGCCACACGACGGTTTGCCGTCGACTGGGCCGACTTCGAAACGAAATGCGCTGACGAGAAGACGACCGTCTTCCTGCTGTGCAACCCTCATAACCCCTGCGGACGCGTATGGACGCGCGACGAACTGGCGACGATGTACGACATCTGCCACAAGCACGGCGTCACGGTGGTCAGCGACGAGATCCACTGTGAACTCGTCATGCCAGGCAATGAGTTCGTGCCGATGGGCACTGTCACCGACGACTGCATCGTGATGAACTCGCCCTCGAAGAATTTCAATACGGCAGGGCTGCAGATTGCCAATATCATCACTGCCAACGCCACGTGGCGCCGACGCATCGACCGTGCGATCAACATCAACGAGGTGTGCGACGTCAACCCCTTTGGCATCGTTGCCCTGGAAGCCGCCTACAACGAGAGCGGCGACTGGCTCGACGAGCTGTGTCTCTATCTATGGGCGAACTACCAGGCGCTCTGTAGATTCTTTGCTAACGAGCTGCCGCAGTGCGTCGTCAGCAGTCTGGAAGGCACCTACCTGCCTTGGATCGACGTCTCGTCGCTGGGCGTGGACGTCGACGAGCTCTGCGATCGCCTGCTCAACGAAGGACGGGTGTGGGTGAACGCGGGCACGATGTACGGTCAGCAGTCGGGCAAGGGCTACATCCGCATCAATATCGCCTGTCCGCGCGCCATCCTCATGGAGGGCCTTGAGCGCATCAAGCGCGTCGTATGCGGCTAACCATCATTAACGAAATGAAGCGAAAGACACTCACAGCTGTCGTGCTCCTCGTGGCCTTGCACGCCATGAGAATGGCTGCCCAGAACGTGCTGCCGTACCAGCAGCGTGGGCTGACGGCAGAGGAGCGCACCAGCGACCTGCTCCAGCGGATGACGCTCGATGAGAAGCTGGGACAGCTGCGCTGCACGATGGCGTGGGGCTACTACGATCGTCGCGGCGACAGTCTTTTGCTGACAGATGTCTTCCGCCGCGACGTGGGCGAGCAACACATAGGTATGCTCTGGGCAACGTTTCGTGCCGACCCATGGACGCAGAAATCGCTCACTAACGGGCTTACCCCCGCGCTGGCTGCCCGTCTGGCAAACATGATGCAGGCTTACGCGCGCCAGCACACGCGGCTGGGTATCCCCCTGCTGCTGGCTGAGGAGGCGCCGCATGGGCATATGGCTATCGGTGCGACCGTCTTCCCCACAGGCCTGGGGCTTGCCGCCACCTTCTCCGAACCGCTGATGGAGCGCGTAGGACGGGTCATAGCACGCGAGGTGCGCCTGCAAGGTGCGCACGCCAGCTACGGCCCCGTGATGGACTTGGCGCGCGATGCGCGCTGGTCGCGCGTGGAAGAGTCGCTGGGCGAGGACCCGTGGCTCTCGGGGCGAATGGCTGCAGCCCAGATACGCGGCACGGGAGGCGGACGGCTGTCGGAGCCCTTTTCCACCATTGCCACGCCGAAACATTTCGTCGGCTATGGATCGACGGAAGGCGGGCTGAACGGTCGTCCCTCGGTTGCCAGCCGGCGTGAGCTCTACGAACAGCTGCTGCCCCCCTTCCGCATGGCCGTCGAAGCGGGGGCACGGTCGCTGATGACGGCTTACAACTCTGTCGACGGCATCCCTGCCACTGCCGACAGCACGCTGCTCAGCCAGGTGTTGCGCGGCGAATGGGGCTTCCGCGGATTCGTCGTCAGCGATCTCTATGCCATCAATGGCCTTCGCAACGACCATCACGTCGTTGCCACCCTCGACGAGGCAGGTGTCATGGCACTCAAGGCAGGTGTCGATGCCGATCTTGGAGGGATGACTTTCGAACACCTTGAAGAGGCCCTGCGCGAGGGTAGGCTGGCGATGGCCGACATCGACCGTGCGGTAGGCAGGATCCTGAGGCTGAAGTTCGAGATGGGACTCTTCGACAATCCCTTTGTGAGTGAGAGCGACGCCAGCCGCACCGTTGGCGCTGCTGACCACCGTCAGGTGGCTCTCGAGGCAGCCCGTGCCTCGGTGACGCTGCTGAAGAACACGGGCGTGCTGCCCCTCAGCCGCGCGATGCGAGTAGCCGTCGTAGGGCCCAATGCCGACAATGTCTACAATCAGCTGGGCGACTACACCGCTCCCCAGGCTGCCGGACGGGTGACGACCGTTGCCGATGCCGTCAGCGAGAAGGCAGCGGCGGTGGAATATGTCAGAGGATGCGCCATCCGCGATACCGCTACGGCCGACATCCAGCAGGCTGTCGACGCTGCCAGGAGGGCCGACGTTGTAGTGGCCGTCGTAGGAGGCAGCAGTGCGCGCGACTTCCGTACGTCGTATGAGGCGACGGGGGCTGCAGCGACATCGACGGTCGGCAGCGTCTCAGACATGGACAGCGGCGAGGGCTACGACCGTGCCACGCTCACCCTGATGGGGCGCCAGCAGGAACTGCTCGAAGCCCTCCGACAGACGGGTCGCCCGCTGGTGGTGGTCTACATCGAGGGCCGTCCGCTGGATAAGCGGTGGGCAGCCCTCAATGCCGACGCCTTGCTGACGGCATACTATCCCGGACAGGAGGGCGGACGGGCGATTGCCGACGTGCTCTTCGGCGACTACAACCCTGCCGGAAGGCTGCCCCTCAGCGTGCCCCGCAGCGTGGGCCAGCTGCCCCTCTACTACAACCAGAAGGCGCCTTCGCGCCGCGACTATACCGACGAGCAGGGCAGCCCCCTCTACGCCTTCGGCTACGGGCTGAGTTACACTACGTTCGACTATTCCAACCTCTCACTCCGCCGCCAGGCCGACGGCACGGTGACTGTGGCCTTCGACGTGACGAACACGGGCAGCCGCGACGGGGAGGAGGTGCCACAGCTATACCTGCGCGACGAGGTCGCTTCCACCGTACAGCCGCTGATGCAGTTGCGACGCTTCTGCCGAGTGACGATCCGCCGCGGGGAGACGCGCCACGTAGAGTTCGTACTCAGTGCCGACGACTTCAGCATTGTCGACCGCCAGATGCGGCGCGTGGTGGAGCCAGGCGTCTTCGAGCTGATGGTAGGCCCGTCGAGCGACAATATTCTATTACGCGAAAGGATCACGCTATGACAGAGGAACAGAAGAGCCAGATGCGCGCCTTCACACGCTATCTGCGGCTACAGCGCAACATGTCGCCCAACAGCATCGATGCCTATCGGCTGGACGTCGGGAAGCTCTTCCGCTTCCTCGACAGCCAGGGGAAGAGTGCCGTCGATGTAAAGATAGACGACCTGCAGGCTTTCGCTGCCCAGCTGCACGACATCGGCATCAGTCCGCGGTCGCAATGTCGCATCCTGAGCGGCGTGCGGACGTTCTACCGTTTCCTGTTGCTCGACGGATATGTCGAACAGGATCCTACGGAACTGCTCGAGAGCCCTGTCCTGGGCGAGCATCTGCCAGAGTTCCTCACCCCCGAGGAGGTCGACCGCCTGGAGGACTCCATCGACCTGTCGAAGCCTGAAGGGCATCGCAACCGCGCCATCATCGAGGTGCTTTTCTCCTGCGGTCTGCGAGTGGCCGAGCTGGTAAGCCTGAAGTGGTCGCAGCTATATGCCAGCGAGCGCTATCTGCGCATCATCGGCAAAGGCTCGAAGGAGCGGCTCGTGCCAATCTCTGAGCGTGCGCTGAAAGAGATTGAGAACTACCTGCCCTGGCGCAATCAGCTGAAGATCAAGGCGGGCGAGGAGGACTATGTCTTCCTGAACCGTCGAGGGGCTCATCTCACGCGTACGATGATCCTCATCATGCTCAAGCGGCAGGCCGTCGAGGCAGGCATCAAGAAGACCATCTCGCCCCACACTCTGCGCCACTCTTTCGCCACTGCCCTCCTGGAGGGCGGGGCCGACCTGCGTGCCATCCAGGCCCTGCTGGGCCACGAGTCGATAGGCACCACGGAGATCTATACCCATATCTCGATGCAGACACTGCGGCGCGAGGTGCTGGAGCATCATCCACGAAACGCAAAGCAATGACAAGAGCGATACCACAGTTTCTCCTCGCTGCTCCGATGAGCGGCAGCGGCAAGACCACGCTGGCGCGCGGCCTCATGGCCTGCTTTGTGAGCGACGGCCTGAAGGTGCAGCCCTTCAAGTGCGGGCCTGACTATATCGACACGAAGTTCCATCAGGCTGTCTGTCGCCGCCCAAGTATCAATCTCGACACTTTCATGGCCTCGGCAGACCATGTCGCCAGCCTCTACAGCCGCTACTGCCAGGATGCTGACGTCTGCGTCGTGGAGGGTATGATGGGGCTCTACGACGGCTATGATCGCGACAACGGGTCAGCAGCTGAGATTGCTAGAGTGCTGCGACTGCCCGTCGTACTGGTGGTCGACGCACGCAGCGCTGCCTACTCGATGGCTCCGCTGCTACAGGGCTTCTCACGCTTCAGGGACGACGTCAGCATCGCAGGCGTCGTCTTCAACTGCGTGGGATCGTCGCGCCATGAGGCGATGCTCCGTGAGGTATGCGCTGACGTAGGCCTGGAATGCTTCGGATGCGTACCCCGCTGCAAGGAGCTGGAGCAGGCGTCGCGATATCTCGGGCTCGACTTCAGCGAGATTGCTGACAGTAGTCATGGCGATTTCCTCAGCCTTTTCAAGCCCATCGCCGATGCCATCCTGGAAAGGCTGACGCCTATTGGCGTGCCAGCGCCGCCAGCTCCACGGCAGCGGCATGGGACAGTCGTCGTGGCACGCAATGAGGAGGCCTTTTCCTTCGTCTACCAGGAATTGCTCGACAGCTTCCTGCACGTACGCTGCTTCGACCCAGAGCGCCAGCGGCCAGACTTTGACGGCTGCGACCTGCTCTATCTCCCTGGCGGCTATCCGGAGAAGCATCTCGAGGCCCTCGTCGCGGCAAGCGAGACGCGCCAGGCCATCCGCGACTATGCTGAGCGTGGCGGCCGCATCCTCGCCGAGTGTGGCGGCATGATGTATCTCTGCGACCGTATCGTGACTGACCACGGCGACTATCCTATGTGTGGCGTGCTGCCCTACAGCATTACCGCCCGCACGGCCGATCGGCGCCTGTCGTTGGGCTATCGCCGCTTTGTGCTCGACGGACGGGAGTATCGTGGTCATGAGTTCCATTATACCCAGTTCATGGGCACACCGCCCGAGTCGGCCTGTCAGGTGTATAACGCCAAGGGCGAGGCAGTCCCTACGCCCGTCATACGCTATCGTAACGTGCTGGCCAGCTATACTCATCTCTATCCCAATGAAGACGATCTACACTAAGACTGGCGACAAAGGCCAGACAAGCCTGCGGGGAGGCGTCCGCGTCAGCAAGGACGACATTCGCATCGAGACAAACGGACAGCTCGACATGCTCAACGCGCTCCTGGGGCTGCTGCCCGAAGAGCCGCTCCTCAGCAGCATTCAGCGTGAGCTGATGACCATCATGAGCCACGTGGCAACCCCTGACGGGGAGCACAACCCGCGTCCACTGCACTGCGACGAGCTGGCTGCTCGCATGGAGCAGGCCATCGACGCCCTTACGGCGCAGCAAACGCTAGCCTTCGTCATCCCGCGAGGTGTCGTCCACGTAGCACGTGCGCAGTGCCGCACGGCAGAGCGTCGGCTATGGACCCTCTGTCGGCAGCATCCTCACGACGAGAGCATCCTGCGATTCATGAACCGCCTCAGCGACTATCTTTTCGCCCTTTCAGTCGAACGACCCCAATAAACTCTCATCTCTCAACTCTCAACTCTCATCTCTCAACTCTCAACTCTCAACTCTCATCTCTCAACCCTCAACCCTCAACTCAATGCTCCACCCCCTGATGCTCGCCGGTACAGGCAGCGACGTTGGCAAGAGTGTGCTGGCGACAGCCCTCTGCCGAATCTTCCTTCAAGATGGTTTCCACCCTGCTCCTTTCAAGGCGCAGAACATGGCACTCAACTCCTATGCCACGCCTGACGGGCTGGAGATAGGACGTGCACAGGCAGTGCAGGCAGAAGCAGCAGGCCTGCCCTGTCACACAGATATGAACCCCTTGCTGCTCAAGCCGCAAAGCGACCACACCTCGCAGGTGGTACTCCATGGGCGACCAGTGGGTAATCGCGACGCCTACGATTTCTGGGGGGGCAACGACGGGGGCATCGACTTCCGCAAGGAGGTGTGCCAGGCCTTCGACCGCCTGGCAGCGCAGTACAATCCCATCGTGATGGAAGGGGCGGGCAGCATCTCTGAGCTCAACCTGCGCGATCACGACTTGGTGAACATGCCGATGGCTCGTCATGCTAACGCCGACGTCATCCTCGTGGGCGATATCGACCGTGGCGGCGTCTTTGCCTCCGTCTATGGCAGCATCGCACTCCAGGAGCCTGACGATCGGCGCCTCATCCGCGGAATCATCATCAACAAGTTTCGTGGCGACCTGCGACTCTTCGACGAGGGGCGCCGCATGCTCGAGCAGCTCTGCGGAGTGCCTGTCCTGGGGGTCGTCCCCTACATGCCCGACATCCATATCGAGGGCGAGGACAGCGTCGCCCTGGAGAGGAAGCCGGATGCTGTCGCCACGACCACTCCTCAGCTGAAGACAGCTGTCGTCCGTCTGCCTCATATCTCCAACTACACCGACTTCGACGCCTTGGAGCAAGACTCGCGTGTCAGGCTCTTCTACACGCAGGCGCCCAGTCAGCTGTTGCAGGCAGACATCATCATCCTGCCAGGCACGAAGTCGACGCTCAGCGATCTTCAGTGGCTTCGCAGCAGCGGGTGTGCAGAGGCTATCCTCACAGCACATCGTCGGGGGACGACGGTGATGGGCATCTGCGGCGGCTATCAGATGATGGGAGCCGAGGTGATGGATCCGGAACATGTCGAAGGACCGCTGGAGCGACTGCCGGGCCTAGGCTTGCTGCCTGTGACGACAACGATGGACGGACGGAAGGTCACACGGCAGGTCAGCTGTCATTTTGGTCGTGGCTACGAGATCCACCAAGGCGTAACACGTCCGCTGCCCACCGCTACTGCCTCTCCGCTGACCACCCTCGACGACGGTCGTGACGACGGCTATGTCGTCAGCCGTCACTGCCTGGGCACGTATATCCACGGAATCCTCGACAACAGCCCCTTCGTCGACTTTCTCCTCGAGCCCTTTGCCGACCGCATCCAGCAGCCGTCGGTGACCTTCGACTATGCTGCCTACAAGGAGGAGCAGTACAACCGCCTTGCCGACCACGTCAGAAAGCATGTCGATATCCGTCGCCTCTACGAAATACTTTCCACCAACGATAACACGTACCAGCAATGATTACAGGACATGGCGACGACGCCTACCAATACACCGGCATCGTGAGCGACTTCTCGTCGAACATCTGTGCCCACGCACCTCATCAGCGGCTCATGGAGCATCTCACCCAGAAGGCAGGGCTCGTCAGTCACTATCCGGAACCCGAGGCATGGTCGCTGGAGCGCCTCGTCGCTGAGCGATATGCCATCGATCCGGCGTGTGTCGTCGTCACCAATGGAGCTACTGAGGCCATCTATCTCGTGGCGCAGACGTTTCCCATGGCGGCGAACATTCCGCAGCCTACATTCAGCGAGTATGAGGATGCGTGCGCGATGTTCCCGCCGGCAACTGACGGACGGCAGTCCCTCTGGCTCTGCAACCCTAACAACCCTACTGGCAGTGTCTTCGCAGAGGACATGCTCGAGCCGCTGCTCGAGAGTTACGACCTGATTGTCGTCGACCAGTCGTATGAAGACTATACGCCGCACGACATCCTTTCTCCACGGCAAGCTATTCGTCATGAGAAGATCGTACAGATACACTCGATGACGAAGACGTATGGCGTGCCAGGCCTCCGCCTCGGCTATATCACCGCCTCGGCCTCGCTTGCCCGACTTCTGCGAAGGAATCTGCGTCCATGGTCGGTGAGCGCCCTGGCCGTCGAATGTGGATTGTACCTGCTACAGCACGACGAGCTGCGGCTGAAGCCCGATTTCGCTGAGGCCCAGCGCTTGTGGCATGAGCTGAACCGCCTCGATGGCGTCAGCGTCAGGCCTACTGATACCAACTTCATGCTCTGCCACATGGACAACCATACGGCTGCCGACCTCAAGGACTACCTCGTTCGCGAGCATGGCATCCTCATCCGCGATGCCTCCAACTTCCGGGGGCTCACTCCAGGCCATTTCCGCGTCGCTACCCAGACGCCTGCTGAGAACGATGCCCTCGTCAGTGCAATCAATCAGTTCCTTGAGCTATGACCGACCTACTCGTACTCCTCTTGCCAGCCTTGCCCCTGCTGTTAGGATGGGCGCTCGACTTGCTGCTGGGCGACCCTGCCTGGCTGCCACATCCCGTGGTGCTCTTCGGACGGATGATCGCCTTTGGCGAGCACCGGCTCAATAGTGGCTCGCACCGACGGCTGAAGGGTGCCCTGCTCGCCGTGGTGCTCATCCTCGGCGTTTTTGCCATCGCCAGCCTGCTCCGCTCCTTCCTGAACGCCCCATTCCTCCTGGCTTTCGATGCCCTCGTCATCTTCTTTTGCTTGGCAGGCACGACGCTCATCCGCGAGGTGCGTGCCGTGTTCCTGGCTCTCGACCGCTCGCTCGACGACGGACGGCGGCAGGTGGCTCGCATCGTAGGGCGTGACACCCAGCAGCTTTCTGCCCAGGAAGTGCGTACGGCAGCCCTGGAGACACTGGCCGAGAACCTCAGCGACGGCGTCATAGCACCACTCTTCTGGCTACTCCTCCTAGGCACGCCAGGCATGCTGGTCTACAAAATGGTGAACACGCTCGACTCCATGATTGGCTACCGCACCGATCGCTATCGCCTCTTTGGAACCTGGGCGGCGCGCATCGACGACATTGCCAACTATATCCCCGCCCGCCTGACGGCCCTGCTGATGGTCGTCTGCTCAGGCAGGCTCTCGCTCATCGCCTTCGTCAGGAAGCATGGGCCTCGCCATGCCAGCCCCAACAGCGGCTATCCTGAGGCTGCCCTCGCCGGGGTGCTGAACTGCCGCTTTGGTGGCCCTCACTACTATTTTGGCCAGTTGTTCCCCAAACCATATATTGGTGACGTCGAGCGTCCTCTTACTACCAGCGACATGCGTGTTGCCGTTCGGCTGAACCGTTGCAGCGAAGTGCTGATGGTCGTACTCGTTGCGCTAGGCCTCGTTGTCCTGGGATGGCTGGCATCTCCGAAATAGAAAAGAAAAACGACCTTTTCTTTGGTATTTCGCTCACTAATTCGTACCTTTGCAAAAAATTTGTGAAAGAGATGAAAAAAATACTTATTTGCGTCATTGGCCTGCTGGCTCTGACGGCATGTCATAAGCAGAAAACGTTTACCGTTGAAGGAACGATCGACGGGGCGAAGGATTCTACACTATATTTCTACAACCGCTCGATGACGGGCATCGTGCTCCTCGATTCAACAAAGATAGGCGACGACGGCACGTTCCGCTTTCGTCAGCAGTCGCCCGTGGGCCCCGACCTCTATGTGCTGCGTATCAACAGCCAGGTGCTGAACCTCGCCATCGACTCTACAGAGACTGTCACCATCAAGGCCTCGTTGCCAGGGATGGCCCAGAACTATAGCGTCGACGGATCGGCCAGCTGTGAGAAGATTCGCCAGCTGGCCCTGAAGCACAGCGAGCTTCAGCAGCAGGTGTTCCGCCTGGAGCAGAACTCGTCGTTGATGGGCCCCGTGATGGTCGACTCGTTGCAGCGGCTGTTGCATGCCTACAAGAGCAGCATCCTGAACGACTTTATTTTCAAGGAGCCCCAGAGTACGTATGCCTATTTCGCCCTGTCGCAGACGCTGAGCCATGTCTATTGGCCCACGAGCTCGGTGTTCCAGATGGGCGATAGCCTCGACGACCGTGCCTATCGTGCTGTCGCTACATGCTGGAAGGAGTACTACCCGCAGTCGGAGCGTGCGCAACAGCTATATAATATGGTGGAGCGCGAGATCAACAACAGCCGTATCGCCGAGGCTCGCCGGCAGCGTATGCAGCAGGAGAACATAGTGTCGGTGTCAGACATCATCGACCTGCAGCTGCCCGACATCAACGGGCACATCCGCTCGCTGTCAGAGTTGCGAGGAAAGGTGGTGCTGCTCGACTTCCACATCTTTTCAACGGCAGAGTCGGGGGCTCGCATCCTGAAGTTGCGCGAGCTCTACGACCGCTATCATGCCCGTGGCTTGGAGATCTATCAGGTGGCGATCGACCAGGACGAGCACCTCTGGAAGCAGGCTGTGGAGCAGCTGCCGTGGATCAGCGTCTACGACCCCTCGGCAGAGTCGTGCCAGCGATATAATGTGTCGACGCTTCCTGAGTTCTTTATCGTCGACCGTAACAATTCCCTTCAGAAACGCTCCTCGCAGATTGACGACCTGAATGCTGAGATCGAGCGCCTGCTGTAGCCGAGGTGCGAGGTACCTCGTACCTCGAAAAAAAACTCGTACCTCGAAAAAACTCGGCTCAATCCAGCAGCCGGCGGGAGAAGTAGCGCACTGGATACCAGGCAGAGAGGAAGCTGATGACCAGCACCGTCAGGAATACTATTACGACGTCCAAAGGATGGACGCTGACGGGATAGGCGTCGACGATGAACGAGCCTGCCGACTGTCCCAGGGCAATAATGCCAAACTGCTGTTGAATCCAGCAGAGCAGTAGTCCGATGGCGATGCCCAGCACAGCGCCAAAGGCTGAGATGAGCCACCCTTCCAGCAGGAAGATGAGCGACACCTGACGGTCGTTGGCACCCAGCGAGCGCAGCGTGCTGACGTCGTCGCGCTTGTCGATGATGAGCATCGATAGCGAGCCGATGATGTTAAAACAAGCCACGATGAGTATGAATACGAGGAAGATGTAGGCGATGAGCTTCTCGATCTTCATGATGCGGAAGGTGTCGTCTTGCTGCTCGTAGCGGTCGTGTACATAGTATTTCTCGCCTACGATCTTCTTGATGTGCCGCTTCACCGCCTCAAAGTCGCTGCCGGGCTTCAGGCGCAGCTCGAGCGACGACAGCATGCCCTGCTGGTCGAAGACACGGCGTGCGAAGCCGATGCCCGTGACGACGTAGCCCTTGTCGTACTTCGCCTGCATGACGCTGAAGACGACGCCCGGCGAGTAGAGCGAGTCGACCACGAAGCCTTCCTCTGGCGCATTCATGTCGAGCTGCCCTTCGCGTCGCGGTGCATAGATGTAGAGTGGCGAGTCGTAGCGATAGCCCAGCCCCAGCTGTTCAGCCAGTCGGATGCCTGGTATGCCGTAGAACATGTCGGCAGCCTTCAGCTCGAAGCGTCCGTCGCCCTGCAGGATCCTGCTGATGCGTGTGAGGCTGTCGAAATTGCTTTCCACGCCCTTCAGCGTGATCATCGCCTGGCGGTCGTTGTAGAGTGCCAGCGCCATGTCTTCCACACACTCTGTGTGCACCTCCACCTCCGGCAGCTGTTTGACTTGCGTCAGCAGCGGGTCGTCGGCAGGTGCCGTCTTCCCTTCCACAGGCGTTATTCGCAGCTGAGGGTCGAAGTTGGTGAAGAGCGTTGCCACGAGGTCGCTGAACCCGTTGAAGACGCTCAGCGTCACCACCATTGCCATCGATGCCACTGCTACGCCCAGCATCGAGATGCCGCTGATGATGTTGATGACGTTCGTCGACTTCTTCGAGAACAGGTAACGGCGGGCGATATAGAGTGGGAAGTTCATTTCTTGAGCAGCTCGTCGATGTGTTCGATGTAGTCCAGTGAGTCGTCGATGAAGAATCGCAGCTCAGGGATGATGCGCAGCTGGTGGCGTACGCGCTGTCCCAGTGTGTAGCGTATCTGGGCATTGCTATGCTCGATGTTGGCAAGCAGCTCTTCGCCCTTTTCCGAAGGGAAGATGCTCAGATAGGCCGTGCAGACACTGAGGTCGGGGCTGACGCGCACACGCGTCACGCTGACCATCACGCCGTGCATGGAGCGTGTCTGCTCCTGGAATATCTGACTCAGCTCTTTCTGTAGCAGTCGTGCGATTTTGTTTTGTCTTGTTTCTTGCATTCTATTTCCTAATTCCTAATTCGTAACTCCTAACTCCTAACTCTCACAGCAGGTCCAGGCAGCGCTCGATGAAGATTCCGCAGTTGCGGTCAGTGACGTCGCGGTTGCGCTCGATCATCTGGCTCACCACGTCCATTGCCTTCCGCGTGGCTTCGGGCAGCGCCTTGCCGGCGCCGAGCAGGCTGCCTATGAGCACAGCCGAGAAGATGTCGCCCGTGCCGTGGAACAGGCCGGGTATCTCCTCGTATTCGTGGAAGAAGTAGTCGCCGCTGCCGGCATCGTAGCCACAGACGGCGTTCGCTCCGTCGACGATACAGCTGGTGATGATAGCCGACTGTGCCCCGAGCAGCCTCAGGCTGTCGAGCAGGTGGCAACCCTCTTCGCGGCTGATGCCATCGCGACGGAAGGGCACGCCCGTCAGGTAGCACGCCTCCGTGTAGTTGGGCTTTGCCAGATGGGCCACGCCGACCATGCGTCGCATGAGCTCCACCTGTCGCTGGTCGATGCCGTTGTACAGCCGTCCTCCGTCGCCCATCACCGGGTCTACGAAGATTGTGCATCCCTGCCCCGCCTGCTCGCGGCAGTAGGCCTCGACCAGCTCTGCCTGCTCGCGGCTGAACATCAGTCCGGTGCTGATGGCGTCGAAGTGGAATCCCAGGTGCTGCCAGATGGGGAAGGTGCGGCGCATGTAGTCGGTGGTGTCCATCTGCGTGAACTCACCGTAGTCTAGCGTGTTCGACACCAGCGCCGTAGGCAGGCAGAAGGCAGGTATGCCCATATACGAGAGCACAGGCAGCATCGCCGCCATGCCCACCTTGCCGTAGCCGGCAATGTCGTTGATCAGCAGTATCTGCTTCATTCGTCGAAGGGTGCTGCCGTGACACACTTCAGGTTCTTCTCCAGCTGGCGTGTCGAGCTGGCACCCACCAGCACGCTGGTCACGCCGCGCTGAGCCAGGATCCATGCCAGCGCCATCTCGGCCAGTGTCTCGCCGCGTCGCTGTGCCTGCTCGTTGAGCGAGCGCAGCTTCGTCAGCAGCTCAGGCGTAAGCATCGACTCCTTGAGGAACTTTCCTTTTGCCATGCGGCTCTCCTCGGGGATGCCGTTCAGGTAGCGGTCGGTCAGCAGTCCCTGTGCCAGTGGCGAGAAGCTGATGAAGCCCACGCCCTTCTCAGCGCAGAAGTCGAGGATGCCCTCCTCCTGCGGCTCGCGGTCGAGCAGGTTCAGGCGTCCCTGGTAGATGAGCAGGGGCACGTCGCGCTCCTTCAGATAGTCGTAGGCCGTGCGCGTAGCCTCCAGGGGCCATCGCGAGATGCCCACGTAGAGCGCCTTGCCCTGGCGCACGATGTCGACCAGCGCCTGCAACGTCTCCTCCAGCGGCGTCTCAGGGTCGTAGCGATGGCTGTAGAAGAGGTCGACGTAGTCTAGGTGCATGCGTCGCAGCGACTGGTCGAGCGATGCCATCAGATACTTCCTAGAGCCCCAGTTGCCGTAAGGGCCGGCCCACATGTCGTAGCCTGCCTTCGTCGAGATGAACAGCTCGTCGCGGTAGGGGCGGAAGTCGTCGTCCATCAGCCGGCCCATCGTCTCCTCGGCCGATCCGTAGGCAGGACCGTAGTTGTTTGCCAGGTCGAAGTGCACCACGCCGTGGTCGAAGGCATAGCGGGTAATCTCCCTCGAGCGCTCGTAGGGGTCGACGCTCCCGAAGTTGTGCCAGAAGCCCAGCGACACCTTCGGCAGCAGCACGCCGCTGCGTCCGCAGCGTTCGAACTTCATCCCGCCTTCGTAGCGGGAAGGGTCGGCAAGATATTTCTCCATAGTCGTTCGGCTCCTATTTCTTCAGCAGTGAAGCAACGTAGAGAATCACCACGGCACCAACGACAGCCGTTCCCAGCTGTCCCAGCAGTCCGCCCCAGGAGATGCCCAGCAGCCCGAAGAGCCAGCCGCCGAGTGCTCCGCCCAGCAGTCCGAGGATGAGGTTCATCACGAGGCCGAAGCCGCCGCCTTTCATCAGTTTCCCGGCGCAGAAGCCTGCCAGACATCCAATCACGATCGAAAGAATAATACCCATAACTTTTCTCCTATTTTATTGTGTGTACATTACTTTTTCGCTGCAAAGGTACGAATAAGTGAGCGAAAATGCAAATTTATTTGCAATTTTCCGAGCGGAAGTACCTTCGGCGACAGCCAAAGGTACGAATAAGTGAGCGGAAATGCAAATTTATTTGCAATTTTCCTTGGTTTATTCCCATCTTATTTGTACCTTTGCACCCGCAAATCATGCGATGCCCTGATAGTTAAATGGATATAACAAGGCTCTCCTAAAGCTTAGTTCCGAGTTCGATTCTCGGTCGGGGTACAAGGGCACGCTCACCGAGCGTGCCTTTTTCGCAGCAATTAAACGGAATCCACGGATTTGTGACCTGCTGATAATCAGTGATAGCAAAATCCGTGAAGTCCCTCGTTTATTCAATTTGATGCAGTCTCTTCTCTTTATATACTGCAAAAAGGAGAAAACTATGCTATGTGTGCTATAGTTTGGTGTAAATGCTTGGTTCCTAGTGTGATAACCTATAGCATAGTTTGCGAAAACTGTGCTATAACTATGCTATAACTATGCTATGATTTGGCCTTTTCCTCCGTGCGAGCCTGCTTTTCAGCGTTGGAAGTGCCTTGCCGGTGTTGTAAAAACCCTATCTTAACGTGGTGCAAACCCTATCTTAACGTGGTGCAAACCCTATCTTAACGTGGTGCAAACCCTATCCTAACGGGGGTTCAAACCCTATCTTTGCGGGGTTGAGAACGTATCTCTCGACCTTTTGCATAGGCGCAAAACACCTTGCTGGCCTACGCAAAACACCTTGCGCCTTGGCGCAAAATAGAAGTGCTTAATAATAAGTAATTTACAACAGGCTAAAAGCTATAGCATAGTTATAGCATAGTTATAGCATAGTTTTCGCAAACTATGCTATAGGATAACGGTCAGATAACCAAAGTGTTAGAGCTAACTATAGCATACATAGCATAGTTTTGCTCCTTTTGCATTATGTAGGAAGTCATCCCACCAGCTCTTTCTCCAGCTGCTCCAGCGACTTGCCCTTGGTCTCGGGCAGGCGACGGAAGAGGTAGATGAAGGCACTGAAGCAGATGGCACTGTAGATCCAGAAGGTGCCGTTCGAACCCAAGAGGGCGTTACGAAGAGCAGTCTGAGCTATGCCAACTGGTGGTGCCTGACTGGCGAAAAGGCACTTGAGTGACCCAACGCGGAAAACAGGGGGCGATTTTCGAGCCAGAATCTC
>CAMNHM010000005.1 GCA_946539475.1 uncultured Prevotellaceae bacterium | reverse complement strand
CGATAACAGAACCCGTCGGCATCCCGTAGATCTGCTGGCGGGTCACTTTTTTATAGACAGCAATGAGCAATCAGAAGCCACGCACAATAGAAGAACAAATCCGCCTACTCCATTCAAGGGGCATGGTGTTCAGCAATGAAGAGAAAGCCAAGCATTGTTTGGCGCACATCAGTTATTTCCGATTGAAGTATTATTGGACGGATATGCAAGATGAGGAAACAGAGCATGACTTTAAAAAGGGTGCTTTGTTTGATGATGTCATTGCCCGATATAACTTTGACCGCAATCTACGGCTAATTCTCTTTGATGCCATTGAGATAATAGAGGTAGCACTGAGGGCGAAGATTATCAACCATCTGTCACAGGCAAAAGGTAGCGGACTTTGGTACTTGGATTCTTCTCTTTTTGAGCGTAAGGACTACTACGAGGATTTCGTGCTTGACCTCAAACATGAGTTTGACCGTAGCACTGAGCCTTTTGCCAAAGAGTATATATCTGAGCACCCTAATTGGGATTGGGAGTCAATGGAGGGGGACAATCCTGATGCATGGATGATTCTCGAAAGTGCCACCTTTGGCACACTCTCCAAAATGTACAAGAACTTAAAGAGCCAGTTGCCAGAACGTGCTGCCATTGCCAACGACTTCGGGCTGTATTCCGCAAAAGAGCTATCCAGTTGGCTGGAAGCCATTTCTGTGCTTCGTAACATCATTGCCCACCACTCACGTCTTTGGAACCGTAGCCTTGCCAAACAAGTGACCAACCCCAAAGGACATCGTGACAAGTGGTTACTGAATCCATTAACGGACAATCAGAAGAAGAAACCATACGGAGTGATTTCCGCCATGATATATCTTTGCAATGCTGTATATCCAGATAACCTGATAAAGGACAAACTTCTAGCCTTGCTTGACGGCTACAAAAATATACCTTATTATAAATACGGATTCACGGGTGATTGGCACAAGGAGCCGATTTGGAAATAATCTATAGGACAGATAAGTATGAAATGGCAGATTGATTTAGACAAAGAGGATAATGAAATCCCACAGGTAGGAAGAAAGTCGATTTCAATTCTGTTAGGAGCAGGTTTCTCTGCTCCTAAAGGTTATCCGATTGGCAATGACATGAATGAGGGCTTACTTCATTTTGATGACAGTACGCTTGATTTTTCTCCTGGAGGAAGTTTAACTAACTCAACAGATGGGATGAAACCGAAATTTCAGATGGATGGGGTTTTTAACAATCACCAAAAATATTTCATGTTCTGCAAACGTCTAATCAAAGAATATACGATAGCTCATGGTAATAAATTCGACTATGAGGGATTTTATGACTTCATAAAGTCTGACGATGTAAGACAAAAACGCTATCAATCTTTGTGCTTTGATTTACTTAGCGAATATGAGACTTTCGACCATTACCTCTCAAACGTATCACATATATACAACCAAATGGCTGCACATCTACTAAAAGACGGTGAAGGTAAGTCTTGGTATGATGGTGAACCTTTTAAACTCAATTTCTTTGATGGCTATAACGGATTCCTGACTTTTTTATCTCAATTGAGCAAAGAATACATAGTCAACGTACATACACTGAATCACGATTTGCTATTTGAGTCGTTTAACCGTACAGGCTTTATTAACGGAAACATTTCAGATGGTTTTGACGAGTATGGATCAGAGTACTATGGAAAACTCAAACATGACGATGTTACTTATCATTGTAGATTGGAAAGATATACTGGGCGATATACTAAGCCAATAAGACTATATAAGCTTCATGGCAGTCTTGATTATGTACTATTCTACCGCATTGATACTAACGGTTTCATGATACCAGAGAAATATGTAAAAATTAAATGGGGTATTGGAGCTGGGGACATCATGAAAGGTCGAAAATCAAAATTTGGTTATGACATTTCTCCCTTTGCATATCATTCGGATTTCTTGACTGGAACAACATCAAAAATCCAACGATACAATGAACCTTTATTATTCAAAAAATTGTTCAAGAAGTTCAAGAATAATATGCAAAATGCAGAGAAACTTATCATAGTGGGTTATGGCTGTAAAGATGAAGGAATAAACGAACTCATACAGAAGAATTTTGACTTTAGAAATAAACCGTCTTACATCATTGATAAATATGCTGGAGAGAAAGTTGAAAGATTTGCAGAGGATATTCGGGCGACAATCTGCAAAGTTGACATAGACAATGTAAAAAGTAATTTATTTCAATAGAGCTATTATGGATTTGGGGATACTCCTATGGATAGCTCCACATCAAATAAATCCATTAATTATTTTGTTATCTCGTATATTATGTGTATCTTTGCCCCCGACAAAGAGTCATTAAACAGGCTGGTGGCTCTGAATCGGGAGTTCTTTGATAAGCAAATCGCGGCAGAATGAGGAAATGAGAACCGTTGCCAGTTCGTAACCCAGATTTTTCTCAATCCTTGCAACTGCCTTTATTTACAAAAGGTTTGCGTTTTTATCCAAATTTACGAAATTTTTCTGTATCACACATATTTTTTCCCCGATTTTTTTATGATGCGACGACAAAGTGCCCCGCATGCACTGATGGCGCTGGCAGCGCAAGCTCACTCCCGTCACGCGCAAGAAACAGGTTCGCCACCCCCTCATTAGCCAGGAGAATGGGGACGCAGACACCACTTTTTACGCTCAATTACCACTTTTTCACTTGACACCCATTGCCATTGTGTTTTTTTTTCGTACATTTGTAGCCAAAATACTGGCCACACCCCTTCCCTGCCGCTCCGCCAAAGGATGCTTGCTACCGAAGGGGCGCAGTAACATTGCCCACAAAAAGAAAACGAGAAGAGAGATGGAAAACGTGTATTTCGACGACGCCGTGGCACTGCTCAACGAGCTGATTGCCACACCACGGGTGAGCCGCGAGGAGCAGCAGGCCAGCGACCTGCTGGAGCAGCGAATGGCGCTGTGGGGACTAAACCCCAGGCGCGAAGCTAACAACGTGTGGGCCACATGCCCCGACTACGACGAAGGGAAGCCGACGGTACTGCTCAACGCACACGTCGACACGGTCAGGGCCGTGGCATCGTGGACACGACAGCCGCACGTGCCGACGACGGAGGGCGACCGCCTCTACGGGCTGGGAGCCAACGACTGCGGCGGCGGCCTGGTGACGCTACTGGCAACCTACCGCCGCCTCTTGGCGGTGGAGCGAGCCTACAACGTGGTCTTCCTCGCATCGGCCGAGGAGGAGGTGTCGGGGAAGGACGGCATCGCCCGCGCGCTGCCGCTGCTGCCACCGGTGAGCGTGGCCATCGTCGGCGAGCCCACGGGCATGCAGCCCGCAGTGGCAGAGCGAGGGCTGATGGTCGTCGACGGATATGCCGACGGCATCAGCGGACATGCCGCCCGCGGCGACGGGCTGAACGCTATCTACGAGGCCCTCGACGACCTCGTCTTCCTGCGCGGATGGCGATTCCGGAAAGTGAGCCCCCTGCTGGGGCCGACGACGATGGCCGTGACCGTGATAGAGAGCGGCACGCAGCACAATGTCGTGCCCGACCGCCTGCACTTCGTGCTCGACGTGCGCACCAACGAGTATTACCAGAACGAGTATGTCTTCAGCTTCCTGCAGAAGAGGATGAAGAAATGCCGCCTGGAGGCACGATCCTTCCGTCTCCACAGCTCGGCGATAGCCACCGACCACCCCCTGGTGCAGCGATGCGTGGAGATGGGGATGACACCCTTCGGGTCGCCGACGCTCTCCGACCAGGCACTGATGTCGTTCCCCTCGCTGAAGCTAGGCCCCGGCGAGTCCTCACGCTCGCACGCCGCCGACGAGTATGTCTGCCTGAGCGAGCTACAAAGGGCAATGGACGTTTACTGGAACCTGCTCAACGGCCTGGACGGCAGCCTATGAAAAAGCCCTGCCGCTCAAGCGAAGAGAGAGCAGCAGGGCTATTGCCTTTAGCAATCAAAGGGGTGAGACACCTTACTTACGCAGGCCAAGAGCCTTCACGATAGCACGATAGCGGTTGATGTCGGTGTTGTACAGATACTTCAGCATCTTACGGCGACGGCCAACGAGCTTCGTCAGCGAGCGGGCAGTACCAAAGTCCTTGTGGTTCTGCTTCAGGTGCTCGGTGAGGTGCTTGATGCGATAGGTGAAGAGAGCAATCTGGCTCTCAGCCGAACCGGTGTCGGTGGCTGACTCACCATACTGGGAGAAAATCTCCTGCTTCTTTGCTTGATCCAGATACATGGTGTTTGAATGTGATTAAAAATGTTGGTGCTCATAACATCCTTCCGCCGCTGACAGCCTTTAATCAGAGCCGCTTCACAAGCGTCGAATGCTTCGGGGTTTCCGAAAAGCGGGTGCAAAGGTACAAAAAAGCCGAGACATCAGGCACATAAGACAAGAGTTATTTTCAGATATTAACGTTTTTTTACGGTTTTACCCTGATTTCACTCCATCCCTCCAATTTGCCACGGACTCACCCGGACTTTTTACGGATCAGGGATGAAAACAGTTGCAGAGTTTGCAGCAAAGTCCGAACAAGTCCGTCAGAGTACGTGGCTACAGACAGGCGGAGAGCGCGGTGATGATGCCCTGGATGTTCTTCGCGATGCTGGAATCGTAGATGAGAGTTGGGAGCGTTTCTTTGATGTTGCAAAGGTACTACATCCGCGAGGGGCGAATCATGCACAACGTGCGCAACCGTACACAACCGTACGATAAAGTGCACATCAATGGTTTTTTGCATGCCAACTACTATATTTTCCAGCGCCAACTACTATTCTTTCTAGCGCCAACTACTATACTTTCCAGTGCCAACTACTATGACTTTCCACGCTACTCGTGGGGGTTCTGGAAGTCTCCCCCTCATATCTAAGTCCCCCTATAGAGGGGGACAGATATAAGAGGGGGGACAAGACTTCTGAAGGGGGCTGCGTGGCAGGATGGCTTTCCACGCTACTCGTGGGGGTTCTGGAAGCCTCACCCCTCATATCATGTCACCCCCTTACAGGGGGGACAGATAGGAGGGGGGGGGGAGGAGGCTTCTGAAGGGGGCTGCGTGGCAGGATGACTCTTCACGCTACTCGTGGGGGAGATGAAGCCTCACACCTCATATTGGAGTCCCCCTTATAGGGGGACGGAAATATGGAGGTGGATGGAGGCTTCAGAAGGGGGCGGCATGGTAGAAGGTGCGGTCGCCGTCGATGCTCTTTTCGATGACTTTCACAGCTTCATTCCGTTTGTTAAACTTTTTCTGAGCGTAAGATTGCGAATAATTTCCGACTTCCACTACCCCTAGGGGTACTACGCTGGGTACTACGGTCAACCTTTGACAACATAGAAAACAGTCTATACATCAGAAATTTACGAGTCCAGCCTGCCTGTCACATAGTCATGCCCTGCATGAGAAACCTTGCCGCCATGTTGAGGATGTAGGAGGTCAGTGGCTTCATCTTTTTTTCGGCTCCTTCTTGAACTGGTACTGCAGGGAGAGCATCCAGTAGCTGGGGATGGTGTTCTGCCACGTCTCTGTACGGCCTTGGGCGTTGATGGCATAGCTTGTGGCCGACAGCTGGTGCAATATGTCGAAGCCTTGCAATACCGCCAGCAGACGTCCCTTCCAGAAACTGCGTGAGAGGCGTGCGTTCCATATCCAGTCGGTGGTGTTCATCTCATGCAGGTTATAGCCGCGGCGGGCCTGCATCGTGATGTCCGTCGTAAGCAGCATCTTCCATGGAAGCCGCAAGGTGGCGTCAGCTCCCAGGTTATAGTCGCCTGCATGGATATTGCAGAAATCTTCGCGTCGGCTGCTGGCCAGATAGTAGCTGCCGCCACCGCGCAAACTGAACTCATAACGGTCGTTAGGACGGAAGGTCAGACGCAGACGGTCGCCCAGGCGATGGTTGAGCACGATGCTGCGCACCGATGCCGTCCGCCCTGCCGTCGTCGCCATATCGACACTATGATGAAGGCTGTAGCTCAGCTGATTGTCAAGGGTGATCTTCCTGGCCTTTCCTATTGTCGTGGTGTACCCTGTTGCAACCTCTGCATTCCAGTTTCCATTCACGCTGATGGGACGGCTCGTAGCGATACCGGTGCGCTTGTCCACCGTAAGGCTATAGGCCACGTCGTTGTCGCGCTGGTGATAGCCTATGTTCAGCGACTGCAAAATCTGCCGCCTGTTCCTCCTCTGCAGCTGCAAGATGCAGTCATAGCGGTGTATGTTCTTCAGTCTGCTGCCGCCTCCCTGCATGATGTTCAATGGGTCGCTGTCATCGCGGTAGTCCACCAGCAGCGTCATGTCGGGGGTGTCGGTAACGGCTGAGGCCTTCAGTTCGTAGTAGACTTTTCCCATGTTACCCCTCGCAAAGAAGTCAGGTGAGAAGAACAGTGCGTGGCGCGACACGTCGCTCCGCAGCGTCCGCTCGTAGCCGAGGCTCTTGCTGACCATCTGCAGCGGCAGGCTCAGCTTCCATAGGTCGCCGTTGTCGAAGTTCCAGGCGATGGCAACCTGTAGCTGGTGACGGTGCTGACGCTCGCGGTACCGGAAGCTGTTGCCCCTGTCTGCCACGCTGGCCAGTGCCTCTGCTGTCGACGGCAGCACATCGAAGCGTGTGCTGTCGGCATTGGCCAGCCGGTCCAGACGATAGAGCATGCTGTTGGTCTTGTTGTAGCGGTAGCGATACTCGTATTCGGGAGTAAGCTGAAAGTGATGCCATTGCACGGTGTAGCTGGCATCCCCCCTCATGTCAAGGTGCTGGTGCGAGTTGCGGCGATAGTTATTGCGCCAGTCATTGAGAGTGCTTCCATCTGAATAGTGAATGCTGTTCTGGTCGAACTTCCTTGCTGACAGGTGGTCGTAGCCGGCCTCCAACTTCCATCGCAGCATGTCAGGGCCTATGGCGAGGCCGTTTTCATGGCTGACATCGGCCGTGAAGCGGTCGGCTGACGACGACCCGTGGGTGACAAGTTGGTTCAGTAGGGCCGCTGAGTCGCTCAGTTCCTGTAGTGACTGGCTACCGCCCTTGTCGTGGGCATAGCTCATGCTGAGCGTACTAGTGGAGTACAGCCTCCTCTTTTCTAGGTTGAGCATGTTGTTCGTCCTTACAACTGTATGCACCGGACGACCGCTGCTTTGGAAACGTTGCCAAGTGTCGCCGCCCGGCAGGTAGGTCTGGGTGGCAGAGTGCTTCTGGTTGTCGCCGTCGGTATGGCTGAAGGTATTCTGCGACGACACGAAGTTTTGCTGTCCGTCGAGGAAACGGACGAGCGACAGCCCGCCTGTCTTTGTGGCCTGTTGCCCGTCGGCCGCGGCCTGTGGTGCCCATTCGCCTTCTATGGAAGCCTGCCGGTCGTCACTCAGGTTGTTCAGGTTGGCAAAAGCCATGATGTACTCCAGCTCGCTGAACCTCAGTCCGAAGGCCCGTGCCTTGTACCTGTCGTGCGAGCCCCGCCCGGCCTCGGTGTTGCCCATGTAGCCCGTGGAGTACTCCTTCTTCAATATGACATCCATCACGTAGCGCTTGTCGCCCATGTCGCGGCCCATCAGGCGCGATGCCGCCCCGGCCTCGTCATATACCTTCACCTTGTTCACCGTGTAGGCCGGCAGGTTCTCCAGCGCCAGCTTCGGGTTGCCGCTGAAGAAGTCGCGGCCGTTGATGAGCAGGCTCTCCACGAACCGCCCGTTCACCCATATCTGACCCTCGCGAGTGAGCCGTGCCCCTGGCAGGCGGACGATAAGGGCATCGAGCATGCTGCCCTCGGCCAGGTTGAAGGCATCGGCGTTGTAGACAATAGTGTCGCCGTGCATCACCATTTTTACCATCGTCCCTTGTACCGTAACCTCCGGCAGCACCCTTATCTTCGACAGGCGGATGGACCTGACGTGAACACTCAACTCGCGCTTTGAGCTCAGATCAAAGTCAACGCTGGCCGTCTCATAACCGGTACAGGAAGCCTTTACGACATAGCGGCCCGGCTGCATGTTGCTCAGCTTCATTTGGTATAAGCCAGTATACTCGCCTTCCTCAGGGTCGTCCCATGTCGTGGCTGTTCCGATGACCACACTGTCTGCGGTCATCAGCTCGACACTGGCGTTTCCGATTCCTGTGCCCGTGAAGTTGTCAAGCACACGCCCTTGAATAAGGTATTCCCGCACCTTGCCCTCCGCGTTCGGACAGCAGAAGAGTGCAAGGGCAAAGATGATCGACAACCGTATTCTTATTATCATTGCTATACATTATGCGTCACGACTGTTGCCGTTATCTTTTTTTCGGCTCCTTCTTGAACTGGTACTGCAGGGAGAGCATCCAGTAGCTGGGGATGGTGCGGAACCAGGTCTCGGTGCGACCCTGGGCGTTCATCGTGTGGCGTACGTTGCTCTGCTGACGGAGGATGTCACGGCCCTCAGCCTTGACGATCCACTGGCCCAGGCGACCGAAGGCGTAGCTCAGGGAGATGTTCCAGATGAGGTTGTCGTCGTTCATCGTCGCGTCGGTGTATCCCCGGCGGCTCCACATCATCATCTCGGTGTCGAGGTCGAGGTTCTTCACCAGCTGCTTCGTCAGCGTCAGGCCGTAGTTGTAGTCCCAGGCGTTGACATCCGTAAAGTACTCGGCGGGACTCGTAGCATGCCGCCAGTCGGCGTGTGCCGTGGCGGCTACATACCAGTCGCGCAGCCGCCAGTCGGCCTTGAGGGTCTCTCCGACGTTGATGTTGTCGACGGTGTTGCGGCGGCTGTCCTGCATGCCCAGCGAGGCATAGTCGACGCTGTGCTGGAAGGCGGCGGTGGTGGTCGACGTCAAGCGCATGCGGCGCTGGCTGTCGATGTTCTGCCCGTATGTCAGCTGAGCCCTGGTGCCCCAGTTGCCGTTGATGTTCTCCGGGCGGTAGGTGCTCACCCCTGTGGTGGTGTCGTAGTGTCTGGCCATGCTCACGGCGCGCTGGGTGGTCCAGAGGCGGTACTGCACGTTCGCCGTGCGCTGTCGCGGCGAGGGTCCTGTCCGTTCGTAGGTGATGCTGGCCGTGTGGGCCATCGAGCTCCTCAGGTCGGGGTTCCCCAGCTGCACGCGCAGCGGGTCGGCATCGTCGCGTACTTCCAGCAGGTAGCTCATTTCGGGCAGTGTGGTGCGTAGCTGGTAGGCGGCTATAAGCCGCATCTTTCCTCGCTTGATCCTGGTGTAGTAGATTTCGGGCGAGAAGTAGGGCTTGCTACGTGAGAGCCGCTGTTGCTGTCCGTTGCGACGGTCGTTGAGTCGGTCAGTGGCGATGGCCAGGGGCAGCATAAGCTGCCAGCCGCTCCACTGCAACTGCGTCCTGAGAGTATGCGCCCTGCCTAGTACGGTGGTGAGGTAGCTGTTGCGGATGTCGATGGCGGCCTGCAGCGAGTCGGTGGTTGAGGGCAGGAAGCCCGTGGCATCCCTGTATGGCTCGTAGCGGTCGAGGCGGTAAAGCTGCCGCTCGCCGGAAGTGTAGTGCTGCCGATAGGAGTACTTGAGATTCAGGCGTATGGGCTTCTCTACGACATCGGCGCCCAGGCTGGCGGTATAGTCGTAGCTCGCCCCAGGGCTGTCGGCGTACCTGTTCTGTACGGTCTCAGAGGCCGTGCCCTGCTTCAGATGCTCCAGCTCGTAGGTCTTCCTGCTGCCGTCGGCATAGCTGCCGTTGAAATCCGCCTGCACCCACTTACCCCCGACCCTTGCCGACAAGGAGAACTGTCCTGCCAGTCGCAGCTCGTCACTCTTGCCCTGAATGACCTGTTCGCGCTGGCTGATGAGCAGGCCGGCCAGCCGGCTGCTGCCCAGCGGCGAGTAGAGGCTGTCGATGGACGCGCCGCGGTATGTGTCATGTGGGTCGGAGAAGAAGCTGGCCGAGCGCGTCAGCCCGCTGTTGTCCTCACGGGTGAAGGTCAGCGAGGGCTGGAAGGCGATGAGGAAACGCTGCATCTTGGGATACCGCACCGAACCTTCCCATGCGAAGGATGCCGACTTTCTCCTGCTCTGCGAGCGCTGCCGCTGGAAGATGTCGCCCGTGGCGTAGTAATGGTCGGCTGAGGTGACGTCCTCGTAGTCGCCGTCGGTCGTTGAGAGCTTGGCTGACGTGCCGTATTCAAGGAGCGTCTTCTTGTTCTCACCGCTAAAGTTGGCACCGAAGGTGCGGGCCTTGACCGTGCCGTCGGCCGACAGTCTGCCTGCCCATCCGCCGTCGCGCGATGCCGTCTGGTCGTTGTTCAGGTTGTTCACGTTACCGAAGAGGAACAACCCTGTGCTGCGCGTATAGCGCATGGCGAAGAGGCGTGCCAGGTAACGCTCGTGCGTGCCGTAGCCGGCGGTGGCATTGGCCAGCCATCCCTCGGCATAGTCGCGCTTCAGACCGACGTCCATCACCAGCGGGTCGTGAGAGTCGGCCGCCACGGAGTCGCCCTCCATCACACGCCGCTTCAGCGATCTCTCGTTGTAGACCCTGACCTTGTCGACGTAGTAGGCGGGCAGGTTCTCCAGGGCAATCTTCGGGTCGCCGCGGAAGAAGTCGCGCCCGTTGACAAGCAACGAACTGACGAACTTCCCGTTAACCGTGATGCGCCCGCCGGGGTGTAGCTCCACGCCCGGCAGCCGCCTGATGAGTCCGTCGAGCATTGAGCCGCTGGAGAGCTGTAGCGCAGAGGCGTTGTAGATGATGGTGTCGCCCCGGTTCACCATCAAGATCTTCGAGCCCGTCACGGTGTAGCCCTCCAGCTGGACGGAAGACCGGTGAAGCAATATCTGCTGTTTCTCTTTATTTCTGATTTCGCTCAATGGCATGTTAATACAGACCGTATCATAGCCCTCGCATATAGCTTTGAAAAGGTACATTTCGCGAGGTTGAAAGCCCTTAAAATGCCGATAAAGGTTCCCTTTCTTATAGATAGGGGCTATTAGCATCGTATCTATGAATGTACTGTCAGGTGTAAGTACGACGACCCTAGCATCCTTGAGGGACTCTCCTGTCACGGCATCGTTGACATAAGCAACAAGCAGTATGTAATCATCTCTTTGTGCAGATGCTTTTCCGCAAAAGAATAAACAGGAAACAACAATAAATAGCACTTGAATTCTCATACTATTTGTGATATTAAAGGAAACCTTTCCGCTCATTTGTGAAGGCTAAGTGTAATGTTTATGTTGTACACTGTGCGCCACAACTGTTGCCGTTACCTCTTCTTCGGCTCCTTCTTGAACTGGTACTGCAGTGAGAGCATCCAAAAGCCGTATCTTCATTTTCATTGTCGTGGTTTTGATTGTCACAAAAAGGCGGTTCTCATATCAGTGCCGGCGCGAACAGCTCGGAGAGCTTGAAGGGCATGGTGACACGTCGGTAGTAGTAGGTGGTCGTCCCCGGACCTCCACTCCATGGGTTTAGGCTCTCGTCAATACGCAATACCACATGGTCGTCGTTCTCTGACCCTAGGAGTTCGTAGGGTACACCTCGCAGCTGCACGTATTGGTTGTCCGACAAGCTAAGCGGTCCACAATCGCCATTGATAGTGAAATCCAGGAATCGGTTGCGTATGTGTCTGTTGATCTCAAAACGCATATAGCAACTGTCGCTGGCGACGAGGTAGCTGGGGATTAGCCCTGTGCTGTCTTCCACAGAGTGCATTCCCCACCAGTCCCTCGCCACTGAGTCGAGCTGCCAGATGCCCTTCAGCAGATGACTCTGCTGCCAGCCGTTCTCCAGCCGGCTCATCGTTCGGAACATGGCAATGAGACTGGTATCTGGCTGCACGCGCCGCCACCTCTCCATACGTTCCACACTGTCGGCAGAACCTGCGTTGCGTTGAATCCAATACCAGATATGCTCATCACCGTTACCTCGCAGTTCGTATTTTACAGGAAGCCCATGACGGTCGTACAACGAGTCTCCATGCTGTTGCTGCTCCATACCGCTCATCCAGAAATAGGAAGTATTGGTAAGCTCTCCATTTCTGACGCCGTATACCAATTCGCCATAGTCGCCAAAGAACTTGTATTGCAATGGGTATGACATCAGCTGCCAGCAGCCTTGCAGGGGATGCCGTCGCTGTTGCTGATGGGTGTTGCATGACACTATGAAATGTCCGCCAACAATGGCAAAGGCTGCCAACAGCACTGCCAGCGAGCGGAGCCTTGCACGGCGGTTGTCGATAGGGGTGTTCATGTACAATAGCCGGAGCCGAAGCGACTCCCCCTGGAAATGCGAGCGAGCCACAAGCCATTTCCCCTGCTTTGCTGCCATACTGACGAGACTCATCTGGTAGCTATGGCTGTCGACACCTTCGGCCAGCACATCCTCGTCGACCTCCAACTCCTGCTGCAGGCGCATCTCCTTGAAAAAGAGCCATACGAAAGGATTGAACCAGCAGAAGGCCAGCAATACCTGCAGGAAGCAAAGCATAGAAAAGTGACTGTGGCGCACATGGTTCAGCTCGTGAGTCAGCACATAGCTGCGCATCGGCTCTGCGAGCGAAGCGGGCAGGAATATGCTATTCCCATACGAGAAGGGCTGTCCGTCGTCGTAAGTCTCGTAGACGCAGACGTCGCCTTCCACCCTTTCCCTCCATTCGTAACGATGGCGCAACGACCTCAGATATGCCAGTTGCAGCAGCAGATAGAGCAGCAAGGCCGCCACACCTGCAACATATAATCCATCCAGCAAGCGCGTAACATCAGGTTTCGCTAGTGATCGTGGGGCAGATTGCGGAGTGCTCTCTGGCCGAATGGTCTTGACTCTCGCTTGCCCTGATTTGGCAGAGATGTGAGAGACGTCGTCTGACGGGCTCCCCTTGCTATCAGGAACTAACGTGATGATGGGTGGGCGGTCTAACACCGTCACTGGACATACGAATGTGGCTGCCAGCGTGGTGAGCATCGCCGCGACAATGAACATCTGGGCAGAATGAGCCCGACATCGTAGTCGTAGCCCATACCAGTAGGCGGAGAATAGCAGTCCGCACACCACCAGTCCAGCGACAGGATATAGCCCGAGTTCTAACATATACAATAATTATTAAAAGATCATCAGAGTTGACGCTTCTGTTGAATGATGTCGAATAGCTCCCTGATCTGTTCGTCGTCCATCTGCTCATGCTGCACGAAGAACGAGATGAGCGATATGGGCGACCCTCCGAAGAAGGTCTCCTTGGCATCTTTCATATAGTGCGCCGTATAATCCTCCCGACTGACAATCGGCGTGAACCGCAGGATCTTCCCTTGTTTCTCTGTCCGGATGAACCCTTTCTCGGTGAGCCGTTTGAGGAAGGTGAGCACCGTCGTTAAAGCCGGACGCGGTTCTTTATAGCACTCCAGCACTTCTGCCGACGTGGCACCTTCTTCATTGGACATGTTCCACAGGATATTCATCACCTGTGTCTCTGACTTGCTCAGCTTGTATTTTTCTTTCATCATCAACTGTTTTGATGCAAAGATACATGAAAGAAACAAATGTACCAAGGGTTATTTTCTACAATCGTAGAATATTAACAAGGTTTAAAAGTAGGCAGCTTCAAATTATTAGAATTTAAAGCAATAAGTATAGTCGCTGACTTACGCGGCCTTTTTTTACGGCGCGGCTAGCAGCGTCATACTAGAGTTTTGATTTTAGGGTAAGAGACTGATTAGCCCAGCAGTGCCCTCGTCTGCTCCAGGATCTGCAGGAGCTCGTCCATGCGGGTAGCCCTCAGCATGGCGATGCGGGTGGGGCGGAAGTTGGGGATGGCCTTGAAGATGGGTGTGGCAGCGAGGTGCCGCCGGGTGTGGATGATGCCCCGCTGCTCGTCGATGCGGCTGACATTGATGCGCAGCTGCTCCTCGAGGATGTCGAGCTTGCGGTTGAAGTCGAGTGCGGGGTCGGCAACTCCCGTATCGAGATAGTCGCGTATCTCCTTGAAGATCCAGGGCCGTCCGAAGGTGGCACGCCCCACCATGACGGCATCGACGCCATAGCGCTCGAAGGCCTCGCGGGCTCGCTCCGGGGAGGTGATGTCGCCATTGCCGATGATAGGGATGGTGATGCGGGGGTTGCGCTTCACCTCGCCGATGAGTGTCCAGTCGGCCTCGCCGGTGTACATCTGCGACCGGGTGCGCCCGTGGATGGTGAGCGCCTTGATGCCACAGTCCTGCAGCTGCTCGGCGAGCTCGGTGATGATGAGCTGCTCATGGTTCCAGCCCAGGCGGGTCTTCACCGTGACGGGCAGGCTGACGGCCTCTACGACGCGACGGGTGATGTCGAGCATCTTCGGGATGTTCTGCAGCATGCCAGCGCCGGCCCCCTTTCCCGCCACCTTCTTCACCGGACAACCGAAGTTGAGGTCGATGATGTCGGGACCTGCCTGCTCTACGATGCGCGCCGCCTCGACGACGGCATCGGTGTCGCGGCCATAGATCTGTATGCCCACGGGCCGCTCCTCGTCGCTGATCTGCAGCTTGCTGACGGTTGACTTCACGTCGCGCACGAGTGCCTCTGCGGAGACGAACTCGGTGTAGACCATAGAAGCGCCAAACCGCTTGCACAGCAGGCGGAAGCCGATGTCGGTGACGTCCTCCATTGGGGCGAGAAAAACGGGGCGCGGGCCAAACTCGATGGTACCTATTTTCATTTTTCCTGCAAAATTACGAAAATAAATGCAGAAAAACGTCGACGGATGAACTTTTTTTAGTAATTTTGCACAATCAAACCGCTGAAGACATGGCAAAGAAAACTGTTTGGCACGATGACTACTGGCTCCTGCTGATGCAAGCCTACCTGCGGCGACCCGTCGGCGTGAAGCCCCGCTACAGCCGGACGATGGTCGACCTGAGCCTCGAGCTGCACATCGCACCGGAGGCTCTCGAGAGCCGCATGCAACAAATAGCGCGCCTGGACACGCCACGTATAGAGCGTATCTGGAAAACCTACTCCGGGAGCCCGCAACGGCTGTCGAGGGCTGTCCGCCTGCTGCGCGAGATGAAGGGTTTCGGCGCTGCCGACGAGTTCTACGAGGGTGTGGAGATACAGGAGACGTTCGAGCGCGACTTCCGTCCGCTGGAAGCCGACGAGCGCTTCACGCCGGTCGCGCTGATACTGATCCTCGACCTCTACTACCAGCTGACGCCCAGCACGCAGGTGGCGGGCACGCCCGAGGTGAAAGAGCTGGCGCGCCTCACAGGGCTGAAGGCGGCCGACATCGTGGAGGTGCTGGAGGTGTACCAGATCTGCGACCCTTACCTGGAGCGCAACGAAGTGACGTTCTCGCCACTGCTCATGCCATGCCAGCAGATGTGGCAGCGCATGTCGGACAAAGAGCCGCAGCAGGTGCAGGAGCTGGCCGACGAGCTAAAAGAATACTATCGCTAACCCATCATCCATCACCCCTCATCCATCACCCCTCATCCATCACCCATCATCCATCAACCATCATCCATCAACCATCATCCATCACCCATCCCCCATTAACCCGTGCCCCAAGAACAGATACAACAACTGAAACAGGATCAGCGACAGCAGCTGTCGATATCGGCGCAGCAGCTGCTACAGACACAGCTGATAGAATTGCCCTTGCAACAGATTACCGAGCGCATGGAGGCTGAGCTGCACGACAACCCCGCCCTGGAGAAGGCTGTGAGCGACGAGGAGCCCCTGGGCGACTGGGCTGCCCCTTCCGACGACAACGAGGGCGGCGACGGCGACGACTTCGACGCTCAGCGGGAGCGGGAGGAACGCAGCGACGCCCTCGACGCTGCCCTCGAGAACATCGGCCGTGACGACGAGGAGCTGCCCGTCTACCAGGGCAGCAGGGGATGGGGCGACGACCAGGAGCAGACGGTCTTCGGCGAGGAGAAATCGTTCTACGACAGCCTGCTGGAACAGGTGGGCGAGCTCGACATCAGCGACGAGCAGCGCTACGTCATAGAGTACATCATCCAGTCGCTCGACAGCGACGGCCTGCTACGCACACCGCTGAGCGACATCTGCGAACAGCTGGCCATCTACCATAACATCGACATCACGGAGCAGGAGGGCGAACAGCTGCTGCACCTGCTGCAGGGCTTCGACCCGGCAGGCATCGGGGCACGCTCCCTCCAGGAATGCCTGCGGCTGCAGATCGAGCGCCGCAAGGAGTCGCCGATGAAGACAATGATGCTGCGCGTGGTCGACGAATACTTCGACGAGTTCACCAAGAAGCGCTGGCGCGCCATACAGCGACACCTGTCGATTGCCGACAGCGAGGCCAAGGAGCTCATCGGCGAGCTGCGGCGGCTGAACCCCAAGCCGGGAGCTGCCATGAGCGAGACACTGGGACGGTCGATCGAACAGATCACCCCCGACTTCATCGTCGACACCAACGACGACGGCACCATCACGATGACGCTGAACTCGGGCGACATGCCGCGGCTGGAGATCTCGCAGTCGTTTGCCGACCTGCTGAAAGACTTCGAGGACAACCGTGAGCACATGACGCGCCAGCAGAAAGAGGCGCTGCTCTACACAAAGCAGAAGGTCGAGGCGGCGCAGAGTTTCATCAACGCCATACAGATGCGCAACCAGACGCTGACGAAGACGATGGAAGCCATCATCCAGCTGCAGAGGCCTTTCTTCGAAGAGGGCGACGAGGAGCTGTTGCGTCCGATGATCCTCAAGGACATAGCAAACATCACGCACCTGGACATCAGCACGGTGTCGAGGGTGTCGAACTCGAAATATGTGCTGACACGATGGGGCACCTTCCCGCTGAAGTTCTTCTTCAACGACAGCTATGTGACGCAAAGTGGCGACGAGCTGTCGACACGGAAGATCAAGGCGGCGCTACGCGAGCTCATCGACAACGAGGACAAGCGGAACCCGCTGCGCGACGACGTCCTGCGCGACACGCTGGAGCAGATGGGATATCCCATCGCACGGCGCACGGTGACCAAATATCGCGAGCAGATGGGACTGCCGCCGGCCCGCCTGCGCCGACAGTAGACGTGGCGGCTGCCCCGACAGATACAAGAAAAAAAGTATTAACGCTGATAGACAGAAAAGAGTGACAAACGACAAAGCACTCATCATCGCGGCGAGGATCGTCAGCATGATCTTCACGCCATTCTACCTGCCACTGGTGGGCATCGCCATCCTGCTGGCCTTCACTTTCATGGGAGGATTCCCCTTGGAGTATAAGCTGGTGCTCGTCACCATGGTCTACCTGACAACGGTGTTCATCCCCACGATGCTCATCTACCTCTACCGCCGATTCCGGGGGTGGAACCTGCAGCAACTGGGCGAGAAGCGCCACCGACTGGTGCCCTATGTCATCTCGCTGCTTTGCTACCTGGGATGCATCTGGATGATGGAAATGGTACACGTCAACCACTCGATCGTCTCGATCGTCATTGCCGCCCTGATTATACAGGCGGTATGTATACTGGTGACGATATGGTGGAAGATCTCCACCCACATGGCAGCCATCGGCGGCGTCTCAGGAGCCCTCGTGGCCTTCGGATTCATCTACCAGTTCAACCCCGTGTGGTGGCTGTGCCTGTCGATACTGATGTCGGGGCTCGTGGGCACGGCGCGCATCATCCTCCGCCAGCACAGCACAGGGCAGGTGGTGGCCGGATACTTCATCGGCGCCATCAGCGCGTTCATCGCAATTTATTACCTATAAAAAAACAATATGAGCATGAAACCCATAGTAAGCATTATCATGGGCAGCACCAGCGACCTGCCCGTCATGGAGAAAGCCTGCAAGCAGCTCGACGAGCTGCAGGTACCCTTCGAGGTGAACGCCCTCTCTGCACACCGCACGCCACGGGCCGTCGAACAGTTCGCCACAGAGGCTGCCGACCGCGGGATACGTGTCATCATCGCTGCCGCCGGCATGGCCGCTGCCCTGCCCGGCGTGATTGCCGCACAGACCACGCTGCCCGTCATCGGCGTGCCTATCAAGGGCATGCTCGACGGACTAGACGCCATGCTGAGCATCATCCAGATGCCACCGGGCATCCCCGTGGCCACGGTCGGCGTGAACGGTGCTCAGAATGCGGCTCTGCTGGCCTGCCAGATGCTCGCCCTTAGCGACGAGGCCCTGGCTGAGCGTCTGAAGGCCCATAAAGAAGGGCTGAAGCAGAAGATTGAGAAGGCCAACAAGGAACTCAGCGAGGTGAAGTATGAGTATAAGACGAACTAGCACGGTGGCTCATGTCGGAGGGCTGGCCATCGGTGGGCAGAACCCTATCCGGGTACAGTCGATGGCTACCGTCGACACCAACGACACCGAAGGCTGCGTGGCACAGGCCAAGCGCATCATCGATGCCGGTGGTGAGCTGGTGCGCTTCACCACGCAGGGGCGTCGCGAGGCACTGAACATGCAGCACATCTCAGAGCGGCTGAAGGCCGACGGCTACGACACGCCGCTGGTGGCCGACGTTCACTTCAACGCCGACGTGGCCGACGTGGCCGCCTGCTACTGTGAGAAGGTGCGCATCAATCCCGGCAACTATGTCGACCCCGCACGTACGTTTAAGCACCTGGAATATACCGACGAGGAGTACGCCGCCGAGCTCCGCCGCCTCGACGAACGGCTGGTCGGCTTCATCAATGTCTGCAAAGAGCACCACACAGCGGTGCGCATCGGCGTGAACCACGGGTCGCTCTCCGACCGTATCATGTCGCGCTATGGCGACACGCCGGCAGGCATCGTAGAGAGCTGCATGGAGTTCCTGCGCATCTTCCGCCGTGAAAGGTTCGACGACGTCGTCATATCCATCAAAGCCTCGAACACCGTCGTCATGGTACAAAGCGTTCGACTGCTCGTCAAGACGATGGACGCGGAGAACATGCACTATCCCCTGCACCTCGGCGTCACGGAGGCCGGCGAGGGCGAGGACGGCCGCATCAAGAGCGCACTGGGCATCGGGGCACTGCTCACCGAGGGCATCGGCGACACCATCCGCGTATCGCTCTCAGAAGAGCCGGAGGCAGAGATCCCCGTGGCACGCAAACTGGTGAGCTTCGTCGACGAATGCACCCGCCTGCGCCAAGAGGCCGAGGCTGCCATCCACGACGGATGGATAAGCCTGGATTTTGCCGATCAAATGGACTGGGAAGACCTGCAGCTGAAGTGCGCCATGGCAGCCGGTGCGGCACTCATCGACAGAAGGGCCACGAAGCTGTGCGTGTCGTATGGAACCTCCTTCTCCTGGGTGCCACAAGAGCGGCTGCGCGAACTGGAAGACAGCATCCTGCAGGCCGCCCGCATAAAATTCACGAAGACGGAGTATATCTCCTGCCCCGGCTGCGGCCGCACGCTCTACAACCTACAGGACACCATCCGCCGTGTCAAAGCTGCTACCAGTCATCTCGTGGGGCTGAAGATCGGCATCATGGGATGCATCGTCAACGGTCCGGGCGAGATGGCTGATGCCGACTATGGCTACGTGGCAGCCGGGCGCGGCAAGATATCGCTCTACCGCGGCAAGGAGTGTGTGGAGAAGAACATCCCAGAGGCAGAAGCCGTCGAAAGACTGCTACAACTCATCGAAAACGACAAATCACAACAATAGACATGAAACAACTACTAACTACAGCAGCATTATTGCTCGCAACGACAACGACATGGGCCCAGCGCCAAGAGATCAACCTGGCCGACGACTGGCAGTTCTCGCGTGACAAGCAGTCGTGGCAGACCGTGCAGGTGCCACACGACTGGGCCATCAGCGGACCCTTCGACAAGAAATGGGACTTACAGGTGGTGCGCATCGTACAAAACGGAGAGCAGCAAGCCTCGGAGAAGACCGGGCGCTCCGGAGCACTGCCCTGGATCGGCGAGGGGCACTACAAGCGCTCGTTTACTATTCCTGCGGGCTTCCGGGGGCACGCCGAGCTGGTGTTCGACGGAGCGATGGCCGAGCCGACGGTCTTTGTGAACGGACAGAAGGCCGGCTACTGGGCCTATGGCTATAACACCTTCCGCGTGGATGCCACGCCGTTCATCAAAGAAGGCGAGAACCAGCTGACGGTCGACCTGCAGAACGTGGAGGAGAGCTCGCGCTGGTATCCCGGTGCCGGCATCTACAGGCCCGTGACGCTGGTGCTCACGCCGACGAAGAGCCACATCGATGACTGGAGCATCTTCGTGCGCCCCAGCGACGGAAAGAAGGTGAAGGAAGGCGAGAACGTGACGATGGCCCTCGACGTGGCGTTTGCCAACCCAGCTAAAAACCAGCAATACGAGGTGAACATTTTCGATGCCGAGGGCAACAACGTTGCCAAGAGCCAGCGGCAGATATATGACTATACGACGGGAAGCGTGTCGTACCTCTTCCCCGTCAAGGACGCACGCCTGTGGTCGCCCGAGAAGCCCTATCTGTATAAGGCCGTGGTGAGCCTCTACGACGGCGACAAGAAGATCGACGAGAAGGCGCAGCGCTTCGGCATCCGCACCGTCGCCGTGTCGAAGAAGGGCGGCTTCCAGCTCAACGGCGTGTCGCGCAAGCTGAAGGGCGTATGCCTGCACCACGACCTCGGCCCGCTGGGCGCTGCCGTGAACAAGGCGGCGCTGATCCGCCAGGTGAAGATCCTGAAGGAGATGGGCTGCGACGCCATCCGCACGGCCCACAACATGCCGAGCCAGATGCAGATGGACGTCTGCGACTCACTGGGAATGATGGTCATGGCCGAGTCGTTCGACATGTGGGTCTACCCGAAGTGCAAGAACGGCTATGCCCGCTTCTTCAACGAGTGGAGCGACCGCGACATCGAGAACCTTGTACGCGCCCACCGCAACCATCCCTCGATCGTGATGTGGTCGATAGGCAACGAGATTCCTGAGCAGGGGTCGGAGAACGGACGACAGATGGCGCAGCACCTGCAGGGCATCTGCCACCAGCTCGATCCCACACGCCCCGTCACACAGGGCTGCGACCGTGCCGACAACGCCCTCGCAACAGGATTCATACAGTCGATGGACGTGCCAGGGCTGAACTATCGCCTGCACCGCTATCAGAATACCTACGACCATCTCTGGCACGGCTACCTGCTGGGATCGGAGACGGCGTCGACGGTCTCCTCGCGCGGCATCTACTACTTCCCCGTCACGCCTACCGACCGCGGATACCACGACGACGGACAGTGCTCGTCGTACGACGTGGAGTGGTGCTCATGGAGCAACCTGCCCGACGACGACTGGGTGTGGCAGGACGACAAGGACTGGGTCATCGGTGAGTTCGTATGGACAGGCTTCGACTACCTGGGCGAGCCGACACCGTACGACGGCTACTGGCCCTCGCGCTCCAGCTATTTCGGCATCTGCGACCTGGCCGGGCTTCCCAAGGACCGCTACTGGCTCTACCGCTCACACTGGAACATGCAGCAGCATACCATCCACCTGCTGCCGCACTGGACATGGGGCAAGGAGCGCCGTGGCGAGCTGACGCCTGTCTACTGCTATACCGACTACCCCGAGGCTGAGCTCTTCCTCAACGGTAAGAGCCAGGGACGTATCCACAAGAACCCTGCCGAACGACTCGACCGCTACCGTCTGCGCTGGAACGACGTGAAGTACGAGCCGGGCGAGCTGCGCGTCGTCGTCTACGACGGACAGGGTCAGAAGGCTGGTGAGCAGACGGTCAAGACGGCCGGCAAGCCCCGCCGGCTGAACCTCGACGTGTGGACACAGCATGGCAACACGTCACCACTGCCGCTGACGGGCAATGGCACGGCCTCCCTGAAGGCCGACGGCACCGACCTGGCATTCGTCACGGTCAGCCTGGTCGACAAGGACGGAACGCTCATCCCACAAGCCGCCGACCAGCTGCGCTTCAGCGTCAGCGGAGCTGCCACCTTCCGGGCGGCCTGCAACGGCGACGCCACGTCGCTCGAACCCTTCACCGAGCCTACGATGAAGCTCTTCAGCGGTCAGCTGGTGGTCGTGCTGCAGGCAGCGAAGAAAGCCGGCAATGCCGTGCTCACCGTCTACGACGACGAGCGCCACCTGAAGCAGTCGGTTACTATCAAGGTACAGTAAAAAAGCCTACTACAGCTTCTCACCATAGCAAAGGTCGCCGCAATCACCGAATCCTGGCACGATGTACTTATGTTCGTTCATGCCGGGATCGATGGCGGCGCACCAAAGCGTGGTGTCGTCGGAAACGTTCTTACGGAGCATCTCAACGCCCTCAGGAGTGCCGATGACGCAGGCGATATGCACCTGGGCAGGGCGCCCCGTGGCTATCAAGGCCTCATAGGCGGCCACCATTGAGCCTCCCGTGGCCAGCATCGGGTCGACAATGACGAGGGTCTTGCCCTTGGCCGAAGGAGATGCCATATACTCGGTGTGGATGCCCACCTCGGTATGCTCGCGGTTGGTGTACATCCTATAGGCTGAGACAAAAGCGCCGTGGGCATGGTCGAAGACGTGCAGAAAGCCCTCGTGGAAAGGTAGGCCGGCACGCAGCACGGTGGCCACGAGCAGGTCGTCCTTCACGACGGGGATGTCGAGCGAGCCCAGCGGTGTGGTCACGGTCTTACTCTTGTAGCTCAGCGACTTCGACAGCTCGTAGGCCATCGTCTCACCAATACGACGGATATTGTTGCGGAAGAGCTGACGGTTCTTCTGGTAGTTCTTGTCGCGAATCTCGGCCATGTACTGGTTCATCACCGAGTTCTGCTCCGATAGATTGATAACTTTCATTGTATTTCTTTAATGCTTTAGGTAATTTGCGGGCAAAGTTACGCATTTTTTTCCATACTTTCTTGCTTCTTAGCGTTTTTTTCAGTAACTTTGCCTCGTCAAACCAAAAACGATACCATTATGAAATCAACGATGATCCTTCTGCTATCGCTGTTACTGGGAGGCAGTCAGCAGGCTTGGGCTCAGATGAAGCCCGACAAGAGGTTTGCCAGTACCTACGCCACCGAGAGCTATAACGACGACGAAATGCTCAACATCGGACGGGGATGGGCATCGAAAACCATACAGGTGCCCAACGGCGGACAGGCTCCCGGCATTATCGCGCTGACACAGGCCTTCAACCGCGTATGGCATACCGATGTAGTGAGCTATGTCCTGAACTGCGCCAAAAACCCGAAGTTCACGGAGGTAGAAGATGAGGAATACGGTGGCGGCACCATCGTCGACCGCGCCAACGGATATCTCTCAGAGGATGCCGGCGGCAGCGACGGCGAAAACATGGAAGCCTGCGTATGGAAGCGCAACAACGGACATCGGCTGTTTGCCATCCAGATGAGCAGCAACTGCGACCCCGACTTCAGTGTCATCTGCTTCTACGACTACGACCCTGCCACGCAGACACTCACTCCTGAGAAGAGTCCCGTCGACACCTTCCAGCCGAAGGAGGGCCGCGACTACTGGTTCACCCTACCCCGCCGGGGCAAGGACTTCATCATCACCGAGATGATACACGCCGACCAGGTCAACCTCAGTAAGATCTATAAGTTCGACGGCATGAAGCATGTCTTCAGCCATCAGAAAGAGGAGCCATACGAATGATGGGACGGACAGCTATCTATCATGCCTGCGGCCTGCTCCTCGCCTTATTACTCCTGCCCCAGAATGTGCATGCACAGGAGTGGCGACTGGTGTGGAGCGACGAGTTCAGCCGCGACGGGCGTCCCGACAGCACAGTATGGAACTACGAGCGGGGCTTCGTGCGCAACCACGAGGCACAATGGTATCAGCCCGACAATGCCTGGCAGCAGGATGGCCTACTGATCATCGAGGCACGGCGCGAGAACCGCCCCAACCCCACCTATCGCGAAGGTAGCCGACAGTGGGGACAGCAGCGGAAGACCATCGACTACACATCCGCCTGCCTGACGACAAGGGGTACGCGTGAGTTCCTCTACGGACGGCTGGAGGTGTCGGCACGCATCCCGACGGCCGGCGGCTCCTGGCCCGCCATCTGGACACTGGGCAGCGGCATGCCGTGGCCATCGTGTGGCGAGGTCGACGTGATGGAATACTATCGCATCGGCGGGCATCCGCATATCCTGGCTAACGTAGCATGGGGCAGCGACCGCCAGTATGAGGCAGTATGGAACTCAAGGAAGGTGCCGTTCACCCATTTCACTGATCGCGACGCGGCATGGGCACAGCAGTTCCACACGTGGCGCATGGACTGGGACGAGCAGAGCATACGCCTCTATCTCGACGGCGAGCTGCTCAACGACGTGCCGCTGAGCACCACTGTGAACGGCAGCATCGGCCGGCACCAGAATCCCTTCAACAGCCCGCAGTACATACTCCTTAACCTGGCGCTGGGCGGACAGAACGGAGGAACCATCGACGACAGCGCACTGCCCATGCGCTACGAGATCGACTATGTACGTATCTACGAAAGAGTGACGCCATGAAAGCATCAACGATGGGCCCCACTACCGAAAACCAGCGGCATCTCATCCTCGACCTGCTGCGAGGGCTGGCCCTGATGGGCATCGCCCTGGCTAACTTCCCAGAGTTCGCACTATGGACATTCCTCAGCGGCGACGAGCAGGCAGCCATGCCAACGGCCGCCATCGACCAGACAGTACGCTACCTGCAATACCTGCTGGTCGACGGAAAGTTCTATACCATCTTCTCCATGCTCTTCGGCATCGGCTTCTCCATCATCCTAGCCCGACATGGGCGAAGGCTGTTCGTCAGGAGGATGCTGATACTCGTAGCCATCGGATTCCTGCACCTGATGTTCATCTGGAGCGGCGACATCCTACTGCTCTATGCCATCGGGGGATTGCTGCTCTCCCTGTTTGTCAGAATGTCTGACAAAGGACTGCTATGGCTGGCACTAGTGCTGATTGTCGCACCAGTGGGACTCGACGCACTGACGGAGTTCTGCGCGGTCGACTTTGCCGGACCTTTCTACGACAAGTGGTGGCAGGTGGCGGCAGCAAAGGGCATCACCGAGGAGAACTTCGCCTCGTGGCTGCGCGATGCCGACAGCTACGGGCAGATGTTTGCCTTCCTCGAGCAGGGTGCGTGCGAGCGGATGTGGGAGTTCGTCAGCGGTCATCGCCTACCGAAGGTCGTGGGAATATTTATCCTGGGATATCTCGTAGGGAAGCACCGCCTCTATGCACGGCTGACAGAGATGCCACTGCGAAAAGTGCTGACAGTGACACTGGCATGGGGACTGCCTACGTCGATGCTCTATGCCTGGAGTGCCACGCAGGGACATCCCTGGGGCCTCACCGCCCACTCGATGCTCTACACCGTCAGCGTCATACCCCTGGCAGCAGCCTACGTAGCTGCCGTCTGCCTGCTCTACCTGCGACACACCGGTGCCAACGCCTTCGTATGGCTGGCCTCTCCAGGGCGGATGGCATTATCTAACTATATCGGACAGTCAGTCATTGGCGTACTGCTCTTCTACGGCGTAGGCGTCGGCCTGGGCACCTCGTTCGGGCTTATCCACGTCGAGCTGACGGCACTCCTGGTGTTCCTGCTGCAAATTGTGGGCAGCCGGCTATGGCTGAACCATTTCCGGTTCGGCCCCTTGGAGTGGATATGGCGAATGCTGACCTACGGCCGGCGCTTCAAGCTCCTTCGCTAGGCACAAAAAGCAGCGACCAGCGATAGAGGTTACAGCCTACGAAATTGCCCAGCACCTCGCTGACATAGACCACGAGCGTCTCCGTCTGCAACAGCTGCGACGATGGTGAGACGAGAAAGTAGAAGGCGTCGGCAATGGAGTGGGCAAAGCCGCAGAGGATGAACACCGGCACTCCCAGCAGCAGAGGCAGCATCTTACCCTTACGGGCAAACTCTACGGCGGTGGTCATGATAAATCCACAGCCGATGGCCAACAGGAAACAGGCCAGCGGACCCTTTGCCAGTCGGCCGGAAAGAATCTTCGAGGCCGGCTCGATGCAGTCGGGCTGGGCATAGGCAATGAGCCATGCCGACAGCAGGCAGCCCACGATGTTGCCCAGCAGCACCACCGTCAGCATCGACCAGTCACCCTGCCTGCGGATGAAGCCGGCCGTCCCCGTATACAGCTTCAGGCCGTAGTAGACAACGGTGGTCAGGCCAAAGGCAAAGAGCACGGCACCGGCCACACCACCAACCCGCAGGTTCACCACACAGCCGATGGAAATACAAATACCTGCCAAGATGGCCAATGGCAGAATCTCGCGAAAAAGGTGTTGACTTTTCATTTCATCTCTTTTTGCCTGCAAAGGTACGAATAAGCGAGAGAAATGCCAAAGGAAAACACAAAAAAACAAAAAAGAGCCGCCTTTATTCTTTTATTTGTGTAATAATGAGTACCTTTGCACGTTGTTTTGCGCAAGGTGCGCACTTTTATTTATTTTTAGATGTTTTTTTAACCAAAGATGAACGTAATTACAAAGACCCTTCAACTGGCTGATGGAAGGACCATCACCATTGAAACCGGGAAAGTGGCAAAGCAGGCCGACGGTTCTGTGGTTCTGAAAATGAACAACACCGTGCTCCTGGCCACCGTTTGTGCCGCAAAAGATGCAGTTCCCGGAACCGATTTCATGCCTTTGCAGGTAGATTATCGTGAACAGTACAGTGCCGCAGGCCGTTTCCCCGGCGGATTCACCAAGCGCGAAGGCAAAGCCTCTGACAACGAAATCCTGACCAGCCGTCTGGTGGACCGTGTGCTCCGTCCGCTGTTCCCCAGCAACTATCACGCTGAAGTATTTGTCAATGTCATGCTGCTCAGTGCCGACGGCGTAGACCAGCCCGACGCCCTTGCCGGCTTTGCCGCCTCGGCAGCCCTGGCATGTTCAGATATCCCCTTCGAGTGCCCCATCAGTGAGGTGCGCGTGGCTCGCATCAACGGCGAGTATGTCATCGACCCCACCTTCGAGCAGATGAAGCAGGCCGACATGGACATCATGGTGGGTGCCTCGGCAGAGAACATCATGATGGTGGAAGGCGAGATGAAGGAGGTCAGCGAGCAGGATCTGCTGGGTGCCCTCAAGGCTGCCATGGAGGCCATCAAGCCTATGTGCGAGCTGCAGGCTGAGCTGAGCAAGGAGCTCGGCAAGGACGTGAAGCGCGAGTACAATCACGAGGTGAACGACGAGGCACTGCGTGAGCAGATGAACAAGGAGCTCTACCAGCCCGCCTACGACATCACCAAGCAGGCTCTGCCCAAGCAGGACCGTGCCGACGCCTTCGAGAAACTGCTGGCAGACTTCAAGGAGAAGTATTTCGAGGCTCATCCCGAGATCACTGCCGACTCTGAGATCTCAAAGGACGAGTACGAGGCCATGATGGACCGCTACTACCACGACGTGGAGCGCGACGCCATGCGCCGCTGCATCCTCGACGAGGGCATCCGCCTCGACGGCCGCAAGACCACCGACATACGCCCCATCTGGTGCGAGGTAAGCCCGCTGCCCATGCCTCACGGAAGCGCCATCTTCACCCGTGGCGAGACGCAGTCGCTGTCGACCTGCACACTGGGTACAAAGCTCGACGAGAAGATGGTCGACGACGTGCTCGACAAGAGCTACATGCGCTTCCTGCTGCACTATAACTTCCCGCCCTTCTGCACCGGCGAGGCCAAGGCACAGCGTGGCGTCGGCCGTCGCGAAATCGGTCATGGCCACCTGGCATGGCGCGGACTGAAGGGCCAGATTCCTGAGGACTTCCCCTACACCGTTCGCCTGGTGAGCCAGATCCTCGAGTCGAACGGCTCGTCGTCGATGGCCACCGTCTGCGCCGGAACACTGGCACTGATGGACGCCGGCGTACCGATGAAGAAGCCCGTCAGCGGTATCGCCATGGGCCTCATCAAGAATCCCGGCGAGGACAAGTATGCCGTGCTGAGCGATATCCTCGGTGACGAGGACCACCTGGGCGACATGGACTTCAAGACAACAGGCACGCGCGACGGACTGACCGCTACGCAGATGGATATCAAGTGCGACGGCCTCAGCTTCGACATCCTCGAGAAGGCACTCATGCAGGCAAAGGCCGGACGTGAGCACATCCTGAAGTGCCTCACCGACACCATCGCCGAGCCGCGTCCAGAGCTCAAGCCGCACGTTCCGCGCATCGAGGCCTTCGACATACCGAAGGAGTTCATCGGTGCCGTCATCGGCCCTGGCGGAAAGATCATCCAGCAGATGCAGGAGGACACCAACACCGTCATCACCATCGACGAGGCCGACGGCGTCGGCCACGTGCAGGTCAGCGGTCCGAACAAAGAGTCCATCGACGCTGCCATCCGCAAGATTCGTGCCATCGTCGCCGTGCCCGAGGTGGGCGAGGTCTACGAGGGTACCGTCCGCTCAATCATGCCCTACGGCTGCTTCGTCGAGATCATGCCGGGCAAGGACGGACTGCTGCACATCTCCGAGATCGACTGGAAGCGCCTCGAGACCGTCGAGGAGGCTGGCATCAAAGAGGGCGACAAGATTACTGTCAAGCTGCTCGAGATCGATCCGAAGACTGGCAAGTACAAGCTCTCACACCGTGTGCTCATCCCGAAGCCAGAGGGATATGTGGAGCGTCCGGCACGCCGTGAGCGCCCAGAGCGTGGCGACCGCCGTCAGCCCCGCCAGGATCGTGGCGACCGCGGCGAGAGACAGCGCGGCGAGCAGGGCCGCCAGCAGCGCCAGGAGCGCCAGGAGCGTGGCGAGAAGCAGCGCTTCCACGACGAGGAAGAGCCCTATCGCGACCCGTCGGCCAACCACGAGCCTCGCGACTTTAGCGACGCTCTCGACCACATGGATTTCTAAGTAGCGCCCATACAGCTATACATCAGTTTAGGCGGACAACCCTGTCAGAGGATTGTCCGCCTTTATTCTTGAGTCATAACTATACCACTTTTGCCTCGTAAACAATATACTTACGCGACGCAACTACCATAGTTACGAGCCGTAACTATGGTAGTTACCACCTTAAAAGACCCTACTTCCTGAATAGGCGGCCTATCCTCTTCCATGAGTTCCAGCCCTTATCGTCTAAGTACCAGAAGACCACGACAAAGAGAGTGAAGAATAATCCCTGAATCAGATAGTCGGCCAATGGCTCCAACTCGCTAAAGATGGCATCCAGCACCACATTTATTACTATATATCCCACAAAGAGCACAACTCCTTTACGTATGTATTCCATAATGAATAAACCTAATTAAACGAAACTGCCAGAGTGGCTCATTCGGTTGTGGACAGCCGCGGCCTGGCCGTCTTCCGCAGGCAATGGCGGATGCCAAGGTAGTCTTGATTCTCCATCCAGAGGAGGGGTGCACCAGGCATACTGCTATTGCGCACGATGCTGCCGTCGGGTGCTACGATGATGTAGGCTTCTGCCCAGCCGTCTATGCCCATCTTCTTGTTGAAGGCCGAGAGCCGGTCGTTACGGCTAGATTGCTCATAGAAGTAATTCTCACCCTGCAGGTTTACGAAGTCCCGCAGCCGGCGGGTCAGCTCCCACTTGCTCACCCATCGGCTGAATACGTTCACCCAGACGATGTCCAGGTCGGCCAGCTCACGCTGCAGAGGCAGGACTACATGATGTGTAAACGGCCCGTCATTGTATCTAAGGAAGCGAATGAACACCGTATGCCCCTTATAGCGATTGCTGAGTGTCTGGAAGAGCAGCGAGTCGGTCATGCCCTTCAGCGTGTCGCCTGTGAGATGCTTCACTGCCAGCCTGTCGCGTTCCTTGCGGTATTTGTCCTGCCACGCCGTCAGCATCTGGCTATATGCCGGTGGCAGGTTGGCCAGGTCGTCGGCTATGTCATCAGGTTCAAGCAGATTGAAGTACAAGGCCATCTCCTCCCGCAATTTATCGACGGTTTTTTCATAGGTGATGTAATCAGGAAGAAGAGCGTTGTAGCGGATAGACCATAGCATATAGTTAAAGTCCGGGCAGTAGAGCGTCTTGGGATTGAAGACGAGGCGTTCGCAGGCGTCTAGTGCGGCAACCACTTCGTCGCGTTCCCAGGCATTCAGCCTCTCCCGGGCTTCCGCCGACTCCCTGGCCTCCTCTTCCAGCCCTCGAGGCGGGGAGGAGGCAAGCCGCTTGAATTGATGCATTCGCCAGTAGAGGCTCACCAGCTCCTTCATGGCTGGCGACCACTGCTCGTCGGTCTTCATGGTATCGAGGTCAGCCAATAGTATTTCCAGCTGTTGGGTAGGCAGCAGCTCCTTCATTTTCTGGTATCGGGCATATTCTTCATGTGTCACGTGATTACGGTTGAAGTCAATGTTATAGAAATGCACATGCTGGTTCAGTTCGTTGGCCAGTTGCGCCAGCGGGCCCTTCGTCACGTAGAGGAAGGTTTTGCTGCCGGGCCTGCCCAGTGTATGTCGCTGGTTGATCTCGCGCATGCTGAAGTAGACTTCCGTCTCTTCGCCCGGCCCTACATAGACGATGCCTCTTACGCTCTCCTGAGACGGCTCAAACGTCAGTGATACAGGAGTGACGTGGGCCACGGGCAGCCGGAAGGTGAAGCTGCCCGTCGGCGATACCTGTGCGCAAAGCGAGTCATCGGACTGACGCGGAAAGGAGTTGGCATTACCGAAAACGAGCGTGACGTTATCGCACATGCCTGGCTGATACTCCAGCAGCTGTCCCTTGACGGTGGCCCATCCGAAGCGATAGTCTACAGGGGGCAGCGTGTCTTGCACGGCCATGATTTCCTTCAGCCGTTGCTCCACGCCGGCGGGCAGCTGGAAGGGTGGCAGCGGAGTACCGTCGAGCCTTATGCCGAAGATGCCGTGGTTGAAGTATTGCGGATCAATCAGGCTGACCTCCTTCACATCAGCCGGTATGGGCGGGAATACCAGTTGCACGTCAAAGCTTTTTTTGCTGATATCGCCAAAGGGCCTTGGCTCGTCGGGCTGGAGTCCGTAGTCAGAGATGATGCGGCGGAGTGGATAGCTGCGTCCCTGCAGGTCGCGCAGGTAAGTCTCGCTGCTGATGAAGAACGGCGTATATGGATATCCTCCCACACGCACGCTGAATACCGTAGCGGTATCAGTCAACGCCACGGAGTCGATGCGCGGCCAGATGAGCATGTTCTGATACAGGCTTGCCGGCTTGCTGACGATGCGCTCCGAGGCAATGGCCTGGCTCATGGCAGCGGCAGTCAGAATAACAAAAAGAAGTATTTTCCTCATGATGGTTATCGTTTATTTGTTGCTAAAATCCAGGGTCAGTACAAAGTGCGCATCGACAAGCTCGCCATCTTTGCGGGCAGGAGTCCAGCGTGGCATCTGCTCCACGATCTTCACGGCTTCTGTGTAGGTGTCTTCATCGCCTTTGACCATCGCGATGTCATCGATGGTGCCGTCCTTGCCGATCCGGAACTGGACGTAAGCCCGCTTGCCGGCTACGGGAGCTCCCTCTGCCAGTGCCTGGGCTATATGTTGCTGAACATAGGCACGCAGGGCAGGCATGCCACCTGGGAAATGAGGGGCTTGCCTGTCGTAGAATACTTCGTTCCTGTGGACAATAGCCTTTGGATAGTTGCCTTGGGCAGGAGTGGCGGTGGGCTTTTCGCTTGGCGCGGTACTCTGAACCTCTCTCTTGGGCAGCTGGGCAGCTGCGGCAGGGGCGGCTGCGGGCGGCGGTGGCGTAGGCTCTGGACGCTCAAACGACGACTCCACCTGCTTGGCTGCCTTCACGATTGTCTGGTCAAGCCGCGGCGTGGCAAAGGCTAAGAGTGACAAGGCGCACAAAGGCAGCAGATAGACGGCCTTCAGTGCCATCCATCGTCGCGATGGCTTGGCATACATCATCTTGAACCTTCGCTTGATCGAACTTTGGTTGAAAGCATTGGCCACGGGCAGCAGCCCCTTGCCGGTGGCTTTCCGTATGAGCAGCAGCTGGTATTCCTCGTCCGTGATGCCAGAGGCCAATACGCAGCGGTCGGCCTGGTACTCATGCACGTCGCGCAAGTCCTGACGCAGCATCCATACGAAAGGCACGAACCAGAGCATGCGGCAGGTGAACTCGCAGAGCAGCATGTCCCACGAGTGCCTCAGCCGGATGTGGGCCAGCTCGTGGTTGACGACGGCCCGCGTATTGACGTCGGCGGGGTTGAGGATAATCCAGTGCATCCAGCTGCTAGGCGTGTTGATGTCAGGATGGGTGATGACATGCACCTGCCTGGGCACGCCTTCGATGTCGGCGTGCTTGCCGCGGCGGATGATGAACAGCAGCGATGCAAACAGCCACAGATAGCGCAGCCAACAGGCCGCCAGGCCGACGGCATAGGCTGCTGCCACGAGTGCCGCAACTGGCGTGCCTTTGGTTTCGTCGTCGGTGCCAACTGCCACCAACGGCTCTTCAAGCACGATTTGCGATTCCAGCATTTGGCGTCCCTGCGAGATGTAGTTGGGCTCGCTTGTCTCCATGCGGCAGAGTGGCAACAGCATGCTTGCCAGGAGAATGAGCAGCAGTACGCCTCGGTTGAAGCCATGCAGCGTCTCGCGCCTCAGCAGGAGGCCATAGAGCGAGTAGAGCAGTGTGAGCACTACTCCCCATCGGATGATGTAGATGATGAATGCTGCCATGACTTACTTCCCGTTGGTGTTTCTCAGTTCCTGCAAATAGTCCAGCAAATCCTGCTCCGTCACTTTCTCGTCTTGCACCAGTGTCTCCACCAGCTTGATATACGAGTGCTTGAAATAGTGGTCGACGAAGACGCCCAGCTTCGAGCGTCCGTAGTCCTCCTGCGGCACGGCAGGCTCATAGATGTATCCACGACCTTCCGAACGGTGGGTTAGGAACTTCTTGCGCTCCAGCGACTGAAACATCGTGGCGATGGTGTTGATGTGCGGCCGAGGCTCTGGGTAAAGAGTCTGTACATCCTTTGGCGCACAGGGGCCTAGCTCCCAGATGTGCTCCATCACTTCTTCCTCTTTGGCTGTTAGTTTGTTCATACTATTCAACTTCTTTTTTAGTTCAACGGTGCAAAGATAGTCAATTCCGTCAACTCTTCCAAGCAATGGCACTCTTTTTTAAACTATTTTTGCCGTTGAATTGACGAGTCAGGGGCCGATGCCTCGGTGAGGAGCCAAGGCACAGAGGGTATGTCCGGCATGTGGTGAATAAGAGATACGTTCGGAAGGCCCGAGAGATACGTTCAGAAGAGGCTACAGATACGTTCGGAAGAGGCTTCAGATACGTTCAGAAGGAGCGAGAGATACGTTCAAAAAATAACCGAGGGTACACGCTGCTCTCGTACCCTCGGTTATGGAGTCGGCCTAGTGGAGTATGACCTTCCTACCGTTCTTGATATAGACACCCTTCGAGGGATGCTTCACCGGCGTGCCCTGCAGGGAGTAGACGGCGCTGGCAGCGGCCGGCTGGCTGACGGCTACCGGGCTGATGCCCGTCGAGCTGATGGCCTGCACGGCCTCGACATAGTAGACGTGGCAGCCGCTGGTGTTGTAGACAAGGATGTCGACGGTACCGGCATCCTCAGGCACGAACCATGTCTGCTCGGTATATGCATCGGGCACGGGCACTGCCTTGCCGCTGGGATCCTTCAGCTGTGCGCCCTTGACAATGTTTGTCAGCGTGCCGTCGTTCATGAACAACTCTACACCGCGGGCAGAGCCGTTGCGATGCGACTCCACGCCCATCTTGACCTCCGTGCCGGCCTTCACGTCGGGAATGACGAAGCACACCGTACCGGCGATGCCCAGCCACAGGTACTGCGGACCGTGGTACGTGCCGATGGAGGTGGAGCCATAGTCGACGGCGATGGCCAGGTTGCGCTTGTTGCAGTACTCCTCGGGGAAGTAGAGGCCGTCGAGCTCGGCTATCACCTCGCCGTTGGCCTTCACGGTGCCGTAGTCGGTGTCGGAGTGATACCAGAAGCAGCGGTTGTCGACGGGCGTCGACGATCCCAGGTATTCCTGGTCGCTCCATCCCGTCTCGTCGCCGGCATTGGCATCGGCAGTAAGGTTGGCCACGGTGGCTGCGCTGAAGTTGGTGAAGTCCCAGCGCGACAGCTCATTGACAATGCTGCCGTCGGCCGACTGCAGGAAGAAATAGTCGAGGGCCGACTGCTCGCCCGACCCGCCCTTGAACAGCAGGTCGGCAGGCTCCGTCAGGGTGAAGGCTGCGCTGCTCTTCTCGCTCAACGACGGCGAGGCATCCATTGCTAGCACGACGGTCTGGCCGGCCTTGAACTGCATCTCGCCTCCGATGGCGCCGGCAGTGACGGTGTAGGTGCCGGGGGCCAGCCTGAGAAGCTTTGTCTCGCTGGCGGCGAAGGCGGCCGCTGCACTCGAGCAGGCGGCGTTGTCCACCGTCTTCAGGGCCTTGAAGTCCTCAGCCTCCGACAGTAGGATGACGTTGTCGATGCCGGCATCCTGATAGTCAATGGCAATGTCCTTAGGGGCGTGGAGCGACAGCTGTAGCTGATACTGCCCGTCAGTGGGCTCGCTCACGTAGAGATGGCCGTCGAGGCTGAAGTATCGGGGATAGGGTATCGTCAGCGTCTCGCCTTCATAGATGGAGCCCGAGACCAAGGTGGCAAGCTGCCGGCCACCGCTATTGATGGTGATGTTGTATTTGTACTTATTCGACTCGAGCAGCTCGACATTGAACTTCTTGGCCAGCGTCTGGTTCCATCCCTTCACCACCTCCGGCGTCCAGTCCTTATCGTTGACCAGCACGGGAATGGCTCCCCGCTCTTTGCAGTCGTTGACAAAGAAATGGATGTACCAGCCATAGCTGTAGACCATCTCGTTGCGCTTTGGCGACGACATGCTCAGGTTGCTCTGCTTGTCGTCGGCCGACTGCAGGCTGCCCAGCTGGCTCCCCGTCTGAGTAGCCGTCAGCTCCGATGCCCCGAAGCGCATGACGACGGTGTCGCCCGGCTGCATGGTGTTGTAGACCAGGTACCAGTCGCCCGAGCGATAGCAGTCGCGGGCACTCGTCTTGTCGGTCCCGCCGACCGTGAAGGTGTAGGGCTTGCCCTCGGTGCGCTCGATGTCGAGCGTGGCGGGAGTCATGTCGATGAGGTACTGATGGAGTGGGTTCTCGGGATCGGCAGCGATGGCCAGCGCTGCACCGTAGGCACACTCCCAGGCACCGCGAAGGCCGGGGTGCAACGACTGGTCGGCACAATACATCTGGTAGGTCTTCCACTCGCCGAAGATGTTATAGTGCTGGCTGACCACGGCTTCCTGGTCGATGTAGCTCACCCCCTTCTCCCGGGCAATGGTCTTTCCCCAGGAACGGTAGTTCGTGTCCATGTTGTGCTTGCCGTTGGTGAACCCATAGCGGGGCGTGCGTGAGCAGAGGATGGGGGTGGCACCCTTCTCGCGGGTCTCGTCGATGAAGAAGCGCAGGTACTGTCCGAAGGTGTAGACCGTCTCGGTGGTGCCGTTGCTCTTTGTCACCGTACGCGTCTCGGTGGCCGACGTTCCTCCTATGCTCGACTTTGTCTCCCAGTTGCTGCCACCGTCGTTATGACCGAAGCTGATGATGACGTAGTCGCCGGGCTGAAGGGCGTTCTTCACGTTCCGCCACAGGTCGCTGGTGTAGTAGGTGCGCGACGACATGCCTCCCATGCCGTGGTTCTCGCACACCAGTTCGTCGGCGTTGAACCATTCCTGGGCAAAGAGCCCCCAGCCCCACTGTCCCTGTATGCCGCCATCGCCCTTCGAGCCGTTGCGCATGGTGGAGTCGCCGCAGAAGAAGGCCACGGGCTTTCCCGACTTGCGGAGCTTGCCCGCCGGCGAGGGGATGAGGTAGCGTGTGTTGCGCACGTCGGCCCGTATGGTGATGTCCTTAAACACGTTCTGCTCTTCTACCAGTCTTTGTGCTCCTGCAGGCATGCAGAGAGCCAGGAGGGCTGTTGCCACAAATAGTTTCTCAATCTGTTTCATAATGCTAATGTCTTAAGTAGTGTCTGCCGATGAGTCCAGGCTATAGCCGGGGCTGCACTTATTCGTTGGCAAAGTTACTGTCTTTTTCCGAAATGCAGAGTACGGAAAAACGTCAAATTAGGCACGTTTTTTCGTCACGGTGCCTGAAGTAACCGAAGGCAACAGGTATTTACAAGTTGTTCCAGCCATGACACTGTGGCTGGAACAACTATGCGGACGGTCGAATCTCCTTGTATCACAAAGGGCTTCCGACCTGTTCAGTAGCGCAATTCCCCGAAAGAGAATGCTGATGGGAGTTTACAGAGCGACCTACCAGTCCTCCTCGTCCTCGTCGTCCTCCCAGCATCTGCTGCCGCGACGCGAGAACTGAGTAGTGGTGGAACTGCCGGTGATGTCATTGGCTGTTGTCGGTGTTAAATGGTTATCAGAATAATTCAGCGTTACGCTTGATGATGTCTCGCAAGTATTCATCGCGGACGTTCTCCATTTCGCTTTTGTCATAGACGAAGAGGAATGCCAGCACATCGTTGATAAGCTGCACACGGATGATGATTCTCGCACCACCGCTCTTGCCTTTGCCTTTCGACTTGATGTTGAGGCGTATCTTTCGGATGCCGTCAAACAGTTCCACGCCCTGCTCTGGCTTGTTAGTCAGCGAGCGCATCAGTGTACGGAAGTCGGAATCGAACGATGCATACTTTTTCTTCAGACGCTTATAGGCCGTCTTGAAGTCCGTGGTAAAGACAATGCGCATCATAGTTGGTCAAGCTCTGCTTCGGCCTCCTCAATGGTCATCGGCTTCAGCGATTTCATTTCCTCCAATCCATTGAGCACATGCGAGGCCACGACATACGACTCCTCCAATTGCTGATAGCGCTTCCATCGGGAATTGCTCATTCTCACGGTCACACTACGGCTGTCTCTTGATACTATAGTTGGTGTTGTTGTCCTTAACATAAGCTGTAATTCTGATTTATTGCTTGCAAAAGTAGTCAAAAATCAGCATATTACCATCTTTTTATATAAAAAAGTGCAAATTTTATGTGATTTTTGCAGAAAATCATTCAAGATGCCCCCTCATACCCCATTCACCTCACATACCGCTACGCTGTCTGACTGACGGCGACAGGGCATGGAAATGTAAAAGCGCAGACACAAAGTGTTCACGTCATGTAAACACTTTGTTCATCACATTTTTAGATTCTTTATAGCTACGGATGCGGCAGTTTGGAATATTTTTAGTACTTTTGCGGCCGAAAAGAACGTATCATATAGAATGAAACGCAAGCAAATAGCCATCCTTGGCTCCACGGGGAGCATCGGCACACAGGCACTGGAGGTCATCAGCGAGCACAGCGACCGGTTCGAGGTGTACTGCCTGACGGCCAACAATCGCGTTGAAGAGCTGGCTGCGCAGGCCCATCAGTGGAACCCCGCTGCAGTGGTCATTGCCAATGAGGCTCACTACGAACGGCTGAAAAGCCTGATGGCCGACATGCCCGACGTGAAAGTCTATGCCGGCGCACGGGCACTCGACGAGATTGTCGAGGCCGATCCTATCGACATCGTGCTGACGGCAATGGTGGGCTTCGCCGGCCTGTCGCCCACCATCCACGCCATCCGCGCCCGCAAGACCATCGCCCTTGCCAACAAGGAGACGCTCGTCGTGGCCGGTGAGCTCATCCTGCAGCTGGCGCAGCAGTACCACACAAGCATCCTGCCCGTCGACAGCGAGCACTCAGCCATCTTCCAGAGCCTCGTCGGCGAGGATAACAATCCCATCGACAAGATCCTGCTGACGGCCAGCGGAGGCCCCTTCCGCCTGATGCCCGCCGAGCAGCTGGCCAGCGTGACGAAGGCCGACGCCCTGCGCCATCCTACGTGGGACATGGGAGCAAAGATTACCATCGACTCGGCTACGATGATGAACAAGGGCTTCGAGGTGATCGAGGCGAAATGGCTCTTCGGCGTCGATGCGAGCCAGATACAGGTGCTCGTCCATCCGCAGTCGATCGTTCACTCGGCCGTGCAGTTCATGGACGGCTCGGTGAAGGCGCAGCTGGGCGTGCCCGACATGCGGCTGCCCATCCAGTATGCGCTGACGTTCCCTGAGCGGCTGCCGCTGAGCGGCGAGCGTCTCGACCTGTTCAAGGCGCAGAAGCTGGAGTTCTTCGAGCCCGACCTCGAGAAGTTCCGCTGCCTGGCACTGGCCTTCGAGGCTATCCGTAAGGGCGGCAACATGCCCTGCATCGTGAACGCTGCCAACGAGGTGGTGAACCGCGCCTTCCTAGAGGACCGCTGCTCCTTCCCGCAGATGGCCGACGTCATCGCCGCTACGATGCAGCGCACAGCCTTCTCTGCGCAGCCCGACTACGACGTCTACGTCGAGACCGACCGCGAGGCACGGCGGATAGCCCTTGACTGCATAAGCCCCCTAAGTTAGGGGGTTGGGGGTCTGAACAAGCGCAGCCCCCAATAACGGTTACATTAATATAAAGTCTGATCCACGCTTGTTCAGACCCCCACCCCCCTCGCTCGGCTCTGCCGCTTTGTCTTACAAAGAACTCAGGGGGCTCAGAGAAAAAAAAAGAATGGAAGTATTTCTGATAAGACTGCTACAATTCCTGCTGGCCATCAGCCTGCTGGTGCTGCTCCACGAACTGGGGCACTTCACCTTTGCCAAGATCTTTAAGGTGAGGGTGACGAAGTTCTACCTGTTCTTCAATCCGAAGTTCCACATCATGAGCACCTACGACACCTGGGTGCGGCGCCTGCTGCGGCTGAAGCCCGAGGTGGTGCCAACGAAAGAGGTGGAGGTAGAGGACGGCGACGAGAAGAAGACCGTCATGGAAAAAGAGTATGTCGGCACGGAGTATGGCCTGGGCTGGCTGCCGCTGGGCGGCTACTGCGCCATCGACGGCATGATCGACGAGACCAACCAGAAGCTGTCGGAAGAGACGCACCCCTGGGAGTTCCGCACGAAGCCCACGTGGCAGCGCCTGCTCATCATGATCGGCGGCGTGCTGGTGAACTTCCTCCTGGCGCTCTTCATCTACTCGATGATCCTCTTCCACTGGGGCGAGACCTACGTGCCTGTCAGCAAGATGACCGACGGCATGAAGTTCAACAAGGAGGCGAAGGCCCTGGGATTCCACGATGGCGACATCCTCGTCAGCACCGACCGCGGGCAGCTGAAGAAGTTCGACGACGACCTCTTCCGCGAGGTGTCGAAGGCTCGCCAGGTGAACATCATCCGCGAGGGCAGTCCGATGACGATCACCATCCCTGAGACGACGGAGCTGAACCTGCTGAACATGTTCAAGGCCACGCCGATGTTCATGCGCCCGCTGCTGCCCGCCGTCATCGACAGTGTCGTGGCCGGCACACCGGCTGCTGCGATTGGTCTGCAGAAGGGCGACTCGATCATGGCTATCAACGGTCACAGCGTCGACTCACACAACGAGTTCACCGACGAGATAGCCCGGCTGAGCGACGTGCTCACCACGGCAAAGACACCAGCCGACAGCCTCCGTGTGAGGACGGTGGAGCTCGTCGTATGGCGTGCGGCCCACGAGCAGCTTGCCGACAGCATCGTCTACGCCGGCGACACCCTGCAGGCTGTGCTCACGCCCGACCTGCAGCTGGGCTTCGTCACGATGTCGAAATACGAGCCCACCACCTTCCACTATGGATTCCTAGAGAGCATCCCTGCCGGCATCGGCTACGGATGGCATAAGCTGGCAGGCTACGTCAGCGACATGAAGTACGTCTTCACCAGCGAGGGAGCGAAGTCGCTGGGTGGCTTCGGAGCCATCGGCAGCCTCTTCCCCGAGGTGTGGGACTGGCATCGCTTCTGGGAGATGACCGCCTTCCTGAGCATCATCCTTGCCTTCATGAACATCCTTCCCATCCCAGCCCTCGACGGCGGACATGTGCTGTTCCTGCTCTACGAGATGATCACCCGGCGCAAGCCCTCCGAGCAGTTTATGATCCGGGCCGAGTACGTCGGCTTCGGCATCCTGATACTGCTGATGGTTGTTGCCAACCTCAATGATATCCTGCGCTGGCTGGGATATATGTAGTTGAGAGTTGAGAGATGAGAGTTGAGAGTTGAGAGATGAGAGATGAGAGATGAGAGTTGAGAGCTGAGAGATAAAATCATGGGGACGGCGAATTTGCCGTCCCCATGATTTTGTATATCATCTGCCGAAGCCTCCTGGGAATGCCTGCTGAGGAGCTTTCTCAGGCTCGCCGAAGAAGGATGCTTCAGCGTCCTTATCGTTGAGTTTGAACACCATGAACTTGGGATTCTTCTCAGTACAGGGAGCCCATGCGCCACCCTTCGGGCCATTGGGGTCGCCGTATTTGGCAAAGTTGGTCCAGGCGGTGAGCATCTTCTCGGAGAGATCCCAGTCGCCCTTTGTCCACGGACGCCAGCAGTGCTTGAGCGACTTGAACACGAACCATAGGTCGCTGGAGTGGAAGGCGCCACGCAGGCGCTGTGTCACCTCAGGATGGCTGCCGTCGTCGGGCAGCGGACGTGCAAACTGGTATGCCCATGCCTTGCCGCCTTTCTCTGCACGAACCTTGCAGAACTCGGCAATGTTGGGCGCCATATTACCCATATCGTTGAGCGTGAAACCGATCATATAAGGCACATCGGCCAAGGTGCCCTCGCGGGTGGCATCGTCGAAGCTCTTCACGCTGACGTAGCCGTCGATCATCGGCATGTAGCGCATGCCCATCATCATGCCGCCGAAGGGTCCCTGCTGCTGCCCGGCGCTGTTCACCTGCTGATAGATGGTCGGCAGGGCGAAGACGGTCTCGGTGCTGGCCTGCCGCATCTTCTGCAGATCGGTCATACCTGCCCAGTCGAACATCTTCTTGGCATTGTTCATCGCGTCTTCGATGGATCCGCCGCTATAACGACCACCCATCATGCCGCCACCATTGGGATTGGGGATGGCGAGACCCTGGGCACTCATGATCACAGCCTTATGGAACAAGCCCCGTGCGAGGGGAGACTCGCAGAGGGTGCGCACGCTGCCGCCGCCGGCACTCTGGCCGAAGATCGTCACGTTGTTGGGATCGCCGCCAAACTGCGCAATGTTCTTCTTGATCCACTTCAGGGCCTCGATCTGGTCGAGAATGCCATAATTGCCGGAGACCTTATTAGGGCTCTCTTCTGCCAGCAGGGGATGCGTCAGGAATCCGAAGATGCCAAGACGATAGTTGATTGATACGAGCACCACATCCTTGGCACCCCACTCCTGGCCGTCGAACTCTGGCTCCGAGCCAAAGCCCTCGCGATAGCCGCCACCGTGAATCCACAGCGCCACGGGCAGCTTCTTCCCCGCCTGTCCAGGGGCCTTCGTCCATACATTCAGGTAGAGGCAGTCCTCACTGAAGGCAGCCTCCTTGCCGTAGCCCCACTCCGTATAGTATCCACCCGTGTATTGGATGGCCTGATAGCTCGGGCGTCCGAAGGTGTCGCAAATCTTCACGCCCTTCCAGGGCACTACGGGCTGTGGTGCCTTCCATCGGTTCTCGCGGATAGGAGGTGCGGCATAGGGGATGCCACGATAGACATACACATCAGGATGGTCGTCGGCCAGTACACCTTGCACCTGTCCACCCTCAATCGTCAACACTGGGTTTTCTGCAGCATGTGCAGACACTGCTCCCATGAGCAGAAGAGTCAAAAATAGCTTTTTCATTATTAGGTTGAATTAAAGATGTTGGTGCAAAGATACGAATAGTTTTCTAATTGGCAAAATAATCCTTTGAAAAAATGGCTTTCTTGTAGTGCTCCATTATCCGGAAGCCATAGTCGAGCAGCGCGGCCGACTCTGTGAAGCGGGCCTCGAGCGTCTTGCTTTTCAGCAGGACGAGGAAGAGCGTCGTGTCACCACGACGGGCAGCAGAGACGAGGCAGAAGCCTGCCTTCCGCGTAAATCCGGTCTTCACGCCGATGCATCCCTCGTAGGAGCGCAGCAGCTCGTTGGTGTTGGGCGAAGGCAGGTGTCGGCCGTCGACGAGGGGAATGTCGGCAAAGGGTGTCCTGACAATGCTGGCAAAAGCCGTATCGCTCATGGCATAGCGTGCCAGCACGAGCAGGTCGCGGGCAGTAGTGAAGTTCTCGCCCTGCAGCGGGTCGTCGGCCGAGGGTCTGCCACCCGGCATGCCGTTGGGATTGACGAAGTGGGTGCTGTCCATCCCCAGGTAGGTGGCCTTGCTGTTCATCATCTGGCAGAAGGCCGTCGTGTCGCCCGCTACGTGGTTGGCAAGGGCGTAGGCAGCGTCGTTGTCGCTCTGCAGCATCATCTCCGTGAGGAGGTCGGCGGCACGATAGCTGTCGCCTGACTTCACCCGCGAGTTACGGGCTATGTAGACATCGGGTGTGATGGCGATGGTGTCGTCGAGATGTCCATGCTCCAACGCCAGCAGACAGGTCATCATCTTCGTCAGGCTGGCAGGCAGCATCCGTCTGTGAGCATTCTTCTGGCTGATGACCCGTCCGGTAGCGTCGTCGACGAGCAGCCATGCCTCTGCCGTCAGCCTCGAGAGCCCCACCTCAGCCGCACGGGTATATGCCCAGAGTGTCGTGCTGTCAATATGCCGACTATGCTCCAGTCGGACTTCCTCCGCACTACGCTCCGGCTCGCTCCCCGAGCGCTCTGCACGTTCCGAGCATCCAAGGAGTACGAGCATCACAGCTGCTGTCAATACAATTATCGTCTTCATATCTGCTTTGCAAGTGCAAATATAATACATTTATTTGAGACGAGCAAAATTCATTCCTGTTTTTTCTATACTCCTGAGAAATAAAAAAGCTAAAAGCCTTTGCCGTTTGGCATATTTTCCCTATCTTTGCATACGAAAGAAGAAATCATTCGTATGGGCAAATTCAGACTCTACAGCGTCGGACACTCCAATCAGTCGCAAGAAGAATTTCTTGACTTGCTGAAGAAACACGATGTCAACTGCATCGTCGATGTAAGGAGTGTGCCTGCCAGCAAATACACACCTCAGTTTAATATGGAGCCACTGAAATGGTTCCTTAAAAAGCATGATATTCATTATCTACATTTTGGAGAAGAGTTCGGTGCACGTCGGACAGATTGTCTGAATACCGAAGGACAGGTTGATTTTGAACAAGCCGTCAGAACGACCAATTTCAAGCGCGGTGTCGAGCGGTTAATGAATGGCCTGCAGAAGGGGTATCATATCTCTTTGATGTGTTCTGAGGCCAATCCACTGGAGTGTCACCGCTTCTCGCTTGTATCACGCTATTTCTACGACAATGGACTTGAGGTGCAGCACATTTTGAAGGACGGGGAGTCAGCTTCGCATAAAGCACTGGAAAAAAAAATGATAGACGAATACCTCTATTCCAAGAAACCTAAGCTTCCCGACATTGACCAGCTCTTTGGCTGTTATACGGAGGAAGACCAGCGACGTGATGCCTACCGGCTGAAGAACAAGGAAATTGGGTACAAACCACAATACGAGTTAGAAGAAACTTATTAAGCAATGATTACACTCTTTACCATAGGATTCACAAAGAAAAGTGCGGAGCAGTTCTTCAACCTGCTCCGCGACAATAAAGTTAAGCAACTAGTTGATGTGCGCATCAGCAACGGCAGTCAACTGTCGGGGTTTGCAAAGGGGAAGGACTTGGAATTCTTTGTAAAGGAAATCTGCCATATACCCTACAAGCACATCACTGACTTTGCACCCACGAAAGAACTGCTTGACAAATGGCATAAGCAGGAAGTGACATGGCAGGAATACGAAGACATCTACACCGCGATGCTCAAAGACCGGGACATACTCCGCAAGTATGGTGTCAAGCCGTTCGATGGGGCATGCTTTCTCTGCAGTGAGGATACTACAGAGAACTGCCACCGCAGACTGTTGGCAGAGTATATGAAGAAACATTCTCCAGAGGAAGTAAGAATAGTACACCTGCAATAACGCATCATCATGGACAAATATTTCATTTGTTTGGCAAACTCGTATAAGCATGGTGGCAGGTGCATCGCTGGTGTCGAAGTGCTGTGGGATAGCGAGAAGAGTAAGGTTGTAAGAGACGGAAATGGAGCCGCCAAGTGGATTCGCCCCATCTGTAAAGATACAACGACCGGCGAGATACCCAACCATTTGGCTTCACTCATCAACGTACTCGACGTTGTTAAGCTTGAGGGTGTAATACCGTGCCCATCACAAGCACAACAAGAGAATGTCTTTTTCCAGAAAATGACTAACACTGGCAAGCATTATGCGATCACCTCAAAGCTGCTCCAGCGCTTTATGGACGAAAACCACCGCCATGTGTTCTACAACTATGGAAAAGCAGTACTCCCTCTCGACTATCGTCAAGGCAACCATTCTATTCTGCTCATCCGAGTCGAACATGCTGAGGTCTATGCTGACGAAGGATATTCGGGGCAGGTGCGCTATCGCATCAGTTTCATTTATCACGGACACCAATATGACTTCCCTATAACAGATCCGTGCTATCAGAGCGAGCTCCGACAAGGGCACCAGGCTACAGGGCAGAAAGGCACCATGTTTCTTACCTGCTCATTAGGTCTGGAATATGAGGGAGCACATTTCAAACTGGCTGCTACTGTATTTGAAACAGAGCCCCTGCCAACAGCTACTGCCACGGAAACAGCCCCAGAAGGCTGGTTTGATGAATATGAACGTGAATTGTCAAGACTGCTCAATGAAAAGACTGCGATAGAAGAGCAGATAACCGAACTGAGAATGAGACTCCGTGAACGCATGGAGAGGTATGGTGTGGCAAAGGTCAATTCCCGCCAGATATCAGTCAGCTATACTCCTGCCAAAACTGTAATGCAGTTCGATAGCCGTTCCTTCAAGGCAGAAAATGAAGAACTATATTCCTCTTATTGCAAGCCAAGGCAACGGGAGGCATCTATCATCGTCAAACGTAATCCTGCTGATTAGGCAGCCACATTTATGGGCTTCGACGAAGCCAGACCACCGATTCGTACCCTTTGCATCCTATGGAACAGAGAAGGCAAGACATTCAGGCAGCGACGCCACAACTACACTACTACGACATGGGCGTGGGCGTCACGGCGTTCAGCAGCACGCGACGTGGAGGCTACAGCACGGGGGCGTGGGGCGAGTTCAATATCAACCGCTACTGCGGTGACAGCGACGAGGCCATCGGCAAGAATCGGGCAGCCCTCTGTCGGCTGCTGGACATCAGCGACGACTGCCTGCTGATGCCCCACCAGACCCACGAGACGCGCGTGGCACGTATCGACAGCGTTTTTCTCGCCCACCCTACCCCACTAGAGGGTTTCGACGCGCTGATGACCGACCTCACGGGCATCTGCATCGGAGTGAGCACAGCCGACTGCATCCCGCTGCTGCTCTACGACGAGGAGCATCGTGCCGTATGTGCCATTCATGCCGGTTGGCGAGGCACTCTGCGACGCATTGCCCAACATGCCGTCAGCGCCATGTGTCAGGCCTACGGCAGCCACCCCCAAAGGCTCAAGGCACAGACAGGCCCTGGCATCAGCCTCGAGAGCTTCGAGGTGGGCGACGAGGTTTACAAGGCCTTCCGCAGCGCCGGCTTCGACATGCAGGCCATCAGCCGCCGATACCCGTCAGAAGATCCCCTGCAGCAAGAGAAATGGCATATCGACCTGCCCCTTTGCAATCGCCTTCAGCTCATCCAGGCAGGCCTCCAGCCAGAACACATCGCCCCAAGCCCCGCCTGCACCTTCCTTCACTACGATACGTTCTTCTCTGCCCGCCGCCTGAGTATCCGTTCCGGGCGTATCTTCACCGCTATCATGCTCCGCTGAAAGCAGGCGCGCCTCGCGCGTACATTATTTAATAATATACAAGTCTTTTTCACCACGGAGTGACACGGAGCTTATTATTTTTGTCGGGATGGAGTGACTACTTACAATAGTCATTGCGACTCACAAGAACGTACTTGAACCTTTGTTCCACCCCATGGAACAAGGTACAGGTACGTATGTGGCGGAGTATTCCACCCGATAGAACAAACCATCAGTACGTATCGCAAAAAACCTGAGAACGTATCGCAACAAACCTAAAAAACGTATCGTTTTAAGCCTCTTTTTCCTCAAAAAACGATATTTTTAGTGCTAAAATGCAGAAAGTCTGCCACCTTTGTCACCATATCTGCAACAGTAACGCGCTGACTATCAGCTAGTGTTGCAGAGGTGGCAATGTTTTTCGATAATTTTTATTAGGGTAGAGGGGCGGCTTCTATATGTTTCTTGCATACTACTATAACAAGAGCGGACGACACAGAATGCCGCCCGCTCCTCGCTAATGTCTTTTATTAGTCTGCCATCTTTGCCTTGAGCATCTCGCGGTTCAGGCGGGCGATGTTGGCGATAGTCTCGTTCTTCGGGCAGACGGCCTCGCAGGCGCGGGTGTTCGTGCAGTTTCCGAAGCCGAGCTCGTCCATCTTGGCGATCATGTTCTTCACACGGCGCTTGGCCTCTACGCGACCCTGGGGAAGGAGTGCGAGCTGTGAGACCTTCGACGATACGAAGAGCATAGCCGAGCCGTTCTTACAGGCAGCGACGCAGGCACCGCAGCCGATGCAAGAGGCGCAGTCCATAGCCTCGTCGGCATCCTCCTTGGGGATGAGGATGGCGTTGGCATCCTGTGCCTGACCGGTGCGAACGGTGGTATAGCCACCAGCCTGGATGATCTTGTCGAAGGCGTTACGGTCGACCATGCAGTCCTTGATGACGGGGAAGGCAGCCGAGCGCCAGGGCTCGACGGTGATGACGTCGCCATCGTTGAAGCGGCGCATGTAGAGCTGACAGG
>CAMNHM010000004.1 GCA_946539475.1 uncultured Prevotellaceae bacterium | reverse complement strand
CGCCGGCCTTCAGCGCGTTGATGGTCATGGTGTTGCGTGCTGCCTGGTCGAGTGGTTGGAAACCATAGCCGACGGCGTTCATGCGGTATTCGGGAGTGCCCGTCATGACGTTCAGACGCAAGGTGTAGTGCTCCTTCATGTAAGCCTCAGTCTTGTAGGTGAGCAGTGCCGATGGTCGGGTGAACTTCATGGGGATTACTTTCAGCGTCTGGCGCAGGTATGCTGTCTTAAAGGCGCTCTCGATGGTGTCGCTGCTGAAGTTGTCGTCCAGCAGGGGGATGTAGCCGGCTACGCGTGCGCACCATGCCTGTGGCAGTCCCATCACTCGGCAGCCGTCGGCCAGCCGTTCGAGTACTGCTGTGGCGAAGGCCTCTGTGTCGTCGATGTTGCGATGTCGCTCGATGGCGTCGTCGAGGCAGTCGTGGAAGCGTCGCATGCGGCTGTTGCGCAGGCTCAGTCCGGGTATCTCCTCGGGGTAGTTGTAGTCGCTGATCGCTTCCTGCATCGCGCGGTAGTCAGGAGTGCGCTCGGGTTCCGACGATACGATGATGTCTATTGCCGAGGGGTTGTAGTGCGGCTGCGGGTCGTAGCTGGCCTTGCAGCAGCTGTCGAGTGCCGGCTCTTGCTCCGCCAGCGGTGTGCCCAGCTGTGAGGAGTAGATATAGTGGAGCTTGCGGAATGCGTTGAGCAGTGCTGCCGTTGCTGTGCTGCTGGCGCCCGTCGGCTCCGTTGCCTGGGGGTGACGGTCCTCCGGGCTGTCCTTGGTGGAGTAGGGGCAAACGATGTGCAGCGAGTGGCCGTCGTGGCCTAGGAAGCTGAGCAGGGTGTAGGGCTGCAGGGCGGCCAGCCGCTTGTATTCCTCTGCGGTGGCCATGTCGCGCAGGTTCTCCAGCGATAGGAGCACCAGCCTGTTGAGGCTCTTGGCCTTCACTTCGCCGTTCTGCTTCTGCCATTCTGCGGCGAAGCACACCTCTTTGCGGAAGTCGCTGACGTACTGCTGTCGATAGGTTCCGTCCTTGAGCTGTCTGACGAAGTCGTCGAGTTCCACGTGTGTGTACCTCTTCTCGTTTCTTATTGTGTTGATGACTGTGATGTTCATGTTGTTTGTCGTTGTCATTTTGGCTTGTGTCTTTTGATGGTTGTAGTATCTGCCGCTTTCTGAAAGTTTTTGCAAAGATACAAAAATAATGGGAAAAATGCAAGTGTTTGACCGAAAATCTTCTATTTTTAGTCGAAAAGTGTAAGATGAAATTTTGCCTACACTATACTTAATATGCTATATTCCATTTTGTTATATGCAAAAATGTAAGATGAAGGTAATTTGTGTAGTTTAAATAATTGTTTTGTTATATTTGACTTTCAATCGAATTTTTATAGCTACTCAGCTGAGATTAAACAAACTTTCTCTGCCTTCGCTGCTCAAAAATTTGTTTTATTCGGAAATTATGCTTAACTTTGCAGCGGACAAAAAAACGTATTATGACAGCAATGGAACTAAATGCGGAGTTATTCCGCGAACTGAGCATTATCGCAGAGGATGAGGGGCTGATGAAGAAGGCCGTGAAGTATCTCAAGAAGTTGACTGCCCAGAAGAAGGCAATGGATGAGACGGAGTATATCATGTCTTCACCAGCTATGGTCGATATCATACGCCAAGGTGAAGAAGATATCAAGAATGGCAATTTTAAAGTTATATCTTTGGACGATATATGGAAATAGCCTTTTGTGTTTCATTCTCCAACTGGTCAATATCCCTGACCTCCAACAGCTGCCATTGGTCTCTATAGATGAATGTTAAAGATGATTAGAACGGCATTGTTTTTTTGCCGTAAACAATAAAAATAGTACCTTTGCATCCAAATATCCTTATAGCATGAAATCGATGAAGCTTTGGATGCTTGCCGCCATCCAGGGCACGCCCGCCACTGCCACCACCCGTGGCATCGTCATCCAGAACCAGCAGAAGGTCGTCAGGAAGTAACGGTGTAGACAAGTTGTTCCAGCTTCGTTTTTTACAGCTGGAACAACTTGTCTATGCAATCCCCTTATCGTATAAACAACAGCTCTCGATATTTGGGCAGTGGCCACAGTGAGTCGTCGACGATGAGCTCCAGCTTGTCGATCTCGTAGCGGATGCTGTCGAGCTTCGGCTCCACCGTGTCGTGATAGGCGATGGCCTTCTCGTGCTCGTCCTGGATCTTGTTGGCCAGCTTGCGGGCATTGACCAGGTCCTCTACACCTTTCTCTATGGCTGAGGTGCGCTCGGCAATCTCCTCGATGAGCTTGAGGTTGCGCTCAGAGAGCTTGTCGGCCTTTTCCTCTGAGAAGACGCGTGCCATGTTCTCCACATTCTCCAGCAGCTGGCTCTGGTAGCGTGTTGCCACGGGAATGATGTGGTTCATCGAGAGGTCGCCCAGGACGCGTGCCTCTATCTGAATCTTTTTCGTATAGGTCTCCCACTTCACCTCGTTGCGGGCCTCAAGCTCCTTGCGCGTCATTACGCCGAGGTTCTCGAACATCTGTATGCTCTCTGGGTCGAGGTAGCGCTCGAAGATACGTGGGCAGGACTTCTCCACGTCAAGTCCTCGCTTCTCGGCTTCCACTACCCACTCGTCGCTGTAGCCGTTGCCGTCGAAGCGGATGGGCTTGCAGGTCTTGATGTCCTCGCGCAGCACGTCGATGATGGCGTGCATCACAGGGCTGTGCTCCGTGCCTGCCAGTTTCTTCTCGAAGTCGGGGATGCGCGCGTCGACACGCTTCTTGAACTCGATAAGTGCTTCGGCCACAGCACTGTTGAGGGCGATCATCGCTGAGGCGCAGTTGGCTTCGCTGCCTACGGCGCGGAACTCAAAGCGATTGCCTGTGAAGGCGAAGGGCGACGTGCGGTTGCGGTCGGTATTGTCGATGAAGAGCTCTGGAATCTCTGGTATGTCCATCTTCATGCCTTGCTTGCCGGCCATCGCCAGGATGTCGTCTGTGTCGGCCTTCTCGATATGGTCTAACAGTTCGGACACCTGCTTGCCAAGGAACGACGAGATGATGGCGGGAGGTGCCTCGTTGGCACCCAGGCGATGGGCGTTGGTGGCCGACATGATAGAGGCCTTCAGCAGTCCGTTGTGGTGATAGACGCCCATCAGTGTCTCGACGATGAACGTGGCGAAGCGCAGGTTTTGCTCTGCCGTCTTGCCTGGGGCGTGGAGCAGCACCCCATTGTCGGTGGACAGGCTCCAGTTGTTGTGCTTGCCGGAGCCGTTGATGCCTGCGAAGGGCTTCTCGTGGAGTAATACGCGGAAGCCGTGCTTGCGGGCCACACGCTTCATCACCGACATCAGCAGCATGTTGTGGTCGACGGCCAGGTTGGTATCCTCGAAGATGGGTGCCAGCTCAAACTGATTGGGGGCAACTTCGTTGTGGCGCGTCTTGCAGGGGATGCCCAGTTCGAGGGCAACAATCTCCAGCTCCTTCATGAAGGCAGCTACTCGCTCCGGGATGGCTCCGAAGTAGTGGTCGTCCATCTGCTGGTTCTTGGCTGAGTCGTGGCCCATCAGCGTGCGTCCGGTGAGCAGCAGGTCGGGGCGAGCGGCATAGAGGCCCTCGTCGACGAGGAAATACTCCTGCTCCCATCCAAGGTTCGAGGTCACTTTTTTTACGCTAGGGTCGAAATAGTGGCATACGTCGGTGGCAGCCACGTTCACTGCATGCAGGGCACGCAGCAGCGGAGCCTTGTAGTCGAGGGCCTCACCGCTATAAGAAATGAATACGGTGGGGATGATGAGTGTGTCGTCGATGATGAAGACGGGCGAGGTGGGGTCCCAGGCTGAATAGCCGCGCGCCTCGAATGTTGAGCGGATGCCGCCGCTGGGGAAGCTCGAGGCATCGGGCTCTTGCTGTACGAGCAGCTTGCCGGTGAACTCCTCGACCATGCCTCCCTTTCCGTTATGCTCGATAAAGGAGTCGTGCTTCTCGGCGGTGCCCTCGGTGAGCGGTTGGAACCAGTGGGTATAATGTGTGACGCCCTGCTCCGTGGCCCATTGCTTCATGCCCGCCGCCACGGCATCGGCAACGCTGCGATCCAGACGGGCACCATTCTCGATGACGTCGATCATTTTCTCATAGATGTCCTTTGGCAGGTATTTGTACATCTTCTCGCGGTTGAACACTTTCTTGCCAAAATAGTGTGCAGGGCGTTCTGCCGGTGCTTTTACTTCGAGCGGCTTCTTGCGGAAGGCCTCGCCGACGACTTGAAATCTTAATGCTTCCATCATAATGATTTACGATTTACGATTTACTATTTATTTACGATTTAACTATTTAACTATTTAACACCATTGGCTATCTCATCCATTTCCTGATTCGCTCCAGTGCCTCGTCGGTTTGTTCGTGACTGCAGAAGGCTGTGAAGCGGACGTAGCCCTCGCCGCTTGGACCGAAGCCGACGCCGGGGGTGCAGACAACGTTGGCACCGTAGAGGAGTGCTTCGAAGAACTGCCAGGAAGACATGCCGTCGGGGGTGCGCATCCAGACGTAGGGGGCGTTCTCGCCGCCGTAGCACTCGTAACCTAGCGAGCGCAGGGCGGTGAGCATCTTCGCAGCATTCTGCATGTAGTAGTCGATGGTCTGCTTCACCTGCTGCTTGCCCTCAGGTGTATAGATGGCCTCGGCGGCGCGCTGTGAGATATAGCTTGTGCCGTTGAACTTCGTGCACTGCCGTCGCAGCCATAGCTGGTTCAGCGGGATGCGCTCGCCTTCGAAGGTGCTGACGCTGACGTCCTTGGGCACGATGGTATAGCCGCAGCGCACGCCGGTGAATCCGGCTGTTTTGGAGAACGAGCGGAACTCGACGGCACACTTGCGGGCCCCACGTATCTCATAGATGCTATGCGGAATCTCCGGATCCTGTATGTAGGCCTGGTAGGCAGCGTCGAAGAGGATGAGGGCATCGTTCTTCAGCGCATAGTTCACCCACTTGCGCAGCTCTGCTTTCGAGATGACGGTTCCGGTGGGGTTGTTGGGATAGCAGAGGTAGATGACGTCGACGGGCCGTCTCTTGGGCAGCTCTGGCACGAAGCCGTTCTCTGCCGTTGTAGGCAGATAGCACACGTTGGTCCATCGGCCATCGCGATAGGTGCCGCAGCGGCCTATCATCACGTTGGAGTCGATATAGACAGGGTAGATAGGGTCGGTGACGCCGATGAAGTTGTCCCAGTGAAGCAGTTCCTGGAAGTTGCCGGTGTCAGACTTCGCACCGTCGCTGATAAATACCTCGTCCTTGTCGAGGTGTATGCCACGTGGCAAGAAGTCGTTCTTCAGGATTGCCTCGCGCAGGAAGTCGTAGCCTTGCTCTGGACCGTAGCCTCGGAATCCCTCTAGGGTAGCCATCTCGTCGACTGCACGGTGCATGGCCTCGACGACAGCAGGGCATAAGGGCTGTGTCACGTCGCCGATGCCTAGCGAGATGACGTCCGCTTTAGGGTGGGTCACTTTGAACGCATTCACCTTCTTGGCGATTTCAGCGAACAAGTAGTTGTTCTGCAGGTTTAGGAAGTGGATGTTTACTAAAGCCATGAATATTTACTATTTACGATTTTCGATTTGCTATTTATTGGGCCATTCTGCTTCGCCGTCGAAGACGAAGGCGGCGGGGCCGGTCATGTAGACGTGGTTATCTGCTTCGCGCCATTCGATGTGTAGCGTTCCGCCGTCCATCACGATGTCGCTCTCGCGGCCTGCGCGGTTGGTAAGGCTGGCGGCAACGGCTGTGGCGCAGGCCCCCGTGCCGCAAGCCTGGGTGATGCCGCTGCCCCGCTCCCAGACACGGGTACGGATACGGGCGTCAGGCAGTACTTGTGCGAATTCAATGTTGCAGCGTTGCGGGAACGCCGGATGATGCTCAAGGTTGGCTCCCCTTGTGGCGACCTGGTCGACGTCGTCGGTAAAGATGACGTAGTGGGGGTTGCCCATCGATATAAACGTCCCTTCGTTGAGGCTGCAGTTGGGATTGTGCCGGCTAGGGATGTCGAACAGCGGTTCGCCCATGTCGACGGTGACGCTCTCAACGATATAGTTGCCTCTGATGTTCAGGCTAAGCGTCTTGATGCCTGAGAGCGTCAGGAGTCGGATGTCGTGCTTGTCGGTGAGCCCGCGCTCATAGACGTACTTGCCGATGCAGCGCGACGCATTGCCGCACATCATGGCCTCGGAGCCGTCGGCATTGAAGATACGCATGCTGAAGTCGGCCTCCGGCAGGGGGCTCTTGCCGATGAGCACGAGCCCATCGCTTCCGATGCCTTTGTGCCGGTCGCTGTAGCGACGGGCGAATGCCGAGGGGCCGGCAATCGGGTAATGCGTGGTGTCGACGTAGATATAGTCGTTGCCGCAGCCGTGCATCTTGGTAAATGGTATTTTCATACTGTGAGGTATTCGTTTACTTTCTTTGCTGTCGTGATGCCACTGGCCATGGCGCGTACTACGAGCGAGGCACCGTTCTGGGCATCGCCGCATACGAAGACGTTCTCCGGGTATTCAGGGCGCTCAGGTTTGAGGAAGCCCATTGCGAGCAGACATAGTTCTGCCTTGATGACTTCGGGCTCGCCCTTCGCGACCATCAGCGGGCGACCGCCCTCTGGGTTCGGCTTCCATTCCATCTCCTGCACGCGGACGCCTGTCAGACGGCCGTCCTCTCCCAGAAACTCCAGCGTGTTGATGTTCCAGCGTCGGGTGCATCCTTCCTCGTGGCTCGACGTGGTCTTCAGCGTGTGGGGCCAGTAGGGCCAGGGATTCTGCGGGTCGACGGGTCCCTCCACGGGCTTCGGCATGATCTCTATCTGTGTGACACTCCTACAGCCTTGCCGGTGGGCTGTGCCGATGCAGTCTGAGCCTGTGTCGCCGCCGCCGATGACCAGTACGTCCTTGCCCTTGGCGGTGATGCGCTCATCTGGCGTAAACTCCGTGCCTGCCAGCACGCGATTTTGCTGTGACAGCAGGTCAAGGGCGAAATGGACGCCCTTGAGTTCGCGACCGGGGACTTTCAGATCGCGGGCGGTGGGGGTGCCAGTGGCAAGGACAATGGCTGCAAACTGTTGTGTGTGCTGCGATGATATCGCAGCATACGTGACAGCCTCTCCGAATCTGAACTCAATGCCTTCCTCCTCCATCAGGCGTATGCGGCGGTCAATGATTGCCTTATTCAGTTTGAAGTTAGGTATGCCGTATCTGAGCAATCCGCCCGCCGCTTCGCTTTTCTCAAAGACGGTGACGCTGTAGCCCATCTGGTTAAGGGCATCGGCGGCTGCCAGGCCTGCTGGCCCGCTGCCGACGACGGCCACCGCCTTCCCATTCCTGACGGCGGGTACTCGCGGCTGGATATATCCCTCGCGGAAGGCTCCCTCGATGATGGCACACTCATCCTCGCGATTGGTTGTGGGCTCGTGGTTGAAGCGGTTGAGCACGCAGGCCTTTTCGCATAGTGCCGGACAGATGCGACCGGTGAACTCGGGGAAGGGGTTGGTGCTTGTGAGCAGGCGAGAGGCCAGTTCCCAGTCGCCTTTATAGAGGGCGTCGTTCCACTCGGGAGCCTTGTTGCCCAGCGGACAGGCCCAGTGACAGAAGGGCACACCGCAGTCCATGCAGCGCGAAGCCTGTTGTCGACGCAGGTGAGCGTTGAGCGTCTGCTCCACTTCGCCGAAGTCGTGGATTCTGTCGTGGATAGGGCGGTAGCCGGCTTCCTGTCGCGGTATCTCTAAGAATGCTTTTGGATTTCCCATTGTCATTGGTTGTTTTGTGAGTTTGTGAGTTTGTGAGTTTGGTCGTTTGGAATTCTATAGTCATTTGTGATGTCGCTAAACGACCAAACGACTAATATACCAATTTACCAATTTAATAGTCTCTCTGTATGCCTGCGATTTTCTCGTGCAGGCGTCGCATCTTCTCCTCTTCAAGCACGCGCTTGTATTCTATGGGCACTACCTGTATGAAGTCCTCAACCATGCGCTGCCAGTCGTCGAGGATGCGTCCGGCCAGTGACGACCCCGTGTGCAGGTAATGTTGGCGGATGAGCTCGAGCAGCTCTTTCTTTGAACTGCTGTCCTCGACAAGCGAGAGCTCCACCATATCCATGTTGCAGAAATAGTCGAACGTGTGGTGCGGGTCGTAGACATAGGCCACGCCGCCTGACATGCCAGCGGCGAAGTTGCGTCCCGTCTCGCCGAGCACTACGACGCGGCCTCCCGTCATGTACTCGCAACAGTGGTCGCCGGCACCTTCGATGACGGCGATGGCACCGCTGTTACGCACGCCGAAGCGCTCGCCCACCTTTCCGTTGATGTAGAGTTCACCAGAGGTGGCACCATACAGCCCCGTGTTACCGGCGATGATATTCTCCTCTGCTTTAAAGTCTTCACTGTGACGGGCGGGAGGCAGGATGCTGATGCGCCCGCCGCTAAGCCCCTTGCCGAAGTAGTCATTACATTCGCCCTCGAGTTTGAGGTTGAGTCCGTGAACGGCAAATGCTCCGAACGACTGGCCTGCAGAGCCTTTGAACTTGATGTTGATAGTGTTGTCGGGCAGGCCAGCCTCACCATATTTCTTGGCAATGACACCGCTGAGCATCGTCGTGACGGCACGGTCGGTATTCTTGATGGCGTAGTCAAGGGTAACTTCCTCCTGTTCGTCAATGGCTTTTTGTGCAGCCTTGATAATCTCCTCATCCTTCACTCCTGTCACCTTCGTATAGGCGCCACGATCCCAATAGAGTGCTTTTTCTGTCATTCCCGCCGTTTCGTCGCCTACACGTAGTCTTTCAGGTTTGTATAGCAGACGGCGGAAGTCAATGGTCTGCCATTTCCCGACGGCAGAACCGTCGGGAACACGAACGTCGATCAGTTCGGTATGGCCGATGATTTCCTTCAGGCTGTGAACTCCGATTTCTGCGAGGTATTCGCGCACCTGCTGGGCAAGGAATGTGAAATAGTTGACTACGTACTCGGCACGACCCTCGAAATGCTTGCGCAGCTCGGGGTTCTGAGTGGCTACTCCCATCGGACAGGTGTTCGTGTTGCACTTGCGCATCATCACACAGCCCAGTACAATCAGCGGTAGCGTACCGAATGAGAACTCGTCGGCTCCTAGCATCGCCATGATAATGACGTCCTTGGCGGTCTTCAGCTGACCGTCGGTCTGCAGGCGCACCTGATTGCGCAAGCCGTTTCGGACCAGTGTCTGCTGTGTCTCGGCAAGCCCTATTTCAGGCGAGACACCTGCGAATCGCATGCTACTGGCTGGTGAAGCGCCCGTGCCCCCCTCAGCACCGCTGATGACGATGAGGTCGGCCTTGGCCTTGGCAACACCAGCGGCAATGGTGCCCACACCACTCTCAGCTACCAGTTTCACGCTGACGGCAGCTGTCGGGTTGATGTTCTTGAGGTCGAAGATGAGCTGCGCCAGATCTTCGATGGAATAAATGTCGTGGTGAGGCGGTGGGCTTATCAGACTGATTCCAGGAATAGCATTACGCGTCTTGGCGATAATGTCATTCACCTTGAAGCCGGGCAGTTGGCCGCCTTCACCAGGCTTGGCCCCCTGTGCCACCTTTATTTGAATCTCCTCAGCATTAACAAGATATTCTGCTGTCACGCCGAAGCGACCACTGGCAATCTGCTTGGTCTTGCTCGACAGCGATACGCCATCCACCTCTGAGTGGTAGCGGGCATTATCCTCACCGCCCTCTCCTGTGTTAGAACGAGTGCCCAGTTTGTTCATGGCCAAGGCAAGAGCCTCATGAGCCTCGATGCTCAAGGCTCCGAAACTCATGGCTCCCGTTACGAAGTGCTTTACGATAGACTCTACGGACTCGACAGCCCCTCCCCCTTGCCCCTCCCTGTGAGGGAGGGGAGTAGAAACCTTCTTAAAGGTGAGGAAGTCGCGGAGGAAGATGGGATCCTCTTTTTCATCGACAAGCTTTGACCACTCTTTAAACTTCTCGTAGTCACCTTTTCTACAAGCCAGTTGCAGCTTCGCAATCGTCTCGGGGTTCCATGCGTGTTTGATGCCATCCTTGCGCCAAGAGAATTGCCCGTGGTTCTTAAGTGAAGAATGAAAAGTGAAGAGTGAAGAATCTGCTTGCGCCATGCCCTCATTGTACAAAGCTATGGCATCGCGCGCGATCTCTTTCAGACCGATGCCACCGATAGTGCTGACCTCCGTCCCGAAATATCTGCGTAACAACTCCTCGCCCAGCCCGATGCTCTCGAAAACCTTTGCGCCACGATACGAGCGAATAGTCGAAATGCCCATCTTCGACATGATCTTCTTCAGCCCCTTGTCCACCGCTTGGATATAGTGACTTTCAGCCGTAGCGTATTCCTCTTGAATCTTTCCTCGCTTCACCAGGTCGTCGAGAATAGCGAAGGCCATGTAGGGACACAGTGCACTGGCTCCATAGCCCAGCAATAATGCAGCGTGCATCGTCTCTCGAATCTCACCACTCTCCACGATGAGCGCCGTCTGCACGCGCTTGCCGACGCCGATCAGATAATGGTGCACGGCACTCACCGCCAGCAGTGAAGGGATATACCCACCCCCAGCCCCTCCCGAGGGGAGGGGAGTCTGGTTACATTTATCGGTGAGAATAATATAGTTGAAGCCATTGTCAACAGCTTCCTCTGCATCCTTGCAAAGTCTGTCAAGTGCTACTCTCAAGGTCTCTCCTGCCTGAGCATAATCAGGCTCCCCTCCCCTCGGGAGGGGGTGGGGGTGGGTTGCAGGTTGGAGGCTGAACGTCATCGCGAGCTTTTTCGTTTTGAATCCCTTATACCTTATATTACATAATATATCGAGCTGTGTGTTGGTCAGTACAGGCTGAGGCAGGCGCACCATCTTGCAGTTAGAGGCATCGGGTGTCAGGATGTTGGTGCCAACGGCACCGATGTATTCTGTCAACGACATCACCAACTCTTCGCGGATGGGGTCAATGGCAGGGTTCGTCACTTGGGCAAACTGCTGACGGAAATAGTTGAACAGCACCTGCGGACGGTCGCTGACGACGGCCAGCGGCGTGTCGTTACCCATCGCTGCTACAGGTTCCTGACCCGTCGTTGCCATTGGGATGATGGTTTTGTCGATGTCCTCCTGACCGAAGCCGAATGTGACAAGCTTCCGTTCGAAGTCGCTCACCGAGTTTTCCATCTTGCGGCCACTCTTCAACTTCTCCAACTGCACGCGGTTCTCGCTGAGCCATTCACGGTAGGGATGCGCCTTTGCCAACTGTTCTTTGATTTCGTCATCGTAGTAAATCTTGCCTTCCTGCGTGTCGATGAGCAGAATTTTTCCTGGTTGCAGACGCCCCTTGCTCACTACGTCGCCCGGCTCGAAGTCCATGACGCCAACCTCCGATGCAACCACCATCATGCCCTGCTTTGTTATTGTATAGCGCGAGGGGCGCAGTCCGTTTCGGTCGAGCATGCCACCTGCATAGCGACCATCACTGAACAGCAGGGCAGCGGGCCCGTCCCATGGTTCCATTAGGATAGAATGATACTCATAGAACGCTTTCAAGTCCTCTGATATAGGGTTCTTGTCGTTGAACGACTCCGGCACGAGTATTGCCATCGCTTGTGGCAGTGACATTCCGCTCATCATCAGAAACTCAAACACGTTGTCCAATGAAGCCGAGTCGCTCATGCCCTCCTGCACGATAGGTGAAATCTCTCTGATGTCGCCTAATGCCTCACTATTGAGCACACTCTCGCGGGCCTTCATCCATCCGCGATTGCCGCGAATAGTGTTGATCTCGCCGTTGTGAGCCAGCAAGCGGAAGGGCTGGGCCAACGACCACGTAGGGAATGTGTTTGTGCTGAATCGTGAGTGTACCAGCGCCAGTCCGCTTGTCAGGTAGGGGTTCGAAAGGTCGGGGAAATACCGACGCAACTGTCCGCTAGTCAGCATTCCCTTGTAAATGATATTTGTATTGCTCAATGAGCAGATGTAGAAGTCGGGATGCGTGATGCGCCGCTCTATCTTTTTCCTTATAATATATAATGTTCGCGAAAGGGCTTCTACCTTCTCGTCAGAAACGCCAGTCACAAAGATTTGCTTAATAGCTGGTTCTACGCGTCGGGCAGCCTCACCCAGCACCTCCGGGCAAGTAGGTACCGTGCGCATGTGCATCAGTTGCAAGCCTTCGCGCTCTATCTCTTCAATCATCACTGACAGAATCTCCTGCTGCTCCTTTTCCGCTTTAGGCAGAAACACCAGCCCCGTGCCGTATTTTCCTTTCTCGGGCACAGGAATCCCTTGCAGCAGAATGAACTCATGGGGAATCTGCACCATAATGCCCGCTCCGTCGCCTGTCTTATCGCGTGTCTCTGCGCCTCGGTGTTCCATATTCTCCAGCACGCGTAGCGCCTGATCCACCAGTTCGTGGCTTTTGCCGCCATGGATGTTCACCACCATGCCTACACCACAGGCATCATGCTCATATTGTGGTTGATATAGACCATTTAGTTTACTTTGTGTCATATTATCCTTGCTTAATCTTTCTTTTGTTTCGATTTCGGGTGCAAAGGTAATACAAATAGTTAGAAGAACAATCATATTCGCGACATTATTTTACTTTAGAATCGCACACGGTTGACATTTTGCCACAAATACAGCAATTCCTTTGACAAAACGAAAGCAAAACCAAGCCATTCTTGGCTCTCAGCTTTACACTTTGTCATTTCGCAAGAATTTGTTGTTGCAAAGTTGGAATTATATGCGGCTTTTTTCCAAGAATTGCCGTACCTTTGCCGCCGAATTCTTGCAAGATGTCACGTAATATTAACAAAAAAGGTAAAAAGTATGAAAAGGATTGAAGCAATTATCCGCAAGACCAAGTTTGAGGAGGTCAAGGAGGCACTGCTCGCTTCGGACATCGACTGGTTTGAATACCACAACGTCCACGGCATAGGTCAGAGCCGACAAGAACGGATATATCGTGGCGTACAGTACTCAACGGATGTAATAGAGCGTGTGGCACTGACCATCGTCTGCCGTGATCAGTTCGTAGAGCCAACAGTGAAGGTCATCCTGAAGGTGGCACACACGGGCGAGATTGGCGATGGACGCATCTTCGTAAGCGAAGTGATAGACACATGGTCGATTCGAACAGGTGAGAACGGCGATACCGTATTGAGAGACAAAAAATAATTAAGGATAACACAACACAATAACAATTATGAACGAAATAGGTTTATCACTCGATACCGTATGGATGCTATTGGCAGCCATGTTGGTTTTCTGGATGCAGCCGGGCTTTGCGCTGTGTGAGGCAGGCTTTACGCGAGGTAAGAACACGGCCAACATCTTAATGAAGAACTTTGTCGATTTCATGTTCGGCTCATTGCTCTTCTTCTTGATTGGCTTCGGATTCATGTTCGGCAGCGAGGGTGCCGGTTTTATCGGTATGCCTAACTGGGGCGACCTCTCATTCTACAAAGGCGACCTTCCTGTAGAAGGTTTCTTGATTTTCGAGACCGTCTTCTGCGCCACCTCGGCAACTATTGTCAGCGGAGCCATGGCCGAGCGCACCAAGTTCTCGATGTACTTGATTTACAGTGCAGTTATCTCATTGTTTATCTATCCCATTGAGGGCCACTGGACATGGGGCGGCGGCTGGCTATGCAACGATGCCGCTGGCGGTTTTATGATGACTACCTTCGGCGACGTGTTTCACGACTTTGCAGGCTCTGCCATCGTACACAGCGTTGGTGGCGTACTGGCATTGATTGGTGCGATGGCACTCGGTCCTCGTATCGGTAAATATGCCAAGGACGGCAAGAGTCGCGCTATTCCTGGCCATAACCTGACTATGGCAGCGCTGGGTGTGTTTATCCTTTGGCTCGGCTGGTTCGGCTTCAACCCGGGATCTCAGCTGGCAGCCAGCGGCGAAGTGAACCGCATTGCCATAAGTCATGTGTTCCTGACCACCAACCTCGCTGCTGCTGCCGGCGGTACGGCCACAATGTTCCTGACGTGGCTGAAGTATGGTAAGCCGTCGCTCTCGCTGACACTTAACGGCGTACTGGCAGGGTTGGTGGGCATCACGGCTGGTTGCGACCTTGTGTCACCGATAGGAGCCGTTATCATTGGCCTTGTCTGTGGATTGGTGCTGGTCTATGCCATCGAGTTCATCGACCACCGTCTGCATATTGACGACCCCGTGGGTGCTTCGAGTGTGCATGGTGTCTGCGGTATTCTCGGCACTCTGATGACGGGTCTGCTGTCTACGGCGAATGGTGTTTTCTACGGTCATGGCTGGGGATTCTTCGGTGCCGAGTGTTTCGGCATATTGGTCATCGACCTTTGGGCTGCAGCCTGCGGTTTCGTCCTGTTCTATGGCATTAAGAAGCTGCACGGCCTACGTGTGGACAAGCGAATCGAAGAAGAAGGACTTGACATCTATGAACATGGCGAGTCCTGCTATAACTAAAGGTAAAAAAGTAAAAAGGTATGAAAAAGATTGTTATATTGGCAATGGGTATGGTGCTTGGCAGCACCTCCCTTGCACAGGAAGAGGTTGAAACGGCGATTAGTGGCGACGTTGTAAGTAGTTATATCTGGCGCGGCCAGGACTTGGGCAGCGTGTCGTTGCAGCCGAACCTCGGCGTGGGATACAAGGGCTTGTCTCTGACGGCCTGGGGCAGCGTAGGACTGACCGACCCTGCCGATACGAAGGAGTTCGACCTGACGCTCGGGTACGCCATCGGCGGACTGAACATAGGTGTGACCGACTACTGGTTCAACGTAGGACTCGACCCAGACGGTCGCTACTTCAAATACGACGCTCATGGGACTAACCACGTATTTGAAGCCAACATCGGCTACGACTTCGGCCCTGTGGCCTTACAATGGTATACCAATTTTGCTGGCAACGACGGTGTAAACAAGGACGGCGATCGGGCCTATAGCAGCTATGTTGAGGCAACTGTCCCATTCCGCCTCGCGACCGTCGACTGGACTGCTACGGCTGGTGCCGTCCCTTTTGCTACCGACTTCTACGGTACAACGGGGTTTGCTGTTACCAACCTCTCGTTACGGGCTACGAAGGACATCAAAGTGACCGAATCGTTCTCCGTTCCTGTCTTCGGACAGGTCGTTGGCAACCCCTGTTCGCAAAAAGCCTACCTGGTTCTCGGCCTCACGTTACAGCCTTAATCTTTACCAGGCATTCCCTCTCCTTCCTCGGATGGGGAGGGGCTTTATAAAAAGAATGTATAAATTCAAGATAGAATACGATGAAAATCAAGAAACGTTGGATAATCCTGATGACGGCGATGACATTGATAGCCCTCACAGGTGTGTTCGTAGGAGAGCCTACGTTCGAGTGTGACTGGTCGGTGGTTTCAGCAGCAGATGTGGCATGGCTGATTACTGCCACAATTTTTGTTCTGATGATGACGCCGGGACTTTCATTCTTCTATGGCGGCATGGTGGGTGCGAAGAACGTTATTTCCACCATGCTCCAGTCGTTTATTGCCATGGGACTGATCTCGGTGCTGTGGGTGGTCGTCGGCTTCTCGCTGTGCTTCGGCGATGACATCGGAGGTGTGATTGGCAATCCGCTGACGTTCTTGATGTTCCAGAACGTGGGAGCCGAAGTTTACACCACACCTGCCGGCAACGTGCTGGGCGGAGCTACTATTCCGCTGGCGCTTTTTGCCTTGTTCCAGATGAAGTTCGCCATCATCACGCCCTCGCTCATCACGGGATCGTTTGCCGAGCGCGTGCGTTTCTCGGCCTATATGTTTTTCATGATATTCTTCTTTTTCTTCATCTACTGCCCACTGGCTCACATGACATGGCATCCCGAAGGCCTCTTCCAAGGCTGGGGCGTCATCGATTTTGCCGGAGGCATTGTCGTGCATGCCTCTTCGGGTATTGCCGCCCTCGCAGGAGCCATCTATCTGGGTCGTCGAAGCACAGAGAAGAGCGAACCGGCCAACATCCCGTTTGTATTGCTTGGCGCTGCACTGCTCTGGTTAGGTTGGTTCGGTTTCAATGCCGGTTCGTCGCTGCATGCCGACGGTCAGGCAGTCAAAGCGTTCCTGAACACCAACACCGCCTCGGCCACGGCCATGATGACATGGATATTCTTCGACTGCCTGCGCGGCCGCAAGCCGTCGGCCATGGGTGCTGCCGTGGGCTGCGTGGTCGGTCTGGTAGCCATCACCCCGTCGGCAGGCTATGTCACCGTGGGCGAAAGCATCTTCATTGCCTTTGTCATCACACTCATCTGCAACGTGGCCGTTTACTGGCGTTCACACTCCCAGATTGACGATGCACTCGACGTGTTCCCCACCCACGGTACGGGCGGCATCTTCGGCACTATCCTCACAGGCATCTTTATCAAGGAGGGCCTCATCGCCGGAACTTGGGATGGCTTCGTTATTTTCCTCTACCATCTGCTGGCCATCGTCATAGTCTTTGTCTATACCTTCGCCATGAGTTGGATGGGCTACAAACTCATCGACTGTCTCATACCCATGCGCGTCTCGCCCTATAGTGAGAAGGTTGGGCTCGACTTCTCGCAGCACGACGAACACTATGGCCTGGCCCACATCGGTGAGCGCGAGCTGGCAGAATACGAAGAGCACATCAGGGAAAAAGTGAAAAGTGAAAAGTGAAGAGTGAAGAATTTGCTAACCCAATAAATCCTATGCATACAAAGTATATTTTCGTCACAGGTGGTGTCGTATCCTCGTTGGGAAAGGGCATCATCTCTGCCTCAATAGGCAAACTGTTGCAGGCACGCGGCTATAAGGTCACCATCCAGAAGTTCGACCCCTACATCAATATCGATCCTGGGACATTGAATCCCTATGAGCACGGTGAGTGCTACGTGACGGAGGACGGCTTCGAGACCGATCTCGACCTGGGACACTATGAGCGGTTTACGGGTATCCGTACCACACGCAACAACAGCATCACCACAGGGCGCATCTACAAGACGGTTATTGACCGTGAGCGCCGTGGCGACTATCTGGGCAAGACTATTCAGGTGGTGCCGCATATCACGGACGAGATAAAAAGGAGAATATTAACCCACCCCCACCCCTCCCGAGGGGAGGGGAGTTTAGCTACTCCTGCTACAGAAGACGTCCTCCGAAGCAATCAGACGCCCCTCCCCTCGGGAGGGGAAGGGGGTGGGTTCGACTTTGTCATCACCGAAGTTGGCGGCACAATCGGCGACATCGAGAGTGCGCCGTTTATGGAGGCTATCCGGCAGTTGCGCTGGGAACTGGGGCGCGATGCGGTGAGCGTACACTTGACCTACGTGCCTTATCTGAAAGCCGCTGACGAGTTGAAGACGAAGCCTACACAACACTCAGTAAAGGAATTGCAGTCGATGGGTATCCAGCCGGACATTCTTGTGCTTCGTACCGAACGCCACCTTGATGACGCGATGCGCATGAAGGTGGCATCGTTTTGCAACGTAGACCTGGAGTGCGTGGTGCAGAGCGAGGATATGCCCAGCATCTATGAAGTGCCGGTGAGTATGCAGCAGCAGGGGCTCGACGCGGCCATTATGCGCAAGATAGGCATCCCCGTAGGCGAGACGCCTGCGATGCAGTCGTGGCACGACTTCCTGGACAAGCAGCGCAAGGCCACTCGTGAGGTACATATAGCACTGGTGGGTAAATACGACCTGCAGGATGCCTACAAGAGCATCCGCGAAAGTCTGAATCTGGCTGGTATCTACAACGACGTGAAGGCGAAGATTCATTTCGTCAACAGCGAGGAGGTGACAACGGATAATGTTGCCGATCGGCTCGAAGGCATGGCAGGCATTATCATCTGTCCTGGCTTTGGACAACGCGGCATAGAGGGGAAAATCATAGCCGCCGAATATGGGCGAACGCACGACATACCTACTTTCGGCATCTGTCTCGGTATGCAGATGATGGTCATCGAATTTGCGAGGAATGTCTTAGGCTATCCGGATGCCAACAGCAGCGAGATGTCCACCGATACGCTACACCCTGTTATCGACCTGATGGAGGAACAGAAAACCGTGACGAATCTGGGCGGCACCATGAGACTGGGCGCCTACGAATGCAAACTGTGCGAAGGAAGCAAAGCAATGGAAGCTTATAAGGCTGCAGCAAACACTTCACTCTCCACTCTTCATTCTTCACTTATCAAAGAGCGTCATCGCCACCGCTATGAGTTCAACAACTCCTACCTTGAAGAATACGAGCAGGCTGGTATGAAGTGCGTAGGCATTAATCCCGCTGCCAATCTGGTGGAAATTGTCGAGATACCCGACAGGCGATGGTATATCGGCACCCAGTTCCATCCGGAATACTCGTCAACCGTCTTGCACCCGCACCCGCTGTTTTTGTCGTTTATAAAAGCTTGTATCTGATATGGAGCAACTAAAGCATGAATGCGGTGTGGCAATGATTCGCCTGTTGAAGCCAATGGACTATTACGCCCAGAAGTATGGCACATGGGCCTACGGCTTCAACAAGCTCTACTTGATGATGGAGAAGCAGCACAACCGTGGTCAGGAGGGTGCCGGTTTCGCCTCGGTTTGTCTGAACAAAGAGCCAGGCACGGAGTATATGTTCCGCGAGAAGGCTGAGGGGAAGGATGCCATCACAGAGATTTTTAGTCGCGTGAATGAAGAGATGGCAGGCGAACTATATATGGGCCACCTAAGGTATTCTACCACAGGCAAGAGTGGACTTCAGTTTGTCCATCCCTTCCTGCGGCGCAACAACTGGCGGGCCAAGAACCTCTGCCTGTGTGGCAACTTCAACACAACCAACATCGATGAGATATTCCGACGAATGGTGGCCGAGGGACAGTCGCCACGCATCTATAGTGACACGTACATCACGCTCGACCTGATGGGGCATCGCCTGGACCGCGAGGTGGAGCGACGCTATGAAGAGGCCAAGGCACTGGGGCTCGAGGGACTCGACGTCACTGGCTACATCGACGACCACGTCGAGATGGGTAATGTGCTGAAGACAACGATGGAACGCTACGACGGCGGCTACGTGATGTGCGGGATGACAGGCAGCGGCGAGATGTTTGCCATGCGCGATCCGTGGGGCATCCGTCCGGCATTCTATTATCAGGACGAAGAGATTGTTGCCGTGGCCTCAGAGCGTCCCGTCATCCAGACGACCTTCGACCTAGATACTGACACCATACAAGAGCTGCAGCCAGGCCAGGCGCTGATTGTGAGAAAGAGCGGCGAGATATGTCAAGAACAAATCATCCCTCTCACTACTCACTGCTGCTCTGCCTGCTCCTTTGAGCGTATCTACTTTAGTAGGGGCTCTGACCGCGACATCTACCAGGAGCGTAAACGACTGGGTGAGCAGCTGACAGAGCCCATCCTGAAAGCCATTGGCGGCGACGTGGGACACACGGTGTTTTCGTATATCCCTAACACGGCAGAGGTGGCCTTCTACGGCATGACCGACGGGTTCCGCAAGCTGAACGAAGAGGTAAGGATCGAGAAAGTGGTATGGAAGGATATCAAACTGCGCACTTTTATTGCCGACAACAGTGAGCGTAACGACCTGGCCGCCCACGTCTACGACATCAGCTACGGTAGCTTGAAACCTTACGACGATAACCTTGTTATCATTGACGACTCAATCGTTCGCGGCACTACGCTGAGGGAGAGCATCTTTAAGATCCTCGATCGGCTGCATCCGAAGAAGATAGTGATGGTATCGAGTGCTCCGCAAATCCGTTATCCCGACTATTACGGCATCGATATGGCACGCCTGGAGGAGCTCTGTGCCTTCCGTGCTGCGATGGCACTTGTCGAGGAACGGGGCATGAGACAACTGGCGGACGACACGTATCTTGCCTGCATGGAGGAGCTGAACAATAATGGCGACGACCAGATCAATCGTGTGCGTGCCATTTATGAGCCGTTCACCGTCGGGGAGATCAACCGCAAGATTGTGGAGATGTTGCGCCCTGAAGGTATGGAAACATCGGTAGAGCTGGTGTTTCAGAGCATCGAGGGACTACATGAGGCGTGTCCGCATCATCCCGGTGACTGGTACTTCACGGGCCTCTATCCCACACCTGGCGGTACCCGTCTCTGTAATCAGGCCTTTGTAAACTATATGGATAATCAACGTAAACAACAATTACAGACGAGATGATGAGAGAAGCAAGGCTGATACTCGAAGATGGCAGCGTGTTCTGTGGCCGGACGTTTGGATACGATGGCGATGCGACGGGCGAGGTGGTGTTCAACACTGCCATGACGGGCTATCCCGAGAGCCTGACCGACCCGAGCTATGCGGGACAGATACTCACGCTGACGTATCCGCTGGTAGGCAACTACGGCGTGCCGTCGCAGGAATTCGCCGCCGACGGCCTGCCAGTCTTTATGGAGAGCAATCGTATTCATGTGAAAGGGCTCGTAGTGGCCGACTACAGCGAGCAATACTCCCACTGGAATGCGAAAGAATCATTGGCCGAATGGCTGAAGCGCGAACAGATCTCTGCTATTACTGGTGTGGATACGCGGCGACTGACAAAGAAATTGCGCGAGAATGGCGTGATGATGGGAAAGATCGTTGTTGGTGGAGACCGTCAACATCCAGTGGGCACTGAGGAGTATGGCTCAGTGAATTGGGTGGAGAAGGTGAGCTGTAAGGAGGTCATCACCTACAACCAAGGGGCATCCAGGCACGTCGTCCTGGTCGACTGTGGCGTGAAGGCAAATATCATAAGGTGCTTGATCAGGCGTGGCGTGGAGGTGGTTCGTGTGCCTTGGGACTACGACTTCAACAGTCTCGACTTCGACGGCCTCTTTCTGGCCAACGGTCCGGGTGATCCGGGACGTTGTGAAGCGACGGTAGGACATATCCGCACGTTCCTCTCCTCCGGAAAGGTTCGCCCTCTGATGGGCATCTGTCTTGGCAACCAGCTGCTGGCCCGTGCTGCCGGGGCGAGTACCTACAAACTGAAGTACGGCCATCGCTCCCACAACCAGCCTGTGCGGCAGTTGGGAACAAACCGTTGCTTCATCACCTCGCAGAATCACGGCTATGCCGTGGACGACAGCACCTTGCCCGACGACTGGCAACCGCTGTTTGTGAACATGAACGACGGCTCTAACGAGGGCATCTGCCATCAGCACTATCCGTGGTTCTCTGCCCAATTCCACCCGGAAGCCTGTTCGGGTCCAACGGATACAGAATGGCTGTTTGACGAATTTGTAAAGATGTTAGGATGATGGAACAAGTAAAGAAGGTGTTATTATTAGGCTCCGGTGCCCTAAAAATCGGTCAGGCCGGAGAGTTCGACTATAGCGGGACCCAGGCACTGAAAGCCTTGAAGGAAGAGCGCATTCACTCTGTGCTGATCAATCCCAATATCGCTACAGTGCAGACCTCTAAAGACATTGCAGATACGGTCTATTTCCAGCCTGTGACATCCGATTATGTGGAGCGCATTATCGAGAAAGAACGGCCTGACGGCATTCTGCTCTCGTTTGGTGGACAGACGGCCCTGAACTGCGGTGTGGAATTATATAAGAAAGGCGTGTTTGAGAAATATGGCGTGAAAGTGCTGGGCACTCCTGTTCAGGCTATCATCGACACTGAAGACCGCGACCAGTTTGTCAAACGGCTGGATGAGATTGACGTGAAGACCATCAAGAGTCATGCCTGCAAAAGCATCGAAGAGGTGCAGCGGGCGGCTCACGAATTGGGATTCCCTGTCATTCTTCGGGCGGCCTACGCCTTGGGAGGTCTTGGCTCTGGCTTTTGCGACGATGAAAATGAACTGCTGGCACAGGCCGAGGAGGCATTCTCGTTCTCGCCGCAGGTGCTGGTGGAAAAGTCGCTGCGTGGCTGGAAGGAGATAGAATACGAGGTGGTGCGCGACCGATACGACAACTGCATCACCGTCTGCAATATGGAGAACCTTGACCCGCTGGGCATCCATACGGGTGAGTCGATCGTGGTGGCTCCATCACAGACCCTCAGCAACAGAGAATATCATAAGCTGCGTGCCCTGGCCATCAAGATCATCCGCCACATCGGCATTGTCGGCGAGTGCAACGTGCAGTACGCCCTCGACCCCAACAGTGAGGACTATCGTGTCATCGAGGTTAATGCTCGCCTCTCACGCTCCTCTGCACTGGCCAGTAAGGCTACAGGCTATCCGCTTGCCTTTGTCGCTGCCAAACTGGGCTTGGGCTATGGACTGTTCGAATTGAAGAACTCAGTCACCAAGACCACCTCGGCTTTCTTCGAACCAGCCTTGGACTACGTGGTTGTAAAGATTCCTCGTTGGGATTTGACCAAGTTCCATGGTGTGAAGCGCGAGCTCGGTTCGTCGATGAAGAGTGTAGGCGAGGTGATGGCCATCGGTCGTACGTTTGAAGAAGCACTTCAGAAAGGACTTCGCATGATAGGTCAGGGCATGCACGGCTTCGTTGAGAATCACGAATTCAAAATCAAGGATATTGCCAAGTCGTTGCATGAGCCTACAGATATACGTATCTTCGTCGTTTCGAAAGCACTGAAGATCGGCTACAGCGTTGAGCAGATATACCAACTGACAAAGATTGACCGTTGGTTCCTGAAGAAGCTGAAACATATCATCGACATCGACCTGCAGCTAAAAGAGCATGCTCTCCTTGCGGTGGTCTCGGAGTTCATGGAGGCAAGCGAGTTCAAAGAGTACCTTCAGTCGCCAGAGATTTTCCAGTTGTTACATACCGCCAAGGTCTACGGCTTCTCCGACTTTCAGATAGCCCGAGCCATCGGCTTAGAACAGAGGATGAAACCTGAGCAGGCTGGTCTTACCATCCGCCAATGGCGCAAAGAATTGGGCCTCATGCCCACCGTCAACCAGATAGACACCCTCGCCGCAGAATATCCGGCGCAGACCAACTACCTTTATTTATCGTACCTTTAAAAGAAGAACAAAGTGTTATGTGTGGAATCGTAGCAATACTACGCTCGGCGGCGAAAGGAAACGCTTGCCAGGGCGAGAACGTGAAAGAACAGATGCAGGAGCTGCGTCAGAAAGCATTGCGCATGAGTCAGAAAATCCGTCACCGCGGCCCCGACTGGAGTGGCATCTATTGTGGCGGAAGTGCTATACTGGCCCACGAGCGACTGAGCATCGTCGACCCGGAGAGTGGCGGTCAGCCCCTCTATAGTCCCCATCAATCCCCTCTGGAGGGGAAGAGTCTGTCGAGGGAGCATGCCAGCTATTATACCCCTCAGGATGGAGCGAGGGAGGGTCTTCAGGTGCTGGCTGTCAATGGCGAAATCTATAACCATCAGGACATCCGCCGTCGCCTTGCAGGAAAGTACGACTTCCAGACAGGGTCCGACTGTGAGGTGATACTAGCCCTTTACCGAGAAAAAGGCATCGACTTCCTGGAGGACCTCAACGGCATTTTTGCCTTTGTACTCTACGACGAGGAGCGCGACGCGTTCCTCATTGCCCGCGACCCTATCGGCGTTATCCCCCTCTACATCGGCTACGACAGCGACGGCACCATCTATGTAGCCTCTGAGCTGAAAGCCCTCGAAGGGCAGTGTGAGTGTTATGAGTCCTTCCCGCCGGGTCACTACTTTTTTGGAAAAATGGAAGAATTGGAGAATGGAAGAGTTGAAGAGCTTTTCAATTTTAAACGCTACTACCACCGCGACTGGATGCACTATGATGCAGTTAAGGACAATCCCGCCAGCACTGAGGCTATCCGTGATGCTCTTGAGGCGGCAGTGAGGCGCCAGCTGATGAGTGATGTCCCTTATGGCGTGCTCCTCTCGGGCGGCCTCGACAGCAGCGTCATCTCAGCCATCGCCGAGAAGTATAGTGCGATGCGCATTGAAGACGACTCGCAGACGAAAGCCTACTGGCCACGTCTACATTCCTTTGCTGTTGGCTTGAAAGGCGCTCCAGACCTGGCAAAGGCTCGGCTTGTGGCCGACCATATAGGCACCGTACACCATGAGATCAACTATACCGTCCAGGAGGGCCTCGATGCCCTGCACGACGTGATTTATTACATCGAGACTTACGACGTCACCACCGTCCGTGCCTCTACCCCGATGTACCTACTGGCTCGTGTCATCAAGTCGATGGGCATCAAGATGGTGCTCTCGGGCGAGGGTGCCGATGAGGTCTTTGGCGGCTATCTCTATTTCCATAAGGCACCATCGGCCAAGGAGTTCCATGAGGAGACCGTCCGTAAGCTGATGAAACTGCACCTCTACGACTGTCTGCGGGCTAACAAAAGCCTGTCGGCCTGGGGCGTAGAAGGCCGTGTGCCCTTCCTTGACAAGGAGTTCCTAGATGTTGCCATGCGTGTTAACCCGGAGGCCAAGATGTGCCCAGGCACGACCATCGAGAAGAAAATTGTACGCGAAGCCTTTGCCGACCTGTTGCCCGATGCAGTGGTCTGGCGACAGAAGGAGCAGTTCAGCGATGGTGTAGGCTATTCATGGATTGATACGCTGAAGGCCGTGACGGCTGCAGCGGTCACCGACGAACAGATGGCTCACGCCGCTGAGCGCTTTCCCATTAACCCGCCAAGGAACAAGGAGGAGTACTACTATCGCAGCATATTCGCAGAGCATTTCCCAAGCGAGTCTGCTGCCCGTAGCGTGCCATCGGAGGCCAGCGTTGCCTGTTCTACTGCCAAAGCCCTGGAATGGGATGCTGCTTTCAGAAACATGAACGAGCCGTCGGGACGTGCCATCAAGGGCGTTCACGAGCAGGCTTATGGTTCAGAATCGTAGTTTTAGTGCCCGCCCTGTAGCAACTGCACCATGATGCGCGCAGCTTCTTCGGGGGCGTTGGTGGTGCCCAGTCGGCGGTCTGTCTCGTCGTAGCCATGTAGCATTGCAAGGCGCTGAGGGCTGTCGGGGTGCAGGAGTACGGAGAGCTCACGGGTGATGTTCTCGATGGTGAAGCTGTCGGCGACGAGCTCGCGCACCACCTCACGGTCGGCAATGAGGTTGACCAGCGAGATGTATTTCACCTTCAGGATGCGCTTTCGCAGCCATCCGATGAGGCGGGGTAGGGGTGTCTCATAGCATACTACCTGCGGCACGCGGAAGAGGGCCGTCTCTAGTGTTGCCGTGCCGCTGGTGACGAGGGCGGCATGGGCATGGGCGAGCAGTGCGTAGGTGTCGTTCTTAACCAGTCGTACCAGCGATGTCGTCTCGTCGTTCTTCAGTAGGATGGTGGCATAGAAGGCGTCGTCGATGGCTGGTGCGCCTGCCAGCACAAACTGATAGTCAGGAAACTGCCGTGCTGCCTCCATCATGGCGGGGAGGTTGTCCTTGATTTCCTGTCGGCGGCTGCCGGCCAGCAGTGCGACGATCTTTTTCTCGGGGTTGAGGCCATGGCGATGGCAGAAGTGTAGGAAGTCCTCATCATAGCCTTTCTGGAAGCGGTCTACCTCCTCCTTCGTCGGGTTGCCGACGTAGTGGATGGGGTAGTGGTGCTTCTGCTCGAAGAATTCCACTTCGAAAGGTAGTATGGAGAAGAGCTCGTCGACGTCGCGCTTGATGTTCTTGATGCGGTATTCCTTCCAGGCCCAGATCTTTGGCGAGATGTAGTAGTAGACTTGCGGTATGGTATTCTCTTTCCTCTCTCCACCTTCCACTTTCCACTCTTTCACGTATTTAGCTATCTTGAGGTTGAAGCCCGGGTAGTCGACGAGTATCACCACGTCGGGTTTCCATCGTGCGATGTCCTCCTTGGCCTGACGCATATTCTTCAGGATGGTGGGCAGATGCAGGAGAACGGGAATGAAACCCATGTAGGCCAGCTCACGATAGTGCCTGACCATCGTCCCACCGGCTGCCAGCATCTGGTCGCCGCCATAGAATCGGAACTCGGCTTCTGGGTCCTGACCTTTCAGAGCCGTCATCAGGCGTGAGGCATGTAGGTCGCCACTGGCTTCGCCGGCTATGAGGTAGTACTTCATGAGTTAGGAGTTGAGAGTTGAGAGACTATTTCCTTAGGACTCCCAGCTTTTCAGTTGGGGGAGGGCTTCGTAGGCTGTGACGTCCATGCGGGTGGGAGTGATGGCGACGTAGCCGTGCTGCAAGGCCCAGTTGTCGGTGTCCTCGGCTTGTGGCTCGTCATTTTCGTAGTGGCCTATCATCCAGTAGTAGTCGTAGCCACGGGGATGGTGGCAACGTGTCACCTCGTTCGACCACGTGCCATGAGCCATACGGCAAACCTTGACACCTTTGTATCCACTTTCCTCTTTCAGCAGCGGGAAATTGATGTTCAGGCAGACGCCCTGTGGCAACCCCTCACTGAGCACCTGTTGCGTGTACCTCTTTATATATGGGGCCAGGGGCTCGAAGTCGGCGTCCTCGCTATGGTCGCAGAGAGAGTAGGCCACGCTGGGGATGTATTTCATGCAGCCCTCCACCCCCACGCCCATCGTGCCGCTATAGTGGGTGTTTACCGAGCCGTTGTCGCCGTGGTTGATGCCTCCGAGCACCAGGTCGGGGCGCCGTGGAACAATCTCGTGTAGCGCCAGCTTCACACAGTCGACAGGTGTGCCATTCGACGACCATATCTCGACGCCCTCCTGCTTCTCGCGAAGGGTGATGGTCAGTGGCGTGGTGGCTGAGAAGGCACAGGCGAAACCCGACCGCGGACCCTCGGGTGCGCAGACGATGATGTCGCCCAGATGGCGCACCATCTCCACCAGTGAGCGGATGCCCTTGGCCTGGTAGCCGTCGTCGTTGGAGATCAATATCAGTGGTCTTTCCATTGTCATGCTCATGTTTTAAGGAGTGCAAAGATAGTACTTTTTCGGGAGAAAGCCAAAAGATTAGGTCAATAATGTGTGCAAAAATACTTAAATTGTGATGGAAATGCAGGTTGTTTCACGGAAAATGTGTATCTTTGCAGTTCAAATCAATAGAAATTGAAATGGGAAAGATTATTGCATTAGCCAACCAAAAGGGCGGCGTGGGAAAGACCACGACGACCATCAACCTGGCAGCATCGCTGGCTACGCTGGAGAAGAGTGTGCTCGTAGTGGATGCCGACCCGCAGGCCAATGCGTCCAGCGGCCTTGGTGTCGACATACAGCAGGTCGACTGCTCGCTCTATGAGTGCATCATCGACAAGACCGACGTGCGCGAGGCTATCTATACCACCGACATCGAGGGGCTCGACATCATCCCCAGCCACATCGATCTGGTGGGTGCTGAGATAGAAATGCTGAACCTGGACAACCGCGAGCGGGTGATGAAGAACCTGCTGGCTCCCATCCGCGACGACTACGACTATATACTCATCGACTGCTCGCCGTCGCTGGGCCTCATTACGGTGAACGCTCTGACGGCTGCCGACTCGGTCATCATCCCCGTGCAGTGTGAGTACTTCGCCCTGGAGGGCATCTCGAAGCTGCTCAACACCATCAAGATTATCAAGTCGAAGCTGAACACGAAGCTGGAGATCGAGGGCTTCCTGCTGACGATGTACGACTCTCGTCTCCGACTGGCCAACCAGATTTACGACGAGGTGAAGCGCCACTTCCAGGAGTTGGTCTTCAAGACAGTCATCCAGCGTAACGTGAAGCTCTCGGAGAGTCCCTCCCACGGTCTGCCCGTCATTCTCTATGATGCCGACTCCACTGGTGCAAAGAATCACTTGGCACTGGCGAAGGAGATTATCTCTAAGAGTTAATTAAGGGAGTTAAAGGAGTTAAGGGAGTTAAAGGAGTTAAAGACAATAGTTTATGGCTACGTATAGCTTTGAAAATGTAGTTGCTTGGCAGAAAGCTCATGCTTTTGCCCTATTGGCTTATCGTGCTTCTCAACAATTTCCTTTGACTGAGCGTTTTGGACTTTGTGATCAATTCCAGAGAGCTGCCGTTTCTGTTTCTGCTAATATTGCAGAAGGATACAAGAAACTGAGTAAGGCCGACAAACTTCGATTCTTTAATATCGCCCAAGGTAGCTTGGAGGAGTGCAGGAATTATATCTTGCTGGTAAGAGACTTGGGTTATATATCATTGCCTGATTTCGATGTGCTCCGTGCGTCTTTGGAGGAAACGAGTAAATTTTTGAATTTATATTGTAGAGGAATTATTAATAATAACGGAGTGAAGGACTAAAGGAATGAGGAGCCGCAAGACATTCGTCTTTAACTCCCTTAACTCCTTTAACTCCTTTAACTCCCCCAAAATATGGCAGTCAGAAAAAAATACGATAAGAGCGTCATCGGGCGAGGACTCGACGACATGGGCATCGGGCGAGGACTCGATGCACTCATCGACACAAGTGACGTGAAGACGCAGGGCTCGTCGAACCTGAGCGAGATACCTGTCGAACAGATAGAGCCGAACCCCGACCAGCCGCGCCGGGAGTTCGACGAGACGGCGATGCAGGAGCTGGCGGCGAGCATCCAGACAATGGGCATCATCGCTCCCATCACCCTGCGGCAGGTGGCTCCCGACCGCTATCAGATTATTGCCGGCGAGCGTCGCTGGCGTGCCTCGCAGCGGGCAGGGCTGAAGGCTATTCCCGCCTATATCCGTACGGTGGAGGACGAGAACGTCATGGAGCTCGCCCTCGTGGAGAATATCCAGCGTGAAGACTTGAACGCCATCGAGATCGCCCTCGCCTACGAGCACCTGGCAGAAACGACGGGCATGACACAGGAGAAAATCTCCGAGCGCGTGGGCAAGAGTCGCACCGCCGTCACCAACTACATGCGCCTGCTGAAGCTGCCGGCACAGATTCAGATGTCGCTGAAGAACCACGAGATCGACATGGGCCATGCCCGTGCGCTGTTGGCGCTCGACTCGCCGTCGCTGCAGTTGAAACTCTTCCGCGACGTGCTGAAGAACCAGTACTCCGTGCGTAAGGTGGAGGAGATGGTGCAGATGCTGAAGCAGGGTGAAGAGGTGCAGGTGGCCAAGAAGAAGATTGCCGCCAAGTCACAGCTGCCAACCGAGATGGTTGCTGCCCGTCAGCGTCTGTCCGACTTGCTGAAGTCGAAGGTGCAGCTCTCCTGCTCCTCTGGTGGCAAGGGTAAGATCAGCATCCCCTTTGCCAATGCTGAGGAGCTGGAGCGTATCATGAAGGTGATGGGCCTAAAATGAGAGGTGAGAGATGAGAAATGACAGATGCTGCGGAGTAAAGGCTTGCGTTCGTCTCCTGCTGGGCAAAGCACTAGGCAGGCTCATGGGGATGTCGTTTGTCATCTGTCTATTGTCGCTCAGCCCACAGGGTGCCAAGGCACAGACGGTGGTGCCCGACTCCATTGTGATGGCCATCGACTCGATGTACAACGCCATGCCTCGCGACTCGATCATGCTCGTCGACTCGTTGCTGCAGAAAGCGTTGCAGGTGCCCGCCGTAGAAGAGCAGAAGGGGCGTGACTGGAGCACGTGGCGACCCGACCCACAGCGGGCAGTATGGCTGGCATTGGTGATTCCTGGCGGTGGACAGATCTATAACCGCAAGTACTGGAAGCTGCCTCTCGTCTACGGAGGCTTCGTGGGCTGTATCTATGCCATGCGATGGAACAACTCGATGTACAAGGACTATGCCCAGGCCTATCTCGACATCACGGACGACGACCCAGGGACAGCCAGCTATAACAACTTCATGCACCTGAACAGGCGTATTGACAGCAGCAACATCGAGCGCTACAAGACACTCTTCAAGCGGCGCAAGGACCGCTATCGCCGATGGCGCGACATGAGCTTCTTCGTCATGATCGGCGTCTATGCCATTTCGGTCATCGATGCTTATGTCGATGCTGAGCTGTCGGCTTTCGACCTCTCCAAGGACCTTTCGCTGAAGGTGCGCCCTGCGGTGATGGGTAATGGCTCGTCGAACAATCCCCTGACGGCAGCCGCGCTGGGCGTGAACTGCAGCATTAGCTTTTAGACTTAGGAGTTATGTTGAACTATAAAGAATGAATATGAAGAAAACGACAATATTGATAGCAATGGCCTTCCTGCCGCTGAGCATGATGGCACAGATAGAAGTAAGCGACAGCCTCGACCTCGGCGAAGACCTTACCGACGAGAGCGGCGTGGAGGTGATTAACGAGGAAGAGGAAGAGGGGCAGGAGGGCTTCGAGTTCCCCGAGGCACTGACCGATGCCAGCCTCGACAGCCTGATGAACCAGTACATGTCGAAGACCTACCTCTCGACCGATTCCGACTGCCAGATGCTGAGCGAGAACCCATCGTTCGACCGGGAAGTCTACGTCGACCGCCTGATGCGTATGCCGACGGTGATGGAGATGTCCTACAACGACGTTGTGCGCTCCTGCATCGACCGCTATATGGTGCGCCTGCGCCGTCAGGTGAGCTACATGCTGGGAGCGGCCAATTTCTACATGCCCATCTTCGAACAGGCACTCGACACCTACCAGCTGCCTCTGGAGCTGAAGTACCTGCCCATCATCGAGTCGGCACTCAATCCCACGGCCGTCTCAAGGGTAGGGGCAACGGGGCTCTGGCAGTTCATGCTCGCTACGGGCAAGGCCTATGGGCTGGAGGTGACGTCCGTCACCGACGACCGTCGCGACCCCGTGAAGTCGTCGTTTGCCGCTGCACGATACCTGCGCGACCTCTACGAGCTCTTTGGTGACTGGAACCTCGTCATCGCTGCCTATAACTGCGGACCGGAGAACATCAACCGTGCCATCCGCCGATCGGGCGGGCAGCGCGACTACTGGAAGATCTACCCCTACCTGCCGAAGGAGACACGCGGCTATGTGCCTGCCTTCATCGCTGCCAACTATGTGATGACCTACTACTGCGAGCACGGCATCTGCCCGATGACGAGCAAGCTGCCGGTGAAGACCGATACGGTGATGGTGACGCAGAATGTCTCGTTCCAGCAGATCGCACAGGCCTGCAACCTTGACGTCGACATGATCCGCTCGCTCAATCCCGTCTACCGTCGCGAGATGATCTACGGCTATTCTAAGCCGTCGCCGCTGCGGCTGCCGGTGAACGATGTGGCACGCTTCATCGATATGGAGGACTCCATCTACGCGATGGCCAGCCATCAGCAGGTGAAACGTCCCGAGGTGGAGGTCGATGAGCGGCCGAAGCAGCAGCCGACTACCCGTCAGCGCACCACAACGACTACCAATACGCGTCGCAACCAGGCCGTCTACGTCAAGGTGAAGCGCGGCGACACCCTAGGGGCCATCGCCCGTCGCAACCGTACCACCGTGCAGAAGATCAAGCAGCTCAACGGCATGCGCAGTGATGTGATCCAAGTGGGCAAGTCGCTAAGAGTGAAATAGTCGTCTCCCATTAACCCCATAACCCCCATTAACCCCATCATCCATACCCCCAAAAAAAACTCCCATTCATGACCGACGAGGAGATGTTGCAGCGAGAAGAGGCTGACGATCGGATGATCAACGAGGCCTACAATAAACTGATTGGTGACTATCTGAATTCACGTCACCGCAAGAAAGTGGACCTGATCGCCAAGGCCTTCAACTTCGCACGACAGGCACACCGTGGTGTGCGACGACTGTCGGGCGAGCCCTATATCATGCACCCCATCGCCGTTGCACAGATCGTGTGCTCGGAGATAGGCCTCGGCTCCACCAGCATCTGCTCGGCCTTGCTCCACGATGTCGTCGAGGATACCGACTATACCGTCGAGGACATCGAGAACATGTTCGGGGCGAAGATCGCGCAAATTGTCGACGGACTGACGAAGATCAGCGGCGGCATCTTCGGCGAACAGGCTTCAGCACAGGCAGAGAACTTCAAGAAGCTGCTGCTGACGATGAGCGAGGACATACGTGTCATACTCATCAAGATCGCCGACCGCCTGCACAACATGCGGACGCTGGAGTCGCAGCCTGCCAACAAGCAGTATAAGATTGCGGGCGAGACACTCTATATCTACGCCCCGCTGGCACATCGACTCGGCCTCTATAAGATCAAGTCGGAGCTCGAGAACCTCAGCTTTAAGTTTGAGCATCCGGAGGACTACGCCGCCATCGCCCGAAAGCTTGACGACAGTCGCGTATCCCGTCACGAGTCGTTCGAGCAGTTTACGCGCCCCATCGAGCAGGCCCTCCAGGAGATGGGCTTCGAGTACGAGATCCGCGAGCGCATCAAGACGCCCTATTCCATCTGGAACAAGATGCAGAACAAGCACGTGTCGTTCGAGGAGATCTACGACATCCTTGCCGTACGCATCATCTTCAAGCCGAGGAGCCGTAAGGACGAGGTCGACGACTGCTTTAAGATCTATGCCGCCCTGACGAAAATCTATCGTCGCCATCCCGACCGCCTGCGCGACTGGGTGACGAAGCCCAAGGCCAACGGCTATCAGGCGCTGCATGTCACGCTGATGTCGCGGCAGGGACACTGGATAGAGGTGCAGATACGTTCCGACCGCATGGACGAGATAGCTGAGCAGGGACTCGCAGCCCACTGGAAGTACAAGGAGGGCGAGGAGTACAGCGAGGATGAGAACGAGATGAACGAGTGGCTACACACCATTAAGGAGATTCTCGACGACCCGCAGCCCGACGCCATGGACTTCCTCGACGCCATCAAGCTCAACCTCTACGCCAGCGAGATTTTTGTCTTTACGCCGAAGGGCGAGATCAAGACGATGCCCGCCAACTGCACCGTCCTCGACTTTGCCTTCTCCATACACACCTTCCTCGGATCGCACTGCATCGGCGCTAAGGTCAACCACAAGCTCGTGCCCATGAGCCACCAGCTGACTAGTGGCGACCAGGTGGAGATCCTTACCTCGAAGTCACAGCACGTACAGCCGACGTGGATCAATTTCGTCAACACGGCCAAGGCGAAAGCGAAGATTCAGGCGATGCTGCGTCGCAACAGCCGCGAGGTGCAGAAGAAGGGTGAGGAGCTGCTCATACAGTGGCTCGCGAAGAACGGCTTTGAGATGACGCTCGCCATAGCCGACCAGCTGACGAAGTTCCATGATGCCTCCTGTCGCGAGGAGTTCTATCAGTCGCTCGGCGAGAAGACCATCGTCCTTGGCGATGCCGACGTCGACGAGCTGAAGGGGAAGAACAAGAAGAAAACGGAGTCTAGCGGTGGCGGATGGCGCAAGTATGTACCCTTCGTCAAGGCGAAGAAGAGCACCGAGGGACAGCAGCCCGACCTCTTCGTCGTGCCGGATAAGTTCGACCGTAAGAAGCCCATCTACCTCAGCGAGGAGAACATCGGGCAGTTCATCTTCCCCGACTGTTGCCATCCTATTCCCGGCGACGACGTGCTGGGATATATCGACAACCACAATCGCATCGAGATCCACAAGCGGGCCTGTCCCGTGGCCAACAAGCTGAAGGCGAGCTACGGCAACCGTATCCTCGACGTGAAGTGGGACATGCACAAGCGACTCTTCTTCGACGCCACCATCCGTCTGGGAGGCATCGACCGCCGGGGACTGGTCAACGAGGTGACGCGTGTCATCAGCAACCAGCTCAGCGTCGATATCCGCAAGATTATGTTCACCAGCGAGGACGGCATCTTCGACGGCTCGATCGACCTCCGCGTGCACGACCGCGAGGACGTCCGCCAGATCATTGATAAGCTCAAGGAAGTTGACGACCTAAAGGAGATCTCGCAGATCATGTAAAAAGAATCGGGCCCGAGCCCATCCCCCCCATTACCCCCATTACCCCCATTACCCCCATTACCCCCCCAAAAAAAAACAACAACAACTATGCCCCTCCGCCCAATTCTTTCGCTCCTTGCCCTCCTGCTGCTGGCAAGTCCTACCGCTGCGCAGAGTTTCGACAACCCAGACACGATCGTCGTCGCACGCGACGGCACAGGCCAGTTTCGTACCGTTGACGCTGCCATCGAGGTGTGTCGCGCTTTCATGGACTACCACAAGGTGATCTTCGTCAAACGGGGTACCTATAAGGAGAAACTCATCATCCCCTCGTGGCTGCAGAACATCGAGATTTGCGGCGAGGACCGCGACCAGACCATCATCACCTGGGACGACCACGCCAACATCCGCGTCCCCGATCGACCTAACGGCATGGGCACATTCCGGACCTATACGATGAAGATCGAGGGCAGCGGCATCACCCTGAAGAACATCACTATCGAGAACAATGCCGCACGCCTCGGACAGGCAGTGGCCCTGCATGCCGAAGGCGACCGTCTGCTGTTCATCAACTGCCGCTTCCTCGGCAATCAGGACACCATATACACGGGTAAGGCGGGCTCGCGCCACTATTTCAAGGACTGCTACATCGAAGGTACCACCGACTTCATCTTCGGACCGTCGACAGCCTGGTTCGAGAACTGTCAGATTCTCTGCAAGGCGAACAGCTACATCACCGCCGCCTCTACGCCGCAAGATATAATGTACGGGTACATATTTAATAATTGTACCATCACCTGTGCTCCCAACGTCAGTCAGGTGTATCTCGGACGTCCCTGGCGCGACTATGGCTACACGCTGTTCATGCACTGCCAGCTGCCCGCGCAGATATGCCCCGAAGGCTGGCACCACTGGCAGAAGGAGCGCGAGAAGACTGCCCGCTACATGGAGTTCGAGAACAGCGGCGAGGGAGCGGCCACCGACGCCAGGGTAGGGTGGAGCCGTCAGCTCACGAAGAAAGAGGCAAAGGAAATCACCCTGCAGAAGGTCTTTAGCCGCAGCGACGAGTGGGTGCCACAGCTGCCATAGCTTTCAGCACAACGAAAAAAAACAATTGAATCAGTATAGTAAGGACAGCGAAGACGGCGATTATTGAAGGCCGTCAAGCTGTGCCTTCAGCAGCTGCAGCTCGCTGCGGATGTCAATCAGGCGCGATAGCACCTCTGCCTTGCGGTCGCTGCCGTCGCGATTGGCACTGATCATCTTGCGGGCGGCAGCAATCTTGAAGCCACGAACCTTCACAAGGTTGTGGATGAGGCGAATCTGCTCGATGTCCTTCTCCGAATACTGGCGCACCTTGTTGGGGCCGCTCGTCTTCGGCTTCAGGTAGGGGAACTCCGTCTCCCAGTAGCGTAGCGTGCTCTCGTTGAGGTCGAACATCTCAGCCACCTCCTTGATTGAATAGTAGAGCTTCAGATTCTTGTTCAGATTCAGTGCCATTGTCGTCGATTTTTTGTTCGTTGCTGTTTTCCGATGCAAACTTACACAATTTTTTCCAAATATCGGCTTCCTTTGGCAAAAAAAAATGTGCAAGGCATTCTTTTTCTCTTTTTTTTAGTAACTTTGCATCGGATTTGGAGCGAAAGCGCTCAACTGACTAATGCTAAATGTAAGTACGGAGATGTATCAGAAGCTATTCCTGCGCATGCTTTGGTGCGCCTTATTGGTATGTTCGTCGCTGACGGCAGGGGCCCAGCGGCGTGCTCATGTGTACATGAACCAGCAGCAGACGCAATGGGATGTGCCTATTGTCGTCGATAGCATTCGCGACATCACGACCAGCAGCCACCTCGACAAGCTGCTGTTCAACGTCAGCGGCGACCTCTTCGTGCCCTTTGACATCCGGCGTGTCGACAGCCTTACGTTCGAGGACGAGCCGCTGCAGGAGTCGAAGGATCCCTATCAGGTGTTCCAGCTCTTCGTCACCACACGCGACACGGTTGAGATTACCTCGAAGGATTCCTATGTCGACTGCCACGTAGCCCTCAATGCGCGCGGCTCCTATTCCAATATCTCCGTCAACGGGCAGATTCGTGGGCGCGGCAACAGCTCTTTCCTCTGGTACGACAAGAAACCCTACCGCATCAAGCTCAACCAGAAGCACAAGATGCTCGGACTGTCGAAGGCGAAGAGCTGGGTGCTGTTGGCGAATTATCGTGACATCACCGACATGATGAACACCTTCGTCTTTGAGACGGGACGATGGCTAGGGCTGCCTTTCACCAACCATACACGCTATGTGGAGCTCTTCGTTAACGGCGACTATCGCGGTGTCTACCAGCTCACTGAACAGGTGCAGCAGGGCAGTAGTCGCGTCGACGTGAGCGACGACCGCGGCATACTCATCAGCCTCGATTCCGACGACGGTCCCGACCTCAGTCCCGATGCCGACGACAACTGCTGGACGACAGTCTATCACATGCCGATGTGTGTGAAATATCCTGACGACGAGCACTTCACCAGTCACACCGTCGACTCCGTGCGCACCGTCTTCGCCGAGCTAGAGCGAGCCATCAAGGACCACGACTACGCACAGGTATGCCAGCTGCTCGACGTGCCGTCATTTATCAAGTACCTGCAGCTGCAGGAGTTCGTCTATAACGTCGAGCTTTCAGCACCCCGCTCCATCTTCATGCATAAGGATGGCGACGGCCCCTGGGTGATGGGTCCGCTTTGGGATTTCGATGCCGGCTACGACTTCGACTGGGGGAATATGTACACTGGGCATACCTTCTTCACCGACTATCGCGAGACGGTCATGGGCTCCAACCCCCTGAAGCGCAACGGCAATTACAACTACGTGCCGCAGTTCTTCACCGACCTCTTCGCCTGCCCCGAGTTTGTCGAGGCCTACAAGGCACAGTGGGCAGCAGTGAAGGACTCCATCGTCAGTCATGGATGGAATGAGTGCATGCGCTACGTCAGCCATCTGCGGCAGGGGGCCATACAGCGCGAGGAGGGCCGCTGGCCCATCCGCCAGAAGTCGTTCGAGACAGAGCTGGAGAAGATGCATCAGTGGCTGCTCCGGCGTGCCGACTTCATGACGACGCTCATCGACGGTATTCCCATGCCCGAGGCACCTGTCACCGACACCCGCTACTGTGGATCGTTCAGCGTCAGCAAGACGATGGAGTGGAGCTACGGCTACAGCCAGCCGACTCCGATTCATATCAGGAAGAACCGTGTACTCAGCCTGATGGGCATCGACGAGAGCGACTTCAACGAGGCACAGGTCAACATTGTGCCGCTCTATACCGACGGTACCGAGGGACCTAACGGCACGAACGGCACCTTCGGGGCATGGTTCGACGGCGATGGTAATCCGGGCAGCTTCTCCCACGGACATGTCTATATTGAGGTGTTCTCTGATATCTGGAATTGGAATTGCGGTCTGGAGCAGTGGCGCTGCTTCGACGATGCCCACACGGTCACGATGCAGATTCAGTATCCGCATGAGGGAACCCTGCTGAAAGTCGACGTTCAAGTCAATTTCACGATCCAGTAACTCCTGCTTGCACCAGTGCCTTCCGTCATCGGAAGGCGTTGGCGCTGTGTTAGTTACCGCAAGGTGGCTAGCTTCTGTTTTGCTTATTTTAGGCTTCTCGTACCAACTTTCGGACCTGTCGTCTGCTGTGTGCGATTCAAATAGTGAAGAAAGGTTAAACTATTGTTTAATTAGCAAACAAAAGTTAACAGATTGTGCATTAAGCAATAATATCTATTAACTTTGCATCGATTTTTGGATTTTCAATCGACGATTATAATAAAACGACGTATCGCATATGAAGTGGATTAAGACAGTTCTCGTGGCCCTGTGCATCTTTACATTAGCAGGCCTTCCCACGGGAAGGAGTCATGCGCAGCAAGTTGCACTTAAGACCAACTTGCTTTACGATGCCACCACAACACCTAACCTCGGAGTGGAACTTGGCGTCGGTCGCAAGCATTCGGTGCAGATGTTCTATGGGCTGAACCCTTGGAAGTTCGGACATGGAGCTGACCGCAAGTACCTCAAGCATTGGATTCTCAATCCGGAGTATCGCTACTGGTTCTGCCATCGTTTCAATGGCTCCTTTGTAGGCATCCACGCTTTCGGTGGTGAGTACGACGCCACGAACGTGAAGCTGCCCTTCGGCTACTGGAAGGATCTGCGCGACCATCGCTTCGAAGGGTGGTACATCGGTGGCGGCGTCAGCTATGGCTACCAGTGGGTACTCTCTCGCCACTGGAACTTCGAGGCATCCATCGGCCTGGGAGCTGCCTACATCGACTACCAGAAGTTCCAGTGCGGCAACTGTGGCAAGAAGCTGGAGGATGGCGACAAGCTCTACCTCGGCCCCACAAAGGCTGCACTCTCTCTTATATATATGTTCTAGAAATCCTAGAAGTCCTAGAAGTCCTAGATAATCCTAGAAAAAAACTAGAAGAAAAAGATGAAGAAACTCCTCATAGCAACAGCCATCCTGGCACTCGCCACACATGTCACGGCACAGACGTCCGTACGCCTGGCCGACGACAAGGGCAACGTGGTACGTGCCAACAACATGCAGGTCAGCTATACCGCCGACCGCTCAGTGCTCACGCTCGACGTCGTGCTCGACTCGCTGCGTGTGCCCTCCAACCGCTATCGTGCCTTTACACCCATTCTTCGCTCTGCCGATGGCAGCCTGAAGCAGCGGCTGAAGACGCTCATCGTCAGCGGTCGAACGCAGAACATCGTGTTCGAGCGCGACGGCATCGATCCCCTCTATGCCGACAACTGCGAGAACATTCGCCGGCTGAAGGATCAGCCGCAGACCTATGCCTATACCGACGCAGTGCCCCTGCAGCCCTGGCACCGTACGGCGGAGGTGCTCCTCGAGAGCGACCTCTGCGGATGTGGCGACACGCTGCGCTCCGACATCGCATCGCTCGGCACGCTGGCAAAGCCCGATCCCTACGAGCTTATCGCACTGGCCAACCAGGAGCCCAATCCTGACAAGCCTGACCTGCAGCTGCACGGATCGGCTTACATCACCTTCGTCGTAGACCGTTGGGAGATGAAGCCCGACTATATGGACAACCGCCGTGAGCTGCGTAAGATTACAGATACCCTCGACATCATGGTGGCCGACAAGAACATCACCGTCAAGGAGATCAAGATTCACGGATGGGCATCGCCGGAGTCACCCTATGCTCACAACCGTATGCTGGCTACCAACCGTGCACAGTCGCTCACCGACTGGCTGCGCAAGAACTACCAGCTTCCTGCCAGTGCCTTCGCTCCTGCCGAGGCTACTCCTGAGAACTGGATCGGACTGCGTGAGGCCATCGAGGGCCTTGGCAGCGATGTGCTTCCTCATAAGACTGAGGTGTATGACATCGTGCGCAACCTCCTGCTGCAGGAAGAGCGCGAGGTGGAGCGTACTGCCGACGCTACGGAGGCTAGGATGAAGAAGCTCTATCCTGCCGACTATGCCTACCTGCTGCGCAATGTCTATCCCGGCCTGCGCCGCTCCGATTATGACATCACGTTCAACATCCGTCAGTTCAACACCCTCGAGGAGTGCTTGCAGATCTATCGCACCAAGCCCAACCAGCTGTCGAAGCATGAGCTGTGGCGCGTGGCACAGACCTTCCAGCCGTTCTCCGACGACTACAACCGCGTGATGCAGACCACCCTGAACTACTATCCCGACGACGAGGCCGCCAATATCAACCTGGCTAACGTCGCCATCCAGCAGCGTGACCTGTTGAAGGCCGAGACGCTGCTGCAGCATGCCGGCAATGGCTCTGCCGCTGAGAATGCCCGTGCCGTGCTCTGCATCATCCGGGGACAGTATGATGAGGCAGCACGCCATCTCGACAATGCCCAGCGTCAGGGGCTCGACGTCAGCCGCAACCGCGAGGCCATCAAGGTGCTAAAGCCATAATGACTAGCGATACGTAACGATTCAATTTAATTATTAACAAATATCATTTTAGTATTAACTTTTAAACAAAAGCGTTTTATGAAAAAACTAAGTTTGTTTGCACTCGCCGCAGCAGGGATGCTGCTCGGCGCTTGCTCGTCGGATGACGACGTTGTTGTGAAGAATCCTGTTAGTCAGGATTTCAAGGACGGTGGTTTCATCGGCCTGTCACTGTCACTTCCCGAGGCTGACGCTACCACACGTGCCAACGACGAGCTCAGCAACGGTATCGAGGAAGAGTTTGCTGTGAAGAATGCTACGCTCTACATCTTCAAGCTCGCCAAGACGAGTACTGCCAATCCTGATGAGGCAGCTACTTTTGTTGACAAGGTGTCTCTCGGCAATTCCTACGATCCCGACACACAGGGCGGTATCAACCCAGACGAATGGAAAGAGCAAACGGGTGTGTCTACTACAAACATCACCTCTACTTACAACAAGGCAACGCTCATCTCCAACGAGCTGGCTTCAAAGATGAAGGCTGACGAAGACAACAATTACTATGCCTACGTCATCATCAACCACAACGGACAGATTGCTGCCCCCACTGTGGATGTGACAACGTTCAAGACTTTCAGTGACCAGCAGTTCAAGCAGATCGGTGCCGACATCGCTGCTGAGCAGAACATTTACGAGACCGGTCTGCTGATGACCAACGCTCCCATCTGCGACAAGTCGGGTGGCTCTGCTGCTCCCGAAACTGGTGCTAAATACACCACTCTGGTGCCGCTGAACAACAAGAATATCTTTGGAAGCATAGCTGAGGCTGAGTCTAAACCCGCAGCTTGTGTCTATGTGGAGCGCGCTGCCGTGAAGATTACCGTGGAGGATAACCGTACCACCGATGGCAAGAAGCTTAATGGTCTTGACGTGACTATCGAAGGATGGCAGGTCATCAACAACGAGCCTAGCTACTACAACACGCGTCACATCAACTATAATGGTACGGCTACTGAGGACTGGGGACCCTATAACTCTGACGCTACATCCTTGGATGGTAAGAACAACAAGTGGCGTTTCGTAAGCAAGTATGCTTTCGCTCCCACCCTGCCCGGTACTACCGGTCACACCGACGGCTATCGCACCTACTTCGCAAAGGACGTGCAGTACAATGAAGATGCCACACTGAATAACACCGTTGCTTCCGAGACCCGTCCCTGGATTGCTGTCGGTAAGGATAAGCACGCCTATACCACTGAGAATACCTTCGACGTGAAGCACCAGACCTGGAAGAACACCACTATGGTGACACTGAAGGTTCAGATTGGCTCCAAGGGCTTCTACACCGTTGGTAAGGGTGGACAGACCATCTATGCTGACGATGCTGACATGTCTGTTGCCGGTGCAAAGAGTGGCAACCAGAAGGCTCTGGATGCTATCGAGAACATCCTGAAGGCTGATAACGAAGTGGCTCAGGCAATGACCAATCTCCGCACCAAGATTAGTAAGAACAATCCTACCAAAGAAGTGCTGTCTGGCCTGACGCTGACTGCCACTGAGCCTACTGAGGGAACCACAGGCGTAACATTCAACGTTGCTCTTGACTATTCGATTGCTGGCACAGCCTATAACGCATTTAGCGGCGATGGCGAGGCTACCCTCAAGACTGATCTTGAGACCGCAATCAAGGCTGTGATGTTTGCTAATGGTACTGACGCTACCGATGGCTACAGCGATGCAGTGCTGCTTAGCTTCTACAAAGGCGGTGTTTCTTACTACAACGTACGCATCAAGCACTTCGGCGACTATGAGACACCTTGGTCAGGTGATGGTGAATATGTTACCGGTGGTGGTGATGGTGTCAATGAGATTTACTTCGGTGTCGTCAAGGGTGGAACTCCCAACGATGCCCAGGTTACTACTGCACATAACCGCTTCCTCGGCCGCTATGGCGTTGTCCGCGACAACTGGTACAAGCTGAGCATTGACAAGATTGGTAAGATTGGCGACGCAGAGCCCGTTGATCCCTCGACCACTACTCCTGACACTCCCGATGACGAGATTGAGAACTTTATCTCCGTCCACGTGCACATCGTGCCTTGGGTGCTCCGTCAGCAGAGCGTTCAGTTCTAATCAACGACTATTCCTCAGGCCGATGGCTTGAATCGACATCGAATTAACCGGTGACCGTCCCTTCCTGATGGGGCGGGGCGGTCACCTCTTCTAAAACGACTATCCTCATGCCGGGAATAAAGACGGGCACCGGCTTGCGACAGACAGCCCGCACCACGATGCGACGGCGCATCCTCTTACATCGAAACAATTACCGTGCGGAGCAATCGGCACGACAAATATACAGATAGCATCAGCGAAAAAGCGTGTTCAAGATATGAAAAGAACGATACTGAAATCATGGCTCACCGCCCTGGCCATCGTCGGAAGCCTCACCAGCTGCGGCTGGATGAGCGAGGATCTCGACGACTGCCCCACGGGCCTGTATGTGAACTTCGTCTACGACTACAACATTCAGCAGGCTGACATGTTCAAAGACCACGTAGGCTCGGTAGCACTCTATGTCTACGATGAGTCCGACCGCCTCGTCGCCACCAAGACGATGGGCGACGGCCAGCTCTCCGGCTACGGCAGCTATATCCACTTCTCCGAGGAGGAGCTGGCACCCGACCATGTCTACAGGTTGCTCGCCGTGGCCATGCAGAAGGACTACCAGCAGGCCCTTGCCACCCCGGGAGCCAAGTATCGCATCTCGGGCAACGCCATTGGCGACCAGCGTCCGCAGTTCTTCATCAATCTCGACCACACCGCCACTCGCGCCGCCTCCGACTACTACACCGTCAGCAATGCCGCTCCACTCGATACACTATGGCACACGCTGACCACGGTCACCACGCCGGCCAGCGCCCACCCGCTTGAGCTGCACCCCGCAGCCATTACCCCCGCTCGCGTAGAGTACAGCTGGCAGCGCGACGGCTCTATCAACACCAACGGTCAGGAGACCGTCACCTTGGAGCGCGGCGTGCCCACCTATGCCACGATGAGCCTCATCCGCGACACGAAGCACCTCAACGTCACCCTGCGTGCACTCAACGACGACCCTGCCGACAACCAGGTCGTCGACACCGACTACACCGTCGAGATTATCGACAACAACGCACAGCTCGACTGCCAGAACAACCTCACGAACGCTGCCGACACCCTCGTCTACAGCCCCTACCACCAGTGGACGACCACCTTCGTAGGCACCGACCAGATAGCTAGTGAGCAGGCTGCCCACTACGACCTGATGTTCAACCGTCTTCTCTATAAGAACGCCTCCGTGCAGGACGACCGCTATGCCATCCTCAAGGAGGAGGACATCGCCAAGGCGCAGAATGCCGTGCTGCTCATCCGCAAGGCTGACAGCGGCGAAATCATCTTCGGCATCAACCTGCCGTATATCCTCGCCAGTGGTCGCACCTATCAGGAGCGCTACTACCACTACCAGGAGTACCTGGACCGTGAGTACGACTACCGTCTGCAGTTCATCCTGCGCGGCGGACGCATCGAGGAGATCGAGCTCTTCATCGGAATGGATGTTCACATCATTCCGTGGGCTATTCGCCATCAGAGCGAAGTAATTGAATAAGAATATCCTATAACATCATTATAATTCATGACGTCTCTACAATCAAAGTCAATCCGCATCCTCCGGCTGGCAGCTGCTCTCTTGCTCCTGTCGGTGCAGGCTGTATCGTGCCAGATGATGAAGGAGGACTTCGCTGACGAGATACCTGTTGCTGACGCCCCACGATACATCAACATCTCAGTCTCCGTCAGTGCCAGTGCCAATGCGCTGACACGTGCCTATCCCAATGGGGGAGAGATTGGCGACGGACTGGAGAAAGGACAGGAGTGGGAGAATGTAGTCGACAATATCACGCTCATCTTCTTCCAGGATGCTATTGATGGCATCAATACCCAGAGCGACGATGCGAAGGCGCTCTTCGTGAAGAAGTATGCTGTCCATCGCATCAATCCGAGTGACCTGCCCAATGAGTACGATCACAATCACACGACGAACGGATGGACGGGTGAGAACGACGAACTGGAGGTGATCTACAGCACCGGCGACCAGCGCCTGGACGAGACCGACCTCGAGGTGGGACAGTCGTATCAGGTCATCGTCGTGGCCAATGCCGACCCGCTGGTGGTGAAAGGTGACAAGATCAAGGATGTGCGCGAAAAGGTGCGCAATGTCGTCTATACGAAGTCGGGCGTAGGAACGAACGCCGCCGATTTCGTGATGGCTTCCGAGCGCGACGCCACCATACGCCTGGCCAATCCCGTCGTCAATACTACGGAGAACCGCTATACCTATTACTTCGACTGTATCCACATGGAGCGTCTCGCTGCACGCATCGACTTCCTGACCACCTACGGCGGACAGAAGAAAGCTGCCACCGACGATACTCCGGCTACCGATAATACCCAGGCCACATGGACCAGTGGCAAATACTCCGACGGAACGACAAGCCTCAGCGGGTATGAGTACACGCTGTTCAGCAATGCTACGGAGGCCGACCCCACGAGCAACGACCATTTCCTCGTCGTCGGCTTCACCCCCTTCAATGTCTCCGACGGGCAGGAGTTCTTCATCAAGCGTACCAACGATGCGCAAAAGCCTTATCTCCGGCAGGAAGAAACGACCACCAGCTGGGTGCTCGACCCTTATTCCTATGCCGACGCCAATGCCGACAAGACAACTGCTGCCTATCCCGACCATATCACCCAGCGACTGGAGAACCTGACGACCGTCGAGGGCGTCACAGCCAGCACTCGACACCTGCCGCTGACGGCGAAGTCGGACATCACGATCGGCGGCGTCGACAATGTGATCGTCGGCTATGTGAAGGAGAACACCATCACCGCCGCCACACCCCTCTTCTACTACGCCACGGGCCTTGCCATCGAGGGCTACTACTTCAGGAATGGCACTACGACGGGCGGCGAGCACATGGTGCTCTATACCTTCCTTCGCCATCAGGGCGAGGCAACTGTCAACGAGCCTTACGATGCCTTCACCTTCTCCTTCAAGGCCGACCAGATGCGACAGAAGACGCTCGACGAGGTCAAGGCGATGAAGTGCAAGGAGAATGTGGCGATGAACTTCGGCGTCGTGCGCAACAACATCTATCGGGTATCGATCAACCGTATCATCAAGGCCGACGACGCACCCAAGGTCACCCTGCACATCAAGGTGAAGAAATGGGACAAGTTTGTACATATACCAATTTATATGTGATATAGGATGAATCAGATGAAACGGTTTCACTACGTATATATATCTGCCATAATGGCTTTGCTTTGCCTCGTCGCCTGCCAGCAGGACGATGAGGTGAGCGGTATAAAGGACGGCAGCGGTTTTGCCACTGTCACCCTCCGCATCAGTACTGCCGATGCGGCTCCAGCCACGCGTGCCTGGAACGACGATAATGCGCTCGCCGACCGCTCTGAGATGATGTACAACTGGACGGTGCTGCTGGTGAAAGACGGTCAGGTGACCAACGTCTTCCACAAAGATGCCGTCGACGAGGCAAAGGCTGAGATCGACGATGTCTATCAGGGCCCGCTCGCTGCCGGCACCTATACCGCCTATTCATTTGCCAATATCAGTGAGGCAAGCCTGAAGACCATCCTCGGCGTAGAAACCCTCGAGGGCGCTACGCTCAGCAATGTGGAGCAGAAGACCGTCAGCATCGATGCCAACCTAAAGACTACTACCGATATCACTGCCGACAATGCCTTCGGCCTCGGCTCGAAGGGCATACCCATGAGCAACAGGCAGACCATCACCGTTGAGGGAACTGCCGACGAGGCCAACCCGCAGATCATCGACCTCATCGTCGTCCGTATGGTGGCCAAGCTGGAGTTCGTCTTCTTCAATGCGACCAAGAGCAATGGAGGTGGTGAGGGCGAGGACCTCACCGTGAAGTCCGTCAGCATCAGTGACATCACGCAGGGAACGGCCGACAACCTGAAACTCCTGCCCAACCATACCACGGCGGCATACGCCGACTCTATGACGTTCCATCACGGCGACATCAAGCCCAACCTCAGCACGAGTGTCACCGCCGCCGAGGTGAAGTACACCTATCCGGCCGCTACACCTCTCGCCGTGGCCTCCACCGATGTGTATGACATCAGCAAGCTGCCGGGCAACAGTGGCCACTCAGCCTATGCCAAGAAACTCGTGTTCTACGTCAACGAGACCCAGCTGGCCACTGGCAAGCAGTTTGAGCTGAATGTGGAGCTGAATAATGGCGACTACCGCTACGCCCTCGTCAGCACAGGCACCGATGCAGGTCTCACCGTCACCAAAGACCCTGCCAACCCCGGCGGCAACGAGAATGCGACGACCACGCCCGTCACCGCCACCGAGCGTTCGGACGATTGGACCTACATCGCCCGCAACGACTACCGCGTCATCCCCATCGTGCTCGACAACTATCGTCTGGAGCTGGTGCCCTACGACTTCCCCGCCATCGGCGTCTATCCCGCCAGCGTGAAGACTATCGACGCGAACACCAACCTCCACGAGATCCTCTTCCACGACTACGGACACTTCCATCTTGTGCCCCACGTCTACCGTGGCAAAGCATGGATAGGGACCGAGGGCACCGACCCCTTCCCTTGGGAGGGTAAGGACATCAACTTCTCTGCCACCCAGGGCGACTTCACCAGCACTGTCTGGACGCTCGACAAGGCCGGAGCCGCTGCCGCTGCCACCGACTGGACGCAGGCCTTCACTTCCTTTGCCACTACAGGCACCTATCCCAACCTGGCCAAAGGCGATGAGCTGACGATAGCCCTCAACAGAGGCACCGTCAAGTTCTACGGAGCACCCGGCCTAACAGGTCTCCCCGCCGACAATGTCTGGCCCACTGTGCTGCCCGTCTACATGACCAACTTCGACGCCGAGGTCTCTCATACCAAGGACAGTAAGACCTACTCTCAGGGCGACTTCCCCATGCTCGACACCGAGACGAAGTGGAAGCCTAAGTCGACGGACAGCTACCGCCCCTTCATCTTCGGACAGATAGCTCCCCAGGACGATCGCGCAGACAAGACCGTCTACCACGAGTTCCGCGTCAACCTCTATGTCCAGGGCGAGAGCGTCGCACGACAGCTCTACTACCGCTTCTACATGCACATCAAGCAGGACTACGGACTCTCACGTATGCGCACCCCACGACTTTCGTGCAGCGTCCATCACTAGGAATACTAAAAAAGGGCTTCAGCCCTCCTCGATCTTTGACACTATGCAACAACAATAAGACAAATGTTGTACAAGGCCACTAAATTTGGTGGTACAGCTTTGTTCTTTCTGATTATTATGATGTCTTTTTTACTCACGACAACTCATCTTCCCTCGGCACCGGCCAGGGGGGGGGAGAATCATATATACACACAAAGGAAATCGAAATGAAGAATTGATATGAAAACAATGTCAACAATGCCCAGTTCAGCGGTAACTGGACAAAGACATATTAACAACCCCCATCGCCCGACAGGCTCAACCTGCCGGGCTTTTTGTGTTGTACACGGTGAAATAGAAGAATAACGATAGATTACGAATGATAAATCTTAAGGCATGAAACAGATTTTTAAGATAAACAACAGCGAAGTGCAACACACCGCTACCGCCGCCCCGCTGGCAGGGCGGCAAAAGCACAGGTTCGCTAAAACCACAACAGCCACGACA
>CAMNHM010000003.1 GCA_946539475.1 uncultured Prevotellaceae bacterium | reverse complement strand
TCGGTGTAGGGACTTGTCATGTCCTGACCCTGGATGTTCATCGACTGGCTGGCGGGAGCGCCCTTCTCGTTATAGGTGTAGGTGATTGTCATCCCCTGGCCCATGACGTTCATCGTCTGCGTCTTCACCTTACCGTTCTCCCATGTGTAGGTCGTTTCCATCTCGTTGCCCTGGAAGGAGATCTTCGTCGACTTAGCATAGCCGTTCTCATCGTAGGTGACTGTCATACCCTCGCGCTGCATCTTTCCCTCGGGCGTGAAATTGGTGACCTGGTCGCGACCCATTAACGACTGGCTGATGGACTTCACCGGACCGGTGGCCTCGTTGAGTTCTACATCGTGGAACTTCGTCTGTGCCTGCATGGCGAAAGGAGCTGCGAGCAGGACAAGCATCATCAGTGCTTTTTTCATAGATCTTTTCATTTTGTTTGTTTGTATTAAAAGGTTTGTTGTGATTTTATTTAAGCTTTTGACGGAAGAAAGTGGAGAAGGTTTAATAAGGGGGAGGAAAAAATCCAAATAAATTTGGTTTTTCGCTCACTTATTCGTAATTTTGCAGCACGAAAAGAAGAATGAAATATGAAGATAGGAGACAAGGTAAGATTTCTCAGTGAGACGGGAGGCGGCATTGTCGCCGGCTTCCAAGGGAAGAATATTGTGCTGGTGGAGGACGAGGACGGCTTTCAGGTGCCGATGCCGACGAACGAGGTGGTTGTCGTCGGTGACGAGAGCTACGACACCAGTCGCATCGTACAGGGCAGACAGCAGCAGCGTCGTGAGCTTGAGCAGAAGGAGCTGGAGCCCGCCGACAAGCCTGTGACGTTCAAGGCCAAGCCCGAGGAGCGGCGTGGCGGCGATCAGCTGTCGGCCTACCTCGCCTTTGTGCCGATGGAGGTGAAGGAGCTGTCGAACACCCGTTTCGAGGCCTATTTCGTGAACGACTCCAACTACTACATACGTTTTGCATACCTGTCGGCTGAGGGTAGCGCATGGCGCCTGCGCTTCAGCGACGAGGTGGAACCGAACACCAAGCTCTTCGTCGAGGAGTTCGGTCGTGAGGATCTCGGAGGCATGGAGCGCGTCTGCCTACAAATGATTGCCTACAAGCGGGAGAAGCCGTTCCTGCTGAAGCCAGCCATCGACGTGCAGCTGCGTGTTGACGGTGTGAAATTCTTCAAGTTGCACACCTTCCAGGAGAGTGCCTTCTTCGAGCAGCCCGCCCTGGTCTACACCCTCGTGGAGCGCGACAAGGTGACACGTCCGCTCGTCGTCGACGTCCAGCAGCTGAAGGACAGTATGTACAAGACGCAGGGCGAGACGTCGGCGAAGGCTGTTCCAAAGCGCGTCGGCCTCGACGGGGAACTCGTGGTCGACCTGCATGCCGAGGCACTCCTTGAGTCGACGGCAGGCCTGTCGCCCACCGACATTCTGAACCATCAGCTCGACGTGTTCCGGAAGACGCTGAAGGAGCATGCCAAGGAGCGTGGCATGAAAATCATCTTCATCCACGGCAAGGGTGAGGGGGTGCTTAGGAAAGCTTTAGTCAACGAGTTGCAATACCGCTATAAGTCGTACAGTTACCAGGACGCTTCGTTCCAGGAGTATGGCTATGGTGCAACGAAGGTGACGATAAGGTAGTAGATAGTTTATAGGTGATAGATATGAGATACGGAATGATTAATGTGGCCGCCGCGATACCTGGTGTGAGGGTGGCCGACGTGGAATACAATGTGCAGCAGATAGAGAATCTGATTGTACAGGCAGAAGGTAGGGGAGCCGAGATGATCGTCTTCCCAGAGCTGTCGCTGACTGGCTATAGCTGTCAGGACCTGTTCCGGCAACAGCTGTTGCTCGACAAGGCCGAGGAGGGCCTGCTCGTACTGCTCGACTTCACCAGGAAGCTAGACATCATCGCCGTCGTCGGACTGCCCGTTCGCATCGGGGCGCTGCTTTACAACTGTGCAGCCGTTGTGCAGCACGGTACGCTGCTGGGACTCGTGGCGAAGACCTACCTGCCAAACTACAGCGAGTTCTATGAGAAGCGCTGGTTTGCCTCCTCCGCCGACCTGCAGCCTCAGGAGATCTACCTCGCCGGCAGTCCAGTCAGCGTGTCGAACGAGCCACAAGTGTTCCGCACTTGCGACGGCGTCGGCTTCGGCATCGAAATCTGCGAGGACGTGTGGGCTCCGCTGCCGCCGAGTAACAATCTCGCCTTGGCTGGTGCCGATATTATCCTGAACCTCTCAGCCACCGATGAGCTCATCGGGAAGCACGACTACCTGATGTCGCTTGTCAGTCAGCAGAGTGCAAGGATGATCTGTGGGTATGTCTACTCCAGCTGTGGCTTCGGGGAGTCGACGCAGGACGTCGTCTATGGCGGCAACGCCCTGATATTCGAGAATGGCAAGTTACTGGCACAGGCACCACGGTTCTCGCTCGCCGCCCAGTTGCGCATTCAGCAGATAGATGTCGACCGCTTGCGGGCCGAACGCCAGAATAACACCACATTCCGCACCGCACAGGTTGGGGCACGGGCGGTGGTCGTCGACTGTAAGGCTATTACCCCGCGCGACTTCGAGCTCATCAGGGATGTCGATCCGCATCCCTTCATCCCAAATGACGAGAAGATGGCAGAAAGCTGTGAAGAGATTCTGAATATCCAGACGATGGGACTTGTCAAGCGTCTGCAGCATACCCACAGCGACAAGGCTGTCATCGGCATCAGCGGAGGGCTGGACTCTACGCTGGCACTGATGATCGTCGTCAGGGCTTTCGACTGCCTGGGGCTGTCGCGCAAGGGCATCATCGGCATCACCATGCCAGGCTTCGGAACTACCGACCGCACGCACCAGAATGCTGTCGCGCTGATGGCATCGCTAGGCATCACCCAACGGGAGATTAGCATCGCAAAGGCCGTCACCCAGCATTTCGAGGACATAGGGCACCCGATGACACAGCATGACGTGACGTATGAAAATGCACAGGCACGCGAGCGCACGCAGATATTGATGGATGTCGCCAACCAGGTGGGAGCGATGGTCATCGGCACCGGCGACTTGTCGGAACTGGCGTTGGGATGGTGTACATATAACGGCGACCATATGTCGATGTATGGCGTCAACGGCGGTGTGCCGAAAACGCTCGTGCAATACCTCATACGTTACCTCGCACAGTTGCCCACCTTCGCCGAACAGCGGGCGACACTCCTCGACGTCGTCGACACCCCTATCTCGCCGGAGCTCATGCCTGCCGACAGTGAGGGGAACATCCAGCAGAAGACCGAGGACCTCGTGGGACCCTATGAGTTGCACGATTTCTTCCTCTACTATATGGTGCGCTACGGCTTCAGTCCGAAGAAGATCCTCATGCTTGCGCAGCATGCCTTCCGCGACCGCTATGAGGACAGCGTCATCAGGAAATGGCTGCAGACGTTCTCGCGACGGTTCTTCAACCAGCAGTTCAAACGCTCCTGCCTGCCCGACGGACCAAAGGTAGGCAGCGTGAGCCTTTCGCCACGCGGTGACTGGCGCATGCCTAGCGATGCCTCCAGCACGCTGTGGCTCGCGGAGGGGGAGAGTTAAGAGTTCAGATTTTTTTGTCGTGAGATGAGACGGTGGATAACAGTTTTGGCGCTCCAGGCCTGCTTGATAGTAGGCTGGGGACAGAATGCGCGGTATCAGCAGTATATCGAGCAGTACCGCGATATTGCCATTGAGCAGATGCTCAAATGGAAGATTCCCGCCTCTATCACCCTTGCACAGGGACTTCTGGAGTCGGCGGCAGGACAGAGCTCGCTGGCCGTGAAGGGGAACAACCATTTCGGCATCAAGTGTCATGGATGGACGGGACGTACCGTCTACCGCGACGACGACCGGCAGAACGAGTGTTTCCGTGCTTATGGATCAGCCTATGAGTCGTATGAGGATCACTCCCGATTCCTCGCCACAGGACAGCGCTACCGCAGCCTTTTCGCACTGAAGATCACCGACTACGAAGGGTGGGCACGAGGGCTGAAGGCTGCCGGCTATGCCACCAATCCCCGCTATGCCCAGAGCTTGATTGACATTATCAAGAACTATAACCTCAGCCAGTACGACAAGGCTCGCTCCTACGACAGATTCATCGTTGGGCATGCCCACGACAATAGCGTGGGCGGACAGCCGCTGCACCCAATCTATATCTTTAACAAGAACTACTATCTCTATGCTCGTCAGGGAGATACGTTTAAGTCAATAGCCGAAGAGGTTGATATCTCCTACCGTAAGCTGGCCCGCTATAATGAGCGTGACAAACGCGACCGACTGGAGCAGGGCGAGGTGGTATGGTTGAAGAAGAAACGCACGAAGGCTCCGAAGGAATACAAGCACCAAGTGCACGTGATCGCCCCTGGCGAGTCGATGTATACCATCGCCCAGAAGTATGGCATCCGCCTGAAGTCACTATACAAGTTAAACCGCCTCACGCCCGACTATGCTATACAGGTCGGCGACCGGCTGAGGCTTCGCTAAACGACACTGCCTTATGAAGAGAACTGCCATCGCACTACTGCTGACCGTCGGCAGCCTTGCCGCAGAGGGCAAGGACTATACCATCACCGAATATGGTGCCCAGAGCGACACCACACGTCTGAGCACCACTGCCATACAGCGCGCCATCGACCGTTGTAGTGAAGAGGGTGGGGGAAGGGTCGTCGTGCCGGCTGGGATGTATAAGATGGGCACCATCCAGCTGCGTAGCGACGTACATCTTTATCTCGAGGCCGGTGCCACACTCTATGGCAGCACGTCGCTGCAGGACTACCGTCCGATGAAGTCAGACTACCTCTCGCTGCGCACCCAGACGAGCACCATCCAACTGATCTACGCCGATGGCGTGAGGAACGTGACGATCAGTGGCGAGGGCACCATCGACGGCCGTGGGGCGTCCTTTGAAAAGCTCTCCTGGAACGATGAGGGCATCACTCGTCCGCACCTCATACGCTTCATCCAGAGCCAGGACATCACTGTTCGCGACGTGACACTCAGAAACTCAGGCTGCTGGATGCAACACTACCTTGCATGCGACCGCTTACAGATCCTCGACATCAAGGTCTTCAACCGTAACAACTACAACAACGACGCCCTCGACATCGACGGCTGCCACGATGTGGTAGTGAGTGGAATGATCGCCGACAGTGACGACGATGCCATCACGCTGAAGAGCACTTCGCCCCGGCTGTGTGAGAATGTCGTAGTCAGCGGGTGTGTCGTCAGCAGTCACTGTAACGCCATTAAGCTAGGGACGGAGACCAACGGCGGCTTCCGTAATATCAGTATCTCACACTGCGTGGTGAAGCCCTCCGATGACCAGTCGACACAGTTCTTCGGCGACCCCTCGAAGCGGGGCACGTCGGCCCTCTCGTTGGAGATCGTCGACGGCGGCATCATGGAGAATGTCAGTGTCTCTGATATCGTCGTAGAGGGTACGGAATCGCCTATTTTCATCCGTCTGGGCAATCGTGCCAGGGGCTATGCCGAAGGGGTGCCTGTGGAGCGCGTCGGGCAGCTGCGTGGCGTGCGCATCCACGACATCATGGTGCGCGATGCCGGGCCGACGGGCTGCTCGATTACCGGTCTGCCAGGTCATCCGGTAGAGGACATCCTCATTGCCGACGTCACCATCCGCCATCGAGGAGGATGCAAGACCGTCGGTGTGCCTGCCGACGAGAAAGAGCGAGAGTACCCCGAGGCCACCATGTGGGGCGTGCTGCCAGCCAAGGGCTTCTTCGTACGCCATGCCCGTGGCGTCGTCTTCCGTGACGTGACGATTACCACCGACGAGCCCGACGCACGTCCTGACTTCCTACAAATTGACACAGAATGAAACCGATGAAATTCCTCCGACTGCTGACGGCTCTAGCCTTCTGTACGATCTTTGCCACCACTGGCAGGGCGCAGGGTGACGGTACGCACACTCGCCTGACGAACCTGCCACACGTCTATATCAACACCTTCACGGGGCGTCCTGTCACCAGCAAGACTACAATGGTGCTGGCCAGGATGTGGTATGTTGACGAGCAGGATGCCGTGGCCTTTTACGACTCGTTGGAGATACGAGTGCGCGGTAACTCCACCGCCAGCCTGGCGAAGAAACCCTACAAGCTGAAGTTCCACTCGAAGGTGAAGCTGCTGGGCAAGGGACATGCGAACACGAAGAAATGGACGCTCCTTGCCAACCATGCCGACAAGACGTTGCTGCGCAATGCCGTGACGAGCCTTATGGGCGAATGGGCAGGGCTGCCCTTCAACCCTGCCGCAAAGTTCGTCGACCTCACGCTGAACGGGCAGTATGTCGGCAACTACCAGCTGTCGGACCAGGTCGACGTGCGTCCGCACCGCGTCGACGTGGCCGAGCAGGACTATCCCCTGGCCGACGACAGCGATATCACCGGCGGCTATCTCCTGGAGGCCGACGGCTTCAAGGATTTCACCACCTACCCACAGGGGCTGCAGCAGTCGCCGACGGGCTTCTACTCCGCTCATTCGGGAGTCCCCGTGCGCATCCACTATCCCGACGAGGACGAGATCAGCGTCAGCCAGTATGACTATATCCGACAGGCCGTCAACGACTTCGAGCAGCGGCTCTTCGCCCAGTCCTTCACCGACCCTCTGACAGGCTATCGTTCGCTGGTCGACTCGACTACGCTCGTCAACTGGTACCTCTGTACGGAGATCAGCGCCAATGTCGACGGATTCTTCAGTGCCTATTTCTACAAGCATCGGGGCGACAACCGCTTCTACTGGGGACCGCTGTGGGACTACGACATCGCCTACAACAACGATAACCGCTCTGACCGTGGCGGCACGAACAACACCGAGCGGCAGCTGATGAAGGACTATGGCTATGGCGACGGCAGCAACGGTTGCCGCCGATGGGTGCAGCGGATGTGGAAGGACCCCTGGTTTGCACGACTCGTCAACCGCCGCTACCAGGAACTCGTCGACGGTGGACTTGAGGACTACCTCAACCAGAAGATCGACAGCCTGACGCTGCTCATCAGTGCCTCGCAGGAACTGAACTACCAGCGGTGGGGCATCAACACGAGGGCGTTGCGCGAGCGCGTCCTCTACACCAGCTATAGCCGTTACATCGCCGACCTGCGTACCTTCATCGCCCGCCACATGGCCTACCTCACTGAAGCCTTTGCACGCCTGATGCCCGACACGCCTGAGCCGCAGCCAGAGGATAAGAAGCCCGACTTTGTGGCCGACAGCAATGCCTACTACGCCATCACCAATATCGCAACGGGCACCGCCTTCGACATCGACCCCACGGTCGACGAGCTATGTGCCCGACGGCGTGATGAGAGCAGCGAGAGCCAGCAGTGGAGCGTGACGAACCTCTCGAATGGCTACCTCTTTATCGTCAACCGTGCCACAGGGCAGGCGCTCAGCGACCCTGCACCAATAGGAGCCACAGCCACCACCGAGGTGGGCGGTAGCATCCGGCTCGCTGATGCCGACTCCACCGACACAAGGCAGTTGTGGGACTTTGTGGCACAGGACGGCCAGACCTATAACATCATCAGTCGCTGGAGCCAGCATGCTGCCAACCTTAGCGGCGGAGGCAGTGCCGACGGCACGCGCATCGTCAGCTACACCAGCGATGGGCGAAACAGCTCGTCGTCCAACCGCCTGTGGCGTATAGAGAAGGCAGGGACTGTCGTTCCCGACGGTATCAACGATGTGCGGCAGGAGTACGCCCTGGCTTACGACCGCATTGGCCAGCGTCTGCATTTCGGTGCCGACGAACGAGAGGCGCTCACCTTCCGCGTTGCCATCTACGACCGTTCCGGACGCCTTATCGACACCTTCCCTGCCTCCACCGACTACATCATGTCGTCACTTCCCTCCGGCCTCTACCTCATTACGTGGCGTGAGGGTCGTCAGCAGCGTAGCGTCAAGCTCATAAAGTGATTTGCTTCGCTCCCAGGGCTCTTTGGTGGGGCTCCCCGCGGCGTTTTCTCCGGCTCGTTCCGTATCTCGAGGTTGCTAGTATCGGAACTCCGGCTGCTTACATTCGCTACTTCCCTGCGTATCGTCGGCACTAGCGGCCTCGACTTTCGGCACTAGCGGTGTCGAGATGCGAAACGAGCCGAACGAAAGTGGCCGCAGAGCGTTGCGCTTGTCGTGAGGAAACTGATTCTCGATGTTTTTTAAGAAACAAATTGGCACTAATTAAGATAAATCAAAACCGGTCGTCAGACTGCATTTGGATGACAGTAAGTAGCAGAAGAGTGTGCTTTTTCGCATCATTCTTCTGCTACTTTCCATTTCACACTGCGAGACTTTGAGATGCGAAGAAGCTTCTCGCGCTACCAAAACAAGTTGTTTTGGTCTTCAAAGAAGCATACTTTGATCATCAAAGTGGCATACTTTGCTTACCAAAACAAGTTGTTTTGGTGTCGCAGGTAGCCTTCTATGCAGGCCAAGGACACAAGGGATGACTCCCTTACCTCCCCGACTTGCGATAGTTGAGCACATTATCAGCGTGTGATGTCGTAGTGGAAATAGTCGAATTGCGCTGTTCCTCCGTTTCCCTTTGTGTTGTAGCAGAAGAGGCCCACGCGAGAGCCCTTCCAACTGCCCATACGCAGGGCGAAGGGGTCGCCTACGGGCTGGAAAGTGCGGCCGTCGGTGCTGACGGCAAACTGATGGGTGTTCGCACGACTGTCGATGGTGACGCGCAGCTGGGCTGTGGTGGCTCGCAGGTTGCGTACGACGGTGCGCTGCCCGTCGCGCTCTATGAATAGCGCCAGACGCCCCTGTTGCCGGCAGATGCCAACCCCCATGAAGTGGTTTGCCATGCAGAGCAGTCCGGCATGGTCGTCGTCGCGCATCTTCGTGCAGTCGACCTTCGTCGTTGCCACGCTCTCGTATCCCATCGTCTTCTGCGTCAGTGTGTTGCGGGCGGCGGGCAGGCTGTGACCCATCATTGCGTGCAACGAGAGCCACCCTGGTCGTTCGGTGAGGCTCCATGCATCGTCGACGGGATTGTGGTTCCACTGCCACTGCAACGGCAGAGCGCGTTGCTGCTGTCCGGCCCAGTAGTGCTTGTCGGCTGTAAACTCGTCGGACGTGGGCAGTGGCGTGGGAACGGCGGCTAGCGGTGCTGTCCATACGTCGACGGGCTCACCGATGCCGTTGCCGTCGATGTCGACACCCATGAGCGGCCATCCGTCCTTCCACCGCGCCGGCTGAAGGTGGACGACTCGGCCGCGGGGATGCGTCTCTTGGAAGTGGAGGAACCACCAGGTGCCTTCCTCCGTGTCGACGAGTGCCCCTTGATGGGGGCCGTTGACGGCTGTGGATCCCTGTTCCAGCACGACGCGCTTCTCGTAGGGACCGTAGATGGAGCGTGCGCGCAGCACCGTCTGCCATCCTTGTCCCACGCCTCCTTCGGGGATGATGATGTAATAATAGCCGTCGCGCTTGAGGAATTTCGTGCCTTCTGCCACGGGGCCGGTATATACTGTCACGCCGTCGTCGAGCAGCTGGCGTCCGTCGGGCGACATGCGATGGATGATGATCGGGCCTGCGCCGTGTTGGCTTCGTCCGAGGTATGCCTTGCCGTCGTCGTCCCACAGCGGGCAGGGATCCTCCCATTTCGCCACGCTCTTCACGTAGTGCAGGGGGCTCCATGGCCCGTGCGGGTCGGTGGCGGTGGAGAGGAACAGACCTTCGTCGGGCGTGCAGAAGAAGACGTAGAACAGACCGTCGTGGTAGCGGATGGCCGGTGCCCATGAGCCTCCTGCATAGTGCAGGTTGGCGTCCCATCCAGGCAGGTCGAAGCGGTCGTAAATCTGGCTCACGATCTGCCAGTTCATCAGGTCGGCCGACTCCAGCACCTGCATGCCTAGGTAGTGGAAGTCGCTGGCCACCATGTAATACCTGTTACCGACGCGTATAACGTCGGGGTCGCTGTAGTCGGCGTTGAGCACCGGGTTCTTGTATGTCGCGTTGTGCTGGTCGCCCCAGTCCAGCTTCTGCTGGGCAGTGGCCGTCAGTCCGACCGTCAGGAGGGTCGCTGACAGCAGTGTTGTGATGTGCCTCTTCATATCGTCTGTCGTTTCTGTCTGCAAATTTATGAAAAAAAACTGATATGCCGTTCGTTTTATGCAGAAAAATTTGTTTGTTTCGTGGAAATCTCGTATATTTGCAGGTTGAAAGTGTATAGATACAAATAACCCCCATATACCCTAAACAACCGATGGAACACCTAATAGCGAATAGCGGCATACAGTTCATAGTGACGGAGAAAGAGTTCAACCCGTCGGAGCAGCTCGTCTTCCCCAACGGACGGACGCTGAAATACGCCTTCTGCGAGAGCACCGACTTCCTCAGTGGCCGTCGGCTCTTCGACCTGTTGTGCTATCATCAGGACGACGCCGTCTATATCCCCCTCAGCGAGCTGCGCCGGGCAGGTCAGACGGCGTTGCTGCCCGACGGGCGTGAGGAGCTCGACGAGGCAGGCCTGCAGCGCATTGCTCAGGATGCGGGAAGCGGCAGCTTTACTAATTTCCGCGACGGCGACGAGGAGCTGCTGACGATGAGCTCGCTGCAGAGCTTCCGTGTGAGGTCACGCCAGGATGGTACGGTAAGTGCCGCCTTTGAATTGCTACTGGGCAAATGGCTGCCGATGCCGATGTTCGAGTGCGGCATCGACGGCACCACCACGGGCGACCCCTTCGCCTGGTGCAGGGTGAAGATCGAGCGCGTCGGCGAGGGCAGCAGGAAGGGCACCCAGCGCTACCGCTTCCTTTGGGCCTTGGACACCACGCTCGGCGATAACGACCCGCTGGCTGGTAAGAGCAATATGATCAACTTCGGCACGGACCAGGATGCCGTCAGCCACTACAAACGCCCCTACTTCTACGAGGATGAGGGCGAGGAAAAGACGTTCTGCCTCTGCAACCGCGCCGACCAGCTCATCGACTTCATGTCGACGAGTCCCTATTTCCCAGCCTTCGCCGACTATGTTGCCTCGTTGCTCGGACAGATGGACCGCACGGAGTCAATGCGCTATGTCGCCTACTACGTCTACCTGGTGAATTTCATTCGCCTGGAAGGCGTTGCGCCCGAAATCACCCTCCACCACAACCTGCGAAAGACGGTCGACGTAGACCTCGTGCTGGATATCGGCAACTCCCGCACCTGCGGCGTGCTTTTCGAGGAGGGCGACTTCACGAAGGCGATGATGCTCGAGATACGCGACATGAGCGATCCGTCGCGCACCTATGAGAAGTCGTTCGATATGCGCCTGGCATTCCGCAAGGCAGACTTCGGCAATGACATCGTGCTCGACGACGACTTGTTCGAGTGGCGCTCGCTGGTGAGGATCGGCGACGAGGCCCGCCGCCTCGTCTACCGCTCGATGGAGGAGGAGGGATTGAGCGAGCGTACCACCAACTACAGTAGCCCGAAGCGCTACCTCTGGGACACCCGACCGTTCGATGGTCATTGGGAATTCCTCAACACCGTCGACGACCCCTATAACGTGCGGCTGTCGGACAATATCTATATTGAAGGGCTCAGCGACCTCTTCGACCATAATGGCAATTATATCGGCCTGGGAGGCCATGACGATAACCGCGACGGCACCAGCTACTCGAGGGCCTCGCTGATGACCTTCGTGCTGATTGAGATCCTGCAGCAGGCGCAGATGCAGATCAACTCCATCAAGTTCCGTACGAAGCACGGGAACATGGACTGCCGGCGCCAGCTGCGCAACGTCATCCTGACCTGTCCGACGGCCATGCCTGTCAAGGAGCAAGTGCGACTGCGGCAGTGTGCCGAAGAGGCAATCCTCGCCCTCGGACACTCGACGCCCGCCTTCGGACGTCCGATGGTGATCCCCACCTCGGAGTCGCTGCGGCGCAGCGAGCAGGACGGTCAGGAAGGGCGTCGGCGCATGTGGAGCTTCGACGAGGCATCGTGCTGCCAGCTAGTCTACCTCTATGCCGAGATTGCCCAGCGCTATAGTGGCGAGATACACAAGTTCTTCGAGCTAAAGGGCCATGTGCGGCCCGAGGAGAAGGAAGATGGCTACGAGGGCAACTCGCTGACCATCGGGAGCATCGACATCGGTGCCGGCACTACCGACCTGATGATCTGCTCGTACCAGTGCAAGGGCCAGGGCCGCAGCATGCTGACGCCCATCCCCCTGTTCTGGGACAGCTTCTACCTGGCTGGTGACGAGATTCTGAGGAACATTATCCAGAATCTTGTCATCGAAGGTCGCGAGACCCATCAGCGCGATCAAGGAAATATCTTCAGTGCGCTGCACACACGGCTGAGCGACATGACCAGCGATGAGCTGCAGCAGCTGCCCTGCCTGAAGGACAATGCCGTCTATCAGGGGAAGGTCTACGACATCGTCAATGAGGTTAGCAGTGAACGACGCGCCAGCCTGCTGAGAGCCTTCGCCCAGAATCTGCTGCGCGACTTCTTCGGCTACGACAGTGCAATGATGGGCCATCACGACCGCCGCTGCCGCGTGGATTTCAACACACAGGTGTCGCAGCCCATCGCACAGCTCTTCCTGGAACTGCTGCGGCTGAAGCGCCCCACACGGGTGTACAGCTATCAGGAAATCTTCGCCAGCCTGGAGCCTGCCGACTACCTCATGGACTATTTCGAGCGCCATTTCGGCTTCAGCTTCAAGGAACTTTCATGGCGTTTCGACCCCCAAGAAGTAGCGGCCATCGTGAAGAACACGCTGGAGCCACTGATGCGCCAGCTCTCCGTCGTGCTCTATGCCCATCACTGCGACGTGCTGATCCTCGCCGGACGCCCATCGTCGCTGGATGCCATCACCGAGCTCTTCATCAAATATATCCCCATCTCGCCCGATCGCCTGATACGCCTTAACGAGTATCGGGTGGGGACGTGGTATCCCTTCGCCGACGGGCAGGGGTACTTCTACGACCAGAAGTCGGTGGTGGCTGTCGGAGCCATGGTGGGCTACCTCGCTTCCAGCCAGGGCTTCAATGGCCTGAGTATCGACTTCAGCAGGATGATTGCCAAGATGAAGTCGACGGCCGTCTACCTTGGCGACTATAACTCCCGTCGCCAGCAAGTCAGCACTAGCTACCTCACGCCGACGAAGAGCACGGCGACCGTGCAGATGGTCGTCTTCCCGTCGTTCATTGGCTGCAAGCAGCTCGACACTCCCCTCTACCAGGCGCGTCCGCTCTATGCCGTCTATAACCGTGCTGGAAATCATGCCCTGCGCCTGACCCTCTCGCGCAACTACTATGAGAACCGTGAAGACCTGCAGGTAGAGGAGGTTATGGACGAGCAGGGCAACACGCTGCCCAAGTCGTCGGTCGACCTTGTGCTGCAGTCAATCACCGACGATGGCAAGTACTGGCTCGACAAGGGAGAGTTTGAGCTCGCGGTGAAATAGTCTGAACCTCGAACACCTATCAGGTTGATTTTTAAAGATTACTTATGATACAGAAGATCAATACACAGATTGGGCTGGTAAATGATGCGCTGGCCTGGATCAGGAGGAACAAGCCGGAGCACTACGAGCAGCGCTTTATGCAGCTCGTCGAGGAGCGCCGTAAGCTGCGCAAGCTGGCTCTGGCAGAGGCCGAGAACCCAGCTATTGCTGCCTATGGTAAGAGCCAGGCCGGCAAGTCGTACCTCATGAGTAATATCCTGCAGAAGGACGGGAAGCCGTTTACCGTCAGTGTCGACGGACAGCAGTATAACTTCATCAACGAGATGAACCCCATCACGAAGAACACTGAGGCAACGGGTGTCGTCACCCGCTTCTCGTCGTTCGCCCGTAACGCCCAGCGCTACAGTTCCCGCTTCCCGGTGATGATGAAGTCGCTGTCGGTGGCCGACATCACACTGGTCATCTGCGACGGCTATTTCAACGACCTGGGCGACTATACCGTGCCTAGTGGGACGGAGATCAACCAGCTCGCAGAGACCATCTACGACCGCTACAAAGACCTGCCTGAGCAGCGTGACGCACCTGTCACTGAGGACGACGTGCTGGAGATGAAGGACTACTTCCGCAAGTATATCAATAACGCACAGGCTTTCTATAGCCGCGATTCCAACTTCTTCGAACGCCTGGCGCTCGTCGTACGACGCATCCCCGTCACCGACTATGCCGACATCTTCTCCACTCTCTGGAGCCGTGAGGATCACCTGTCCCAGCTTTATGAGCGCCTGCTGCGCACCATGAGGCGTCTGTCATTCGCACAGGATGTCTACCTGCCTGTCGAGGCAGTGCTTCACCATGGAGTGAACGAGAATACGATCATGAGTGTGCAGTGCCTTAACGGACTGGCTGGCGACGATGTGCAGCCCCGCTACACCTATGCCTTCCTGCGTAGTGGCGACTCGTTCACGAAGGTCGACAACCTCGACAAGAGCGAGATGAGTGCCATCTGTGCAGAGGTGGTGTTTAGGATTGACGATGACTTCCTGGAGAGCAGCTCGTCGTACGACTTCGAGATGATCAACGACCCCCTGACCCAGCATGGCATCACCCACGAGCCCGTGAAGAAGGCCATCCTCAAAAGCACCGACCTGCTGGACTTTCCAGGTGCCCGTTCGAGGAAGAAGGAGAGCGTGGCCACACTCGACGAAGGGAAGATCCTTACAACCGTGTTGCTACGTGGAAAGGTGGCCTACCTCTTTAATAAATATAGTGAGGCACGCGTGCTGAACGTCCTGCTGTTCTGTCAGGACTATGCCCAGAACGATGTCACTGACCTCTTCAGCACGCTGAACAAATGGGTTTCCAACTATGTCGGCAAGACCCCTGACGAGCGTCAGCGCACGCTGCAGCTCTGCCAGGGCATCTCACCGTTGTTCTACGTTGGTACGAAGTTCAATGTCGACATGGAGGAAGACCAGAATGCCGCTGCCAACGAGCGTGATGCCATCGACGGACGCTGGACGGCCCGCTTCCAGAAGGTGTTATACGGTGAGTGCTTCAATGCCGACGGCGTGGAGTGGGTGAAGAACTGGACGCGCTCAGGGGAGTTCTTCCGCAACAGCTACCTGCTGCGCGACTTCAAATATTCGGGAGAGAAGACCAGCAAGCTCTATGCCGGTTTCTCCGATGTGGGACGAGAGACGACGCTTACCATCCCCCGCACGTTCTACGACATGCTGCGGCGCTCGTTCTGTGAGAGCAGTGAGGTACGCATGTTCTTCGACGACCCGGCAAAGGCCTGGGATGTCGCTGCAACGATCAACAACGACGGAGCCCTCTATATCATTGAGAACCTCGCCGTCGTCGCCGACTGCCTGGCAAAGGCCCGCGAGGCACAGTTCGCACAGCAACTCAGTGCGTCGCGCCAGAAGCTGCTTGATGTGCTTAGCGAGTACCACGTCTCGGAGGACGTCGAAGAGATTCTCCAGGAGAATATCCGTAAGGCTAACTCCATCATCCGCGAGATGGACTTCACCTGCAACGAGGACAACTATTTCTTCGGACATCTGCTGCAGGCGCTGCAGATCTCTGAGACACGTTGTCTGCAGGTCATCCACCACATGATACAGAGCGGAGAGCTTGGCGAGAAGAACAACAACTTCAAGAGCTACGAGATCATCCTCAAGCGTTGCCGCAACTTCGAGGGCTGCCGCACCGCTGCCGACTGCTGGCAGCGCCTGCAGAGCGTCTATGGCCTGCGTGATCAGGACGAGGCTGCGAAGTACCTGGGCAGCCGTGACATCGACCATCACCTGCTCTTCTCAGGAACGTTCAAGAAGAAGCTCAACTCCTGTCTGCTGGCAGACTATGTCTACGATCTTTGGCAGAGGAATATCAAATCGGTGGAGTTCATGAACCAGATTCTCGCAAACCAGCGTTTCGACAGTGTCGTGATGTCGACCCTGCTCGACGATATCATCCAGACGGGTAACTACCTCCGCCTCAACGATATCATGGCAGATGCCATCGCCGAGTATGTCAACGTCATCAATGTCTATACGATCAATGAGAGTCTTGTGGCCGACATCCTGTCGAGCACCATCAACAGCTTTGTCATCGACCTGGGCTACTCGCTGCTCCCTGCCGACGACCGTGAGAACGCGCGGAAGGTGGCACAGCAGAACTACCTCCCCGTCTTCGACTATATCGGCAAGGAACTCACCTCTCATTTCGAGGAAGACAGCCTGACGGCCCTCTTCGACGAGCTGACCGACAACCCGAAGTCGATGACCGTCTCGTTCGAGAATAACTACTACACCTGGTTGGAGTACATGTACGTGTCGTTCATCGCACACCTTGATGTGCCCGACTACGACCGTGAGGCGAACCGCCAGCTCACTGAAATCATCCATAACATCGACCAATCATGAGTACAGAACCACAAGTCAACGGTAACGGCCCACAGGCTCACGAGCCGTTCTGGAAACCCTGGGGCGCCGGCGGCTACCTGCTGCGACTGCTGGCATTCCTCGTGATGCTCTTCGCGCTGTTGCTGCTGCTGAGTCTCTTTCGCGGCCAGCGAGGCCAGGAAGAGCGTGAGGCACGTGCCGACCTCCCTTCGAGCATCGTCGATCCTGATACGCCCGACCCTGTCAGGGTGCCTGTCGACACGACGGTAAATTTTCCGCATGACATTCAGAACCCGGGGCCACACCTGCCCAGTCCCGGAGAGAACGATCTGCCGCCCTTCGGCGATGACGACATCGTCAGCGACGAGGACGGACGACAGATAGTCGGCGACCGTCTGAATGTCATACTTAACTCGCCAACAGCCGACGACGAGACCTTCCGCCAGTGGGCGAAGGCCTTTAAGCAGCATTATCCTGCTGAGAAATACAAGATTGTCTATTACGACAAGATGACGAAACTCCTGCAGATACAGGTGCCACGTGAAGAGCGCGACCAGATCATGCAGCGCCTGCCGGAGCAAATTGCCGACATCTCGTTCATCGTCTTTCCCGAGGGACTGATGGAGCCTAACGACACGCCCTCACGTCCCAACGACCCCGTGTTCCGGTCGGAAGATCTCTCCTGGTACTTCGACCCCATACAGGCTTACGAGGCCTGGCAGATCACGCGTGGAAAGAGGGACGTCGTCGTGGCCATCGTCGACAGCTATTTCGACCTGCAACACGACGATCTTAACAGCCAGCGTATCGTCAAACCCTATAGCGTGCCGCGACGCTCGGGTAATGTGGCACCTCCTCGTCGGGGCGCGGACGAGACATCGTTCATGCATGGGTCGATGGTGGCCTCACAGGCCCTGGGGAATATCGGTAACGGCCGAGGAACGGCGGGCATCGCTCCGGAATGCAGCTTCATGCCTGTCTCGCTGGGCCATCAGGTGACGGCGATGACAATCCTGCAGGGAATGCTCTACGCCATCTACCAGGGTGCCAGCGTCGTCAACCTCTCTGTGGGCAGCATGTATGCCCCGATGGTCAGCCAGCTCAGCATCGAGGACCAGATAGCCCTCAGCCGCCATGTGGCACTACAGGAGCAGAAGGTGTGGGACTATGTCACCAGCCTGGCTACCGAGCGTAATGTCACTATCGTATGGGCTGCAGGCAACGAGAACCTCTTCACTGCACTCGATGCCTGCAAGCGGGGGGCAGCCACGATCAAGGTGTCGGCAGTCAACAAACGGTTACGCAAGGCTGATTTCAGCAACTTTGGCAACTTTCCGCGCTATGGCGTCGAGGAGTCGACGATCTCCGCTCCCGGTGTCGACATCATGGGAGCAATGCCTTTTAACACCTATAATGTGGGGCCGGGCACGAGCTTCGCTGCACCACTGGTGACGGGAGCTGTAGCCCTGATGAAGAGCCTCGATGCCACACTGACGACCGACGAGATCATCGAAATCCTCCAGACGACCGGAAAGCCCGTGGAGGGGGAGACCACCATCGGTCCGCTGCTGCAAATCAAGGACGCCTTGCTCAGGGTGAAGGAGAACTTTGCCGACTTCAACGACCTGATGACCGACCACAACCGCTTCGTCGGCCTGTGGATGAGCACGGAGCTCAACCACATCTTCATCGACGGACAGCCGTCAGGGCAGACCTGCAGAAACTACTACGAGGTGCGTTCGACCAGCGACGGACGATCCATTGCCTATGCCACCGATACGCGTAGCGACTATACCACGACGTTCACCATCGAGTGGAAGCAGCGCTCCATTGTGCTGAAAGAAGCCGACTACCTGACCAACCCCCACGAGGATACCTATCACTTCACTCCCAGCACTATCGTCTGCATGCCCGATTCTGCCGGACTCCTGAAGTGCCGTGCCCGTACGGACGGCGGTCATCAGGAGAGCTACTACCTGAGGAAGGTGAGTCGGCGACAGGAACAGCCTGCCAACCGATAGAAGAATAATAACGTTAAGATATATGGTATTAAGCCAAAGACAAATACAAGACCTTGACAAGGTCATCAACCGACTGCCGATCGACCGTCTCCGGGGCTATGCCGTCGACGGCACTATCACACGTAGTGTGCTCGACCAGCTGCCCAGCATCCTGCCAGAGCGCAAGGCCCTACTGCTGGCTGCTATCGAGGCAGCAGCAAACCAGAACGTTGACACAACTGCCAAGCCGAACGTTGAGACATCTGCCAAGCCGAACGTTGACACAACTGCCAAACCGCACGTTGACACAACTGCCAAACCGACCGTAGAGCCTCCTATTATGCCCAAAAGGGATGCCGCCCCTCCTGTTGCAGAGGACGTAGACCTCGACGACGAACTGCAGAAGATGCGCCTGCAGGGATCGAGCTATACGGCCCAGCAAGTGTTCCAACTGCTGAAGAGTGGTAAGATATCCCGACAGCAGCTCTACGATGCTGGCCTGGCCACCCCGGAGTCGCTCGATATTCTCAGCGAGCGCGATGATATCATCAGCAGCCTGCCCGACATCGGCGGAGAGCTGGCAAAGTGTCGGCGTGAGAGTGCCAGCGACCATACTGATGTGTTCCTGCTGGGCATTCCCTCGACAGGTAAGACGAGTATTCTGATGGGACTGATCGGCTCGCCGCGTATCAATATAAATACTGTACGCGCGGGAGGCCCCTATGCCTGTGTGCTCGAGCAATATCTCGATGCAGGACTGACCATCGGTCAGACGCCACAGGACTTCATCGCTACCATCGAGGCAGAGATTCCTGACGGTCGTCAGCGCCACCTGCTCAACCTTGTAGAGATGGCAGGTGAGGACTTCGCCTTCAAGATTGCTGACAACGAGCAGAACATCGTATCCCTGGAGGATATCGGGACGGGAGCCACCAAGCTGCTCATGAGCAGCAATAAGAAGGTGCTCTTCCTCATCGTCGACCCCACGGCACAGCGCGTCGCCTTCAACCACCTGACGCAGGAGACCGATGGCGAGGGCAATACGCGCACATTCCTCGTGCGACGTAACGTCAACCAGAAGATCATCCTCAAACGCCTCGTCGACCTCCTCTTGCAGCCAGAGAACAAACGTATCCTGCGCAACGTAGAGGCCATCAGCATCATCATCACCAAGGCCGACGTGCTGGGCAGTGGCAAGGAGCGGGAGGACAAGGCCTACCAGCGCTTCATGGAACAGCACCAGAACATCCTCCGGCCGCTCATCGAGCTATGCCGTGCCAACGATATCAACAGGGACTCCGACGGCCAGCCGATGCTCTACACCTTCAGCCTGGGACGTTTCTATGTGGGTGGCGTCTATCAGTACGATGCCACCGATGCCAACAAACTCGTAGAGGTGCTGCGCCGCTGTACTCCCTCCTCACGTAAAGGGATGTTCGGCAGCACCTTCCGAGCCATCGACTAAATCCTAATACCGAATGCTATGGATAGTAGAAGAATCACTCTGGCCATCTTTGGCAACCAGCTAAGCAATAGTGGGTTTCAGCCAATCTATTGGATTAACGACCCTCCTCGGAAGCTAGAGAATGCACTACCAGCGGGAGTGGACGTCCGCCCCTATATCGTTGCCCTCCAGCAGCTGGAGGACTACACACAGCTGACGCTCGTCACGTCGCGCGTCAGCAGCTATCAGTCGTCGCGACCGGGGGCGCTGAAAATTGCTGTCAGCATGCCCAGAGGATGGCGTATCGCAGGTTGCAAGAGTCTGCAGGAGGTGCTCATGCGCGTCTACGAGACGTTCCTCCAGCAGTGTATGACTCCCCGCGACGAGCAGGCTGCCACCTATAACTTCAAGGAGAAGATGCCGCCGGCCAGCCTGTTTGCAGATATCGTCGACGGCTATACGTTAGAGGAAGCGCCCGACCAGCCGCTGCCACTCTCGACGATGGGCAGCGGACTGCTGGTGCTCGACGACAGCATGCCTGCCGTCGCCCCTGTCAAGAAAGGCGACAGCTGGCGCGGCTTCTGGACGTATGTGCTTTGCTTCGCACTGGGAGCCCTGGTATGGTTCGTCGTCAGCAGGACTCTCTTCCCGTCCGTCTTCAGTCCCGCAGATGCTGACGAGAAGGAGAAGGCAGCAGTTGTCAGCGATGCCGAGGAAGGCGACGACGAGGGGCTGCCGGCCGAGATGTCGGTCGCGGAGGAGGAGCCCATCGACCAGGAGTATGAGCTCTATGGCAACGACAACGACATAGTTCCTCCGCCCGACGACGAGGAGGCCGTGCCGCAAGAGCGTCGCCGAGGATCGGCTACCGATACCCTTCCATGGCGTCCTGAGCAATACCCGCAGCATCGCAGCAATGCTCGCCAGAGCGAGCCACAACCTAAACAAACTGAGCCAAAATGGAAATAAAGAGAGCAAGCATCAACGAGGTGCATTGGTCGATAGGATGGAATGCCAGTCAGCAGGCCAACCTACGACTGAAGGAGAAGCTGGGGGAGCTCAGCCGATACTTCGCACCGCTGAAGGTGGGACATGCCACCTATAACTGGATCGTCGACACCCCGGGCCACTGGCTGCCGCTCGCAGCAGCATCAGCTGCCGACCGTCGGCTGCTGTTGGAGCGTATTGAGCAGATACGCCAGGACGTCTATGAGCGTCTTGCCAGCGAGGACATGCTGGCCAGCAAGATCTGCCAGGTGCCCAACTACGAGGAGTACATCTTCTGGCAGCGACAGGACGACGACCTCGACATACTCATCACCGGATGGGGCTTCCATAACTTCCGCAAGGCAGGACCCTATACCGACACATGGCCACAGCCGCAAGCTGAGCCGACGACCATTGAGGAGCCTGAGCCGACGCCCGAAAAGGAGCCAGAGCTGGCTCCCGCCCCTGAGCCTAAGCCGGCAGTACCACGGAAACCCTTCCCCTGGCTGGAGTTGCTCATGGCCCTGTTGCTCGTCGTTGCACTCACGCTGCTGCTTGTCTACGTCTTCCAGCCAGCCATCACCAGTCTCACACCCCTCATCCAAAACGCACTATTATGACTGCCATATTACAGTTTGCAGCCGACAATATCGTCCTGCTGCTCGGAGCGCCCTGCGTGCTCACCTTTCTACTCTTTGGCTGGGACAAGAGCCTGGCCTACTATCACAGCCGCCAGCGTGTACCGGAGGCCGTGCTGATCACTCTCTGCCTGCTGATGGGAGCCTTTGGAGGACTCTGTGCGATGGTGCTCTTCCATCATAAGACCGCCAAGCGGATCTTCAGCATTCTCGTGCCCCTGCTGGCCATCCTACAGATTGCCGGCTATGTACTCATACAACACTACGCCCTATGAAAGCCCTACGTATCATCTTAGTTCTTATCTATGTAGTGCTCATTGCCCTGCTCCTGATTCTCAAGGGATGTCAGAAGGAGGAGCCGAAGCCTCAGAAGGCCATGATACAGGTGGTCGATGCCGACTCCCGCGAGCCCATCGAGGGAGCACGCGTGAAGGTGAAGACCACCGACGAAAGCTGCCCGTCGGTATCGCTCACCACCGACGAAGACGGCGAGTGCTCGTTCGACTATACCGACCCGGAAGCCCAGATGGAGGCCAGGGCCACCAAGCGAGGCTATGAGCCTGTGGAGGTGGAGGATGTCGAGCTGAGCTATTTCGAGGATGAGACGCTCGTCATTCCTCTCCATCGGAAAAACGTGGTAGAGGAAGGACGTGAGATCGGAGCTACCGGTAAGCTGAAGGTAACGCTGCTATGGGACGATGAAACCGTCGACCTCGACCTGCACGTCACGCAGCCCAACCGCTTTGAGATCTACTATGAGGATGGTCATCGCAGCGACCGCCGCACGGGCGGAGCCCTCGATGTCGACTGGATACCCACTGAGGGCGATCCTGAGCATATCGGCGAGAATATCTTCTGGGCCAACCCGCCGCGCGGACGCTATAAGGTGGAGGTGGAACTCTACAATCCGGAGGAGGCACAGCCGACGCCCTGTACTGTCATCGTCTATCGTGAGGGAGCAGAGCCTCAGACGTTCCCCGTCACTCTGCAGGGCTACAAGGATCGTCAGCACATCACCGACGTGGCGGTGGAGTGACGCTCTGAGCGTGCTCCACCTTGCCTCGTTTGGTGAGGATTAGCCTTTAGACGAGTTCTACCTTACTGATGTCCTGCTCCTTCTCGCAGTAGTGGCAGGTGAGGGTCGTGCCATTGACGTGGAAGTGGGTGGCCATCGGCTCGTTGTTGGTGATGCACTTGGGATTGTTGCACTTCACGATGCCGCGTATCTCCTCAGGCGTCTCCACGGTTTTCTTCTCCACCACCTCGTAGTCGCGGATGATGTTGAGGATCACCTTAGGGGCAACGACGGAGAGACGCGATATCTCGTCGTCGGTGAAGAACTTGTCCGACACCTTGATGATGCCTTTGTTGCCCACTTTCTGCGAGGGATAGTTGATGCCGATGGTGACGGGCGTGTTGATGTCGAAGAGTCCGAGCAGCTGTGCCACCTGATAGGTCTTGGTGGCAGGTATATGGTCGATGACGGTGCCGTGCTCAATGGCGGCGACGAGGCGTTCTTTCTTGTTCATGGCCTGCTTGTTATGGTCGTTAAATCGTGAGAATCAGAGAATAATGGTTTTGTCGGCGCGTACCTCCTCGAGCGAGATGCCCAGTACGTCGCAGAAGATGGCCTGGCGGGCGAAGAGCCCGTTGCCGGCCTGCTGGATGTAGTAGGCGTGGGGGTTGTCGTCCACCTCGTATGCAATCTCGTTGACGCGTGGCAGGGGGTGCAGGATCTTCATGTTCGGCTTGCACGAGCGCAGCATGTCGTTGTTGAGGATATAGACGTTCTTCACCCGCTCGTATTCCATCAGGTCGGAGAAGCGCTCCTTCTGAACGCGCGTCATATAGACGATGTCGGCATCCTGGATGATCTTCTCGTTGAAGGCGGTGTGCTCCTGGTAGCGGATGCCGTGCTCGTCGCAGTAGAGCTTATACTCCTTGGGCATCGACAGCTCCTTGGGAGCCACGAAGTGGAATGTGGGGTTGAAGTGGCGCATGGCCATGAGCAGCGAGTGGACGGTGCGACCGTACTTCAGGTCGCCGACCATATAGATGTTGAGGTTGTCGAGCGTACCCTGCGTCTTGTAGATGCTGTAGAGGTCGAGCATGCATTGTGAGGGGTGCTGATGGGCTCCGTCGCCGGCATTGACGATGGGCACGGGGCTCACCTCCGAGGCATACTGGGCTGCGCCCTCGATGAAGTGGCGCATGACGATGACGTCGGCATAGTTGGCCACCATGAGGATGGTGTCCTTCAGCGTCTCGCCCTTCGTGCCGCTGGTCACCTTAGGGTCGGCAAATCCGATGACGCGGGCTCCAAGGCGGTTGGCGGCCGTCTCGAAGCTCAGGCGGGTGCGGGTGCTGGGTTCAAAGAACAACGTTGCCACTACGCGTCCCTTCAGCAACTCGCGGTTGGGATGCTTTTCAAACTCTTCTGCCATCTCGATCATGTAGAGGATTTTCTCGCGGGTCAAGTCGGCAATGGTCACAAAATTATGTTTCTCCATAGTGGGTATTGGGTATTTCGGTTGCAAAGTTACGAAATTATTGTGAATAATGGATGGCAAAACAAAAAAAAATAGTACCTTTGCACCCGCAAACGATTTTTAATTAAGGTAAGAAGAAATGAAAGCTTTTGTATTCCCCGGTCAGGGGGCACAGTTCGTAGGCATGGGCAAGGACCTCTACGAGCAGAACGAGACAGCCAGAGAGATGTTTGAGAAGGCCAACGAGATTCTGGGCTACCGAATCACCGACATCATGTTTGAGGGTACCGACGACGACCTGAAGCAGACGAAGGTGACGCAGCCGGCAGTGTTCCTCCATAGCGTCATCTCAGCCGTGTGCATGGGTGATGCCTTCCAGCCTGAGATGACTGCTGGTCACTCACTGGGTGAGTTCTCGGCGCTGGTGGCTGCCGGTGCATTGTCGTTCGAGGACGGTTTGCGCCTGGTGTATGCCCGTGCGATGGCCATGCAGAAGGCCTGCGAGGCTCAGCCCTCGACGATGGCTGCCATCATCGGCCTAGCCGACGAGAAAGTCGAGGAGGTTTGTGCCGCAGTGAGCACGATGGGCAAAGGCGTCGTTGTCCCTGCCAACTACAACAACCCTGGTCAGCTGGTGATCAGCGGCAATATCGAAGCCGTCAGCGAGGCATGCGAGCAGCTGAAGGCTGCCGGTGCCAAGCGTGCACTGCCGCTGAAGGTGGGCGGTGCCTTCCACTCGCCCCTGATGCAGCCTGCCAAGGACGAGCTGCAGGCTGCCATCGAGCAGACGCAGTTCCAGACACCGAAGTGCCCCGTCTATCAGAATGTCGACGGCAAGCCGCACACCGATCCTGCTGAGATCAAGCAGAACCTCATTGCCCAGCTGACGAGCTCCGTGCGCTGGACACAGTGTGTGCAGTCGATGATTGCCGACGGCGCCACCGACTTCACCGAGTGCGGCCCCGGCAAAGCCCTGCAGGGAATGATTGCTAAGATCAACCGTGAGGTGACAGCCCATGGAATCGAGTAAGACAGTTATTTATCAAGTGTTTACGCGCCTGTATGCCCATCGCAGTCAGGCGCGTAAACCTTTTGGCACCATCGAGGAGAACGGCTGTACGAAGATGAACGACTTCACGCCGACGCTTCTGAAGCAGATACGCGAGCTGGGGGCCACTCACGTCTGGTATACCGGCATCATCCGGCATGCCACCACCACCGACTACTCCCGTTACGGCATTCCCCGACAGCATCCCGCGGTGGTGAAGGGTAGGGCAGGGTCGCCCTATGCCATCACCGACTACTACGATGTCGACCCAGACCTTGCCGTCGACGTGAAGCGGCGCATGGAGGAGTTCGAGAAGCTGCTCCGTCGCACTCATCGCGCAGGGCTGAAGGTTGTCATCGACTTTGTTCCCAATCATGTGGCGCGTCAGTACGAGAGCATCGCCAAGCCGGAAGGCGTGCGCGACCTGGGCGAGGACGACAGGTCGGAGCTGGGCTTCGACCTGCAGAACAATTTCTACTACTGCCCCGGTCAAACCTTTGCTCCGTACATCGATCTCTATCATGGTGAGGCAGAGCCCTATAAGGAGTGTCCCGCCAAGGCCACGGGCAACGACTGTTTCAACAATGCTCCCGGTCAGAACGACTGGTACGAGACGGTGAAGCTGAACTACGGCGTCGACTACTATGCCGGGCAGACACCCTCCACCCTCCACCTTCCACCCTCCACCCTTCTTCCCTCCACCTGGCAGAAGATGCTCGACATCCTGCTCTTCTGGGCATCGAAGGGCATCGACGCCTTCCGCTGCGACATGGCCGAGATGGTGCCTGCCGCCTTCTGGGCGTGGGCCACGCAGAAGGTTCGTGAGCAGTATCCCGACGTGAAGTTCATCGGCGAGGTTTACAACCCACAGGAGTACCGCCACTACATCGCCTCGGGCTTCGACTATCTCTACGACAAGGTTGGGATGTACGACGTGCTGCGCGACGTGCTGTGCCATCGGCGCGACACGGCAGCCATCACCTGGGCTTGGCAGCAGACCGACGACATCCGCCAGCACATGCTCTACTTCCTTGAGAACCACGACGAGCAACGACTGGCCAGCGACTTCTTTGTAGGCAGCGGCGAGCGGGGACTGCCGGCACTAGTAGTTGCCCTGCTGTTGCAGCAGAACCCCTTTATGCTCTATGCCGGACAGGAGTGGGGCGAGCGGGGTATGGATGCCGAGGGCTTCAGCGGCATCGACGGCCGAACCACCATCTTCGACTATTGGAGTCTCTCGGCTGATCGCGACAATACGCTCAGTGCCTACTATCGCCGAGTGCTCAACATCGCCCGCAGCGAGAAAGCCGTTGCCGAAGGCTTGACGTTCGACCTGATGTATGTCAACCAACAATGTCGCCGCCAGTACGCGTTCCTCCGCAAGGCCGGCAAGCAGTCACTGCTCGTCGTCGCCAATTTCGACGATGCCCCGGCTACCGTCAGTCTGACAATCCCCAGCCACGCTTTTGACTACCTCTCCATAGCCGAGGGCAGCCATTCTTGCGTCGATCTCCTCACCGATGCCAATGGCGTGCTATCCCTGCGGCGCGATGCCCCTGTCGGGCTGCAGGCCACGAGCGGCGCCGATGATGTCATCCGCCTGGCTCCCCGCCAGTCGGTGGTATTGAGGTTTTAGACACTTCCCGAGTCCTCCGCTTATGGGGCCAGCAGCCCCGAAGGCCTCGGACGTATCGCTCCCACGCTGGGACTAACCCATTCCCAGCGTGGGAGTGGTGCTGTCCAAACGTGGGGGCAACAACCTCAATACGTCTCTTTGTACACGTCTGACAGGCACTTGCATGATGCTCCCTTAGGGCCTTGGTCTGCATAGAAGGCTACCCGCGACACCAAAACAAGTTGTTTTGGTAAGCAAAGTCGGCCACTTTGGTTATCAAAGTCGGCTTCTTTGAAGACCAAAACAAGTTGTTTTGGTAGCGCGAGAAGCCCACTTTGCATCTCAAAGTCTCGGCGTGTGGTATGGAAAGTAGCAGAAGATTGATGCGAAAAAGCGCACGTTCCACCCATGGAACAACCCATAAGTTCGTATCGCGAAGAGCGAGAGTCACCACCTAAATCGTCGTAGGCTCCGAACACTGCTTTTCTTTGTATTATTATACTTTTTTATGACGAATAAGTAATAAATGCGAATTTCCTTGCCAATTATTTGGTCGATTCGTAGAAAAGTTGTATATTTGCCGCAATTAATTTTAAATAATATGAAAAGAGATCATTTCATTAATGTTCTAGCACTTGGCATATTATTTATCATGCCAATGCTGGTTAGCGCGCAGACAAACGTTCTGCACAGGGTGTTTGAGTTCTCGTCAGCTCAGAATCTAACAGACAATCAAGACGATCAGTTTTATTACAAAACATGCTATGGTATTCAAAATGAATACCTTCAAGTTGGCAGTAGTAAAGGTCCGACTGGTTCAGTTGAAACTAAGTCGCCTTTGGGGTTAAACGGAAACGCCACCTTAATGCTTAAGGTAAAGGTGTATTCTGGAACTGCTAAGTATAAAGTCTCGACAATTGGTGGCGGCACAATTGATAATAATGAATACACTATTAATGACACTGAGTTTCGGTATGATGCCATCTTAATTCGTGACGGTAATGCTAGTACAAGGATAAAAGTGGAAGGTACCGAAGGTTGTTTTGACTTGGGAGAAATTGAAGTAGTAAGCATCGGAGATGGCTACTTCCATGAGTCTTTTAGCAGAATGGTAGCTGATAATCATAAAGAGTTTGGAGGTAATTCGAATGAACCGAATCCTTCATTAGCAAAATTAGATAACATAACAGGTTCTTCTTTTGGGACCTATATGTTTCAATCGGAAGGTTGCATCAAGTTCATGGATAAAAAAGATTCTTACTATACTACGCCAACATTGGCTGTTAGCAATGTGAACATGGCTTTGCTTAGTTTTAAATATGCAAGAGCGAATACTATAAGTTCACTATTAACTGTTACATGTATTGGTGATGCTCAAATGTCCCAACTTAATACTACAGATTTGAATAGTCTAAGTAATGAGAGATCTACTACCAGTCAAGAAGCTGAGAAGTGGATTAGCTATTATGCTGTGGTTAATAATATCGATGAATCTACGCAGTTCACTTTTAAAGGGCAGGGTTATTTCCTTGATGATGTTAAACTGACCCCCTATGCTATCTTAGATGAACAGTCAGACAATTCCACTGTGATATTCAATAATCGTGGTAACTGTTGGGTAACGCTCACCCGCACACTAGGCGCAGAATACTGGAATACGCTATGCCTGCCTTTTGACATCACGCAGAATGAGCTGGCAGAAGTGGCGGGAGAAGGTGCTGATCCAGAGATACAGACGTTGGCGAGTGCATCGGATGGCGTGTTCCGTTTTGAGCCAGTGGACGCCGACGCGACGATTGAGGCCGGAACGCCGTTCATTGTGAAGGTAAGTAAAGAAGTGGTAAATCCGCAGTTCCGAAATGTGGTGCTGAAGGACGTTGCAGCTAAAGCTATTGAGAATGAGAAAGGTAACTACCAGTTCGTGGGAACCTATTCGCCTGTGAACCTGAATACTGACAAAACACATTACTTCTTGGGAAAAGATGGCAAGCTCAAATATCCGGGAACAAATGCGAATAAGATGAACGGCCTGCGCGCCTATTTTGTTACTCCAGCAACAGATGGAGGCTCGCGAGTGTCGATCAATGGCGAGGAGATGGATGCCATCGAACAGGTTGACATTGACAAGCAGAACGATGTCCCGGTCTACGACTTGCGCGGAGTACGTCACAATACGGAGATGCTCGGCAAGGGCGTTTATATCCGTGACGGACGTAAGATCGTTATCAAATAGACAACAAATCTAAAACTATACGGATATGAAAAAGACATATATTACCCCCACGGTGGATGAGATCCGCGTCAGCAGCATACTGCTATTGAGTACTAGCTTGGACTTGACGACTGAAGGAGCCGAAGAAGGAGATGCCAGCGAGGCAGCGTCCCGATCTTCTATTTGGGACAACTGGGACTAGCTGAAAACGAAAAGGAGGTGAACACCGTTGATGAGTGTTCACCTCCTGCTTAATTCTGTTTGCTTATTTGTTTACCTGGAAGCGTGTGTCGCCGTTGGCAAAGAACGCAACGATCTGACGGGCAGCGGCGATGCCGGCATTGGCATTAGCCTCGGCTGTCTGGGCGCCCATCTTCTTCGGGGTGGAGAAGTAGCGACCCTCGAACTTGGCGAAGTCGGCATTGGCATCGGGCATGATGTCGGTGACGAACTTCAGATCCTGGCGCTCCTCCATGAGCTGCAGCATTGAGGGCTCGTCGATGACCTCCTTACGGGCGGTGTTGACGAGGATGCCTCCCTTCTTCATCTTTCCGACGAGGGCTGCGTTAATGCTCTGACGCGTCTCGGCAGTGGCAGGAATGTGGAGCGAGACGACGTCGCAGAGCTCGAAGAGGGCGTCCTGGCTCTCCACGGCGTGCACGCCGGCCTTTTCGATGACGTCGGCAGGACAGTAGGCATCGTAGGCATAGACGTCCATTCCGAAGCCCTTGGCTATGCGTGCTACGTTGCGCCCTACGTTGCCGAAGGCGAGGATGCCGAGCTTCTTGCCCAGCAGTTCGGTACCCGACTTGCCGTTGTAGAACTGTCGTACAGCCATGACGAGTAGTCCGAAGACCAGCTCAGCTACGGCGTTGGCATTCTGTCCGGGAGTGTTCTCAGCCACGACATTGTGGGCAGTGGCAGCTGCGAGGTCGATGTTGTCGTAACCGGCACCGGCACGAACGACGATTTTCAGCTTCTGGGCAGCGTCGAGCACCTGGGCGTCGACTTTGTCGGAACGGATGATCATTGCATCAGCATCCTTCACTGCATCGAGCAGCTGCTGCTTCTCGGTGTATTTCTCGAGCAGTGCCAGCTCGTGGCCTGCTGCCTCAATCTCTTTACGAATACCTTCCACGGCAGCTGCTGCGAAAGGCTTCTCGGTTGCAACAAGAATCTTCATAACTATGAACTATGAATTATGAATTATGAACTAAATTAGTGTTGAGCCTCAAACTCCTTCATGCAGGCTACGAGTGCCTGGCAGCCCTCGATGGTCTGAGCATTGTAGCAGCTGGCACGGAAGCCTCCGACTGAGCGGTGACCCTTGACACCGACCATGCCCTTCTGTGTGGCGAAGTCGAGGAACTCCTTCTCCAGCTCCTGATACTCGGGAGCCATGACGAAGCAGATGTTCATCAGCGAGCGGTCCTCCTGAGCGGTGACGGTGCCACGGAACATCTTGTTGCGGTCGATCTCGCCGTAGACGATCTCGGCACGCTGCTGGGCGAGGCGGTCCATTGCCTCTACGCCACCCTGGCGCTTGATCCAGCGGAGAGTCTCAAGTGCGGAGTAGATGGGCACTACGGGAGGAGTGTTGAACATGGAGCCCTTGTCGACGTGTGTGCGGTAGTCGAGCATGGTGGGAATCTGTCGCGGAGCGCGTCCGAGGGCGTCGTCCTTGAGGATGACGATGGTGACACCTGCCATAGCGAGGTTCTTCTGTGCACCGGCATAGATGGCGTCGTACTTAGCGACGTCGATGGGGCGTGAGAAGATATCGCTCGACATATCGGCAATGAGGCGTACAGGCACGTCGAGGTCACGGCGAATCTCAGTGCCGTAGATGGTGTTGTTGGTGGTGATATGGAGGTAGTCGGCATCCTCAGGAACGCTCCAGTCCTTGGGGATGAACGTATAGTTGGCATCGGCCGATGATGCTACTTCGACGACCTCGCCGAAGAGCTTGGCTTCCTTCATGGCTTTCTTGGCCCAGACGCCGGTGTTCAGGTAGGCGGCCTTCTTGATGAGGAAGTTATAAGGAATCATGCAGAACTCGAGGGAGGCGCCTCCTCCGAGGAAGATGACTGAGTAGCCCTCTGGCACCTGGAGCAGCTCCTTGACCAGAGCGACTGCCTCGTCGACGACGGGCTGGAAGTCCTTTGCACGATGGCTGATCTCCATGAGGGAGAGACCTGAGCCATTGAAGTCTAAACACTGTTGAGCAGTGGCCTCGATGACTTCGCGGGGGAGCATCGACGGGCCGGCATTGAAGTTGTACTTCTTCATAATACTTGAATGTTTATTAAGTTTGGATATCCTTATTCTTAAATATGGTGCAAAGGTACGCAAAAAAGCCGAAAGCGCAAAATTTTATGCGTACAAAATGGAAAGAGGAAAGTGGAATGTGGAAAGTGGAAAGTGGAAAGAGGAAAGTTGAAAGAGGAAAGTGGAAAGAGGAAAGTGGAAAGTGGAAAGAGGAAGGTCAGGGGATTGTCTGTGTGCGCAGGAATTCGTCCCATTGGCCTTGATAGCCGTTGAAGACGTTGAGGTCGACCTCGGGTGTGATGCCCGTAACACGTCCGTCGGCTGAGAGCTGCCAGATGTCGAGATGTATGTCGGGCTTATACTCGCCGTAACGTGCTATCCAGAAATGGTAGCCAGCTTTAAGGTCAGGTGCGAGGGGCAGGTACTTGTTGGCAAAACGCTGGTTGATGTAGAGCAGGGGACGGGTGCTGGTGGCTTTCTCGACGATGTCGAGCCATTGGCGTATGCTCTCGAAGAGTGCGAGCGCTCCGCCCATCTCTTCGATCATCTTGTCGCTAGGTTCCACGTCGAGCATGGGTGGCAGGTCGCCTCGATTGAAGCGAGTATTGCTGAGGAAGTGGCGTGCCTGGTCGTCGGCAGGTGTGCGGGTGGAAAGAAAGTGGTACGCTCCGACGTGTAGGCCGTGGTGTCGTGCGCTGATGTAGTCGGCATTGAAGTACTTGTTCTCGATGGTTGTGCCTTCGGTCGACTTGATATAGGCGAAGGTGATGGGATAGTCAAGCCGGTCGTAGACACGCTCATGGCTGATACGTCGTCCGAGACTAGTGATGCGCATTCGGTTCCAGTTGATTGGGAACTTCCTGCGCCCTTTTTCGTGTTGGTAGCGTGAGATGTCGATACCATAGATGCGGTCGGTATGATAGGTCATGTGCTCGCCCCGAAAGTCGTCGCGCAGCCACGAACCGACCTTCAGGTGGTCTGGTCCGATGCTCAGTCCGAAGCCCTCGCGCTGGTCGTGCTCCCAATGCCCTTCATAGTAGTCGCCTTGTGCTGAGCGGTAGGAGCCGTGCCCCCATGCCTCGCCTCTACGGTTCATCTGTCCGGCGTAGAATCCAAGACTGTCGATGCGTAGTCCGCTGACGAGGGTATCGGCTTGGAAGCGACCGATGATGAGTCGTCCGCGGGCATCTTTCATGATGCTCTTCCCCTGATGGCGGTTGAGCATGTTTGCGAGTGTCAGTCGTCCTTTCGGAAGATAGACAGCCATCGTGGAGTCTCCTTCTTCAGCATATCGCACTACGATGTCGAAGCCTTCGTCGAGCGGGTTATGGCGTTCTAGATAGTAGCGTATCTCGGCATCGATCTGTTGCTGGCGCTCGGTGGGCACAACCGTAGCAGGCCGTTCGAACGAAGCGGTCGCAGGCTCGGCAGGCAGGTAGGGCAGGGGATGGTCGTCCTCGCCCGAACAACTGCAGAGAGCCGCAAGGAGCATTATAGTCAGAAAGCCCCTCATCTCTCATCTCTCAACTCTCATCTCTCATCTCTCAACTCTTATCTCTCATCTCTCTGTTCTCGTCCCAGAAGAGTAGAGCCTTGATGAAAGTCTCGTAGGGATTGTTGCGGAACTGTCGACCACGATAGGCTTCTATGCTCAGGTAGATGGTGTAGGCGAGCATACAGAGCAGGAATGCAGCGGCATATGCCTCCCACGCCTCCGACAACGGCTTGTGGGCAAAGAGGCTGAAGCCGGCAACGGTCAGCAGGAAGATAGTGCCGAGGATGAGCAGACGACGGCTATGCCAGGTGTCCTTGAAATCCTCGAACTTTTGTTTCTTCTCCAGATAGTCCTCGAAGGACTCCTCGGTGATGCCGTAGTTTTCGATACGTGGCAGGGTAGGGTCGTTCTGATTGTCGGTGCGGATGTCCCAGATACGGCTCTGGAGCGACACGAGGTTTACGTTTTCTATGTATGAACGGTCGATTTGGAACATGATCTCCTCTTTTAGAAAAAGACAACCTCAACAACTGTGACAACATCATCCGCAATAGGCATTACAGAAAAGTTGCCGTAGTTGTTCAGGTTGTCTTGTAATTTAAATGTTAGCAGAGTCGGCGCGAGCCGTCGCTGATGACGACGTCGTAGACCTTCGGCTCATGACCGTACTTGGCAGCAAACTTCTGCTTAGCATCGGCAATGAACTTGTCGTAGAGCTCGTCCTTCACCAGGTTGATGGTGCAGCCACCGAAGCCACCGCCCATGATGCGGCTGCCCGTGACGCCATTCTCCTTGGCGATATCGTTCAGGTAGTCGAGCTCCTCGCAGCTGACCTCGTACTCCTTCGACAGTCCGTAGTGGGTCTCGTACATCTTCTTACCGACGGTCTCGTAGTCGCCAGCAGTCAGGGCGTCGCAGACAGCGAGTACGCGGTCTTTCTCGCCCAGTACGAAGTGTGCGCGGGTGTAGTCCTCTTCACCTACCTCGGCGCGGACCTCCTCGAGCTGCTCCCAGGTGCAGTCGCGCAGTGTCTCGAACTTGCCCTCGGGATGCTTAGCAGCGATGTGCTTCACAACGTTCTCGCAGGAGTTGCGACGATCGTTATAAGGCGATCCTGCCAGCTCGTGCTTCACCACTGAGTCGAGCAGTACCAAGCGGTAGCCGACGGGCTTGAAGGGGAAGTACTCGAACTCGCGTGAGCGGCAATCGAGGCGCATCAGGCAACCTTCCTTACCGAAGACGCTGGCGAACTGGTCCATGATACCGCAGTTGACACCGCAGTAGTTGTGCTCAGTAGCCTGTCCGGCAAGCACAATGTCCCATTTCTCAACCTTGTTCTCGCCGAAGATGTCGTTCAGGCCACAGGCGAAACAGCTTTCCATAGCTGCCGACGACGACATACCGGCTCCGAGGGGCACGTCGCCAGCAAAGGCGATGTTGAATCCCTTCACAGGCACGCCCAGCTTCTGCATCTCCTTGGAGATACCATAGATGTAGCGGGCCCAGGAGGCACGGGGGCCTGCGGGATCGTTGAGATGGAAGTCGACGCGGTCCTTCAGGTCGATGGCATAGGCCATGACGGTGTCGTCGGTGCCGTTGGCACGCATCTCGGCGACGATACCCTTGTCGACAGCTCCGGGGAACACGAAGCCCCCGTTGTAGTCGGTGTGCTCACCGATGAGGTTAATACGTCCGGGCGAGGTATAGACGTTGCCCGTCTTTCCGTCGAAGTGCTTGACAAAGCGGCTTCTTACAAATTCAATGTCTAACATTTGTTTTGGGTTTTGTTGATAGTTTGTTATTAGTCGACTTTAATATCCTTATTCACGTTCTTGCAGCCAACAGTGCTGTAGAAGAGGATGTAGGCCAGCATTGCGATGATAAGCCAATAGGAGGCGATCGGACCGGCGCTCTTGGCAATGGCTTCCTGGATGAGAGGCATGATACCTCCGCCGACGACCATCGTCATGAAGATGCCCGAGGCAGCCTCGGTGTACTTGCCAAGACCTTCGACTGAGAGGTTGAAGATACCGCCCCACATGATGCTTGTGCAGAGTCCGCAGAGAGCGATGAAGATAGCTTTCATGGGCACGTCGTGACCGTTGAAGCTGAAGGTGACGCTCTCAGGCAGGAAGATGGCAATGAGCAGCAGTCCGATGGCGACGCTCGAGACGACGGTCATCTGTAGCGAGGTGCTCACTTTGCCCGACAGGACGCTCGACGATGCACGTCCAACAAGCATCATCAGCCAGTAGCTGGCGGCCAGTGTGCCACCGATGGCTGCCGATCCCTCGAAGCCGAGGTCGGTGATGTAGAAGTTGAGCTCCATGGGAATACCAATCTCCACACCCACATAGAAGAAAATAGCGATCACACCCAGCAGGCAATGGCGGAAAGCCAGCGGGCTGCGCTCGAACTTCGGCTGCTCCTTGCCCAGTGTAGGCTCCGGAATCTGCACGCGGCTGATGATCACATAGGAGATGGCGAAGACTGCCATACCGATGAACAGCAGGGGAGCGACGTTGCTCATGCTGGTCTCGGCTGTCACGGTGCCTACGAGCAGACCGGTGAGCAGCGGGGTGAGCGTGGCGGTCAGCGAGTTCATCGTGCCACCAATCTGGATGTACTGGTTACCCTTGTTGCCACCGCCTCCGAGGAGGTTCAGCATGGGGTTCACAACCGTGTTCAGCATGCAGACGCAGAAGCCGCAAATGAATGCGCCGAGCAGGTAGATGATCAGGTTCAGGGCAACGGGAATGTTGTCGTAGGTGAAGACATATGTTCCCTCGCCAGCGATGCTCGACAGATACTGCAGAGCCAGGCCCACGATACCGACGATAAGGGCTATGAGGGCGGTTTTCTTATAACCATACTTGATGAGCATCTTACCGGCAGGAATACCCATGAATAGATATGCCGTGAAGTTCATCAGGTTACCCCACGCCTTGGCAAACGGATAAGTGAAACCCCAGATGTTGCCAAAGGGAGCACCCATGTTAGTTACGAACGAGATCATCGCGAAGATGAAGCACATCGTGATAATAGCAATCAGCTTGCTATTGTTCTTTGTTTCAGTCATAAGATTTGTTTAGTTGGTTTGTTTGTTACTTTGTTATTCCGAACTTGTAGATGGTCTTCTGCTTGTAACGGTGGTGGGGATTCAGCACTACACTGGGGAAGTAGGGACGGTTAGGACTGTCGGGGAAGTGCTGACACTCGAAGCAGATAGCCGAGCGTCGTCCGAAGGTTGCTCCGTGGACACCCTTGTATCCGTCGGCCCAGTTGTCGCTGTAGACCTGAACGCCAGGTTCCGTGGTGTAGACCTCCAGGGTGCGTCCGCTCTTCGGCTCGCAGAGGCGTGCGGCAAAGCTCAGCTCGCCCTCCTCTTTCTTATTAAGGACGAAGCAATGGTCGTAGCCAGCACCGTTCTTGATCTGCTCACAGTCGGCATCGATGTCCTGTCCGACGGGCTTCGGCTTACGGAAGTCAAAGGGCGTACCCTCAACTTTCAGAATCTCACCGGTAGGAATACTGGTCTCGTCGATGGGGATGTAGAAGTCGGCGTTCATCTCCATCACCTGGTCGTTGATGACGGGCGTGGGATCGGCCGTTCCTGCCAGCGAGAAGAAAGCATGGTGGGTGAGGTTGACAATGGTCTTCTTGTTGGTGGAAGCCAGGTACTCGATGACGAGCTCGTTGTCGTCGCTCCAGGTGAATTCAACCGTTACGTCAACTTCTCCAGTGAAACCTTCTTCTCCATAGCTACTTACACGATGAAGAGCCAATGAGCGGGGACCCATCTGGCGGGCATCCCAGACGCGGGCATGGAATCCGGTAGGACCGCCGTGCAGCGCATTAGGACCGTTGTTGATGGCCAGCTGGTAATCCTTTCCGTTGAGTGTGAACTGACCGCGGCAGATACGGTTGCCGAAGCGACCGATCAGCGTTGACAGGTAAGGCTCTGGGGAGTTGATGACCGACTGGATGTTGTCGTGTCCCTGGATGACGTTTGCCACTTTGCCCTCTTTGTCGGGCACCATAATCGAGCAGATTGCTCCGCCATAGTTGGTGATAGCCACCTCGTAGCCCTTGCGGTTGCGCAGGATGTAGAGGTCGGTCTTCTTTCCATTGATAGTGGTCTGGAAGTCTTCACGCTTCAGACCACAGAGATTCGCATTTTCTGTTACGTTTGCCATACTGAAATTGGTTATTAGTTACAATCGTGTGGCAAAAATACACAAAAAAGCCGACATGAGCAAGCATATCGGCAAAAAAATGGTGTTAAAGATAACTAAATGACTGTTTCCAGCACTTCGGCAACGACATAGTTGCTGCCTCCGACGAAGACGAAATCGTCGTTTTCTGCTGATTCCATCGCTGCATTATAGGCCTCTCTGACAGTAGGATAGCACTTCCCCTTCAGTCCCGTCTTGCTTGCAAGTGCCGCCAGCTGGGCCTCTGGCATGGCCCGATGGGTGCCTGCCTTGGTAAAATAGTAGGATGCTGACTTTGGCAACATATTCAGCACGCTGCTGACATCCTTGTCGGCAAGCATGCCGAAGACGATGTGCATCTGGCGGCATCTGACGCTATGCAGCAGCGGGCCCAGCTGTTGCCACGCTCCTTGGTTGTGCCCGATGTCGCAGACTACAGTGGGCTGTTGGTGTATGGTCTGCCAGCGTCCACGCAATCCTGTAAGGCTGGCGACATGACCAAGGGCCTTGCCCGCGAGCGACTGCCATTTGGGCAATCCCAGGATATCGATGGCGCGCAATACAGTATTAACATTGTGTGATTGGAAGTCGCCTTGCAGGTCGCCGTCGAATTCAAATCCCAGACAGGTGGTGTAGTGCCTGCCCGGTTTACCCTTGAGTGGCTCCGAGGCAACGATCAGTGGCTCGTCCTCTGCAAAATATAAAGGTGAACGTGTAAGGCGAGCGACTTCTTCGAAGACAGGGCGCGTCTCTGGCAATGACTCTCCTACGACACACGGCACGCCGGGTTTCATGATACCGGCTTTTTCGCGTGCGATCTCTTGGAGCGTGTTTCCCAACAACTGGGTGTGGTCGAGTGAGATGTTGGTGACGACGCTCAGGATGGGAGTAATGATATTGGTGGAATCGAGGCGTCCGCCCAGTCCCACCTCCACGATGGCTATGTCGACCTCCTGGTCGCTGAAATACTTGAACGCCATAGCCGTAGTAATCTCAAAGAAAGATGGTTGCAGACGGTCTATGATGTCTCGGTGCTGGTCGACGAAAGCGACGACATAATCTTCGCTGACAGGGATGCCATTGACACGAATGCGCTCGCTGAAATCGACCAGATGCGGCGATGTGTAGAGTCCCACCTTCATCCCCATCGTCTGCATGAAGGCAGCCAAGGAATGCGATACCGATCCCTTGCCGTTAGTTCCTGCGACGTGTATGGTAAGGTAGTTGCGATGAGGATGTCCAAGATGTTCGTCCAGCTCGAACATGTTGGCAAGTCCGGGCTTATAGCCAGCCTTTCCCTGATGCTCGTAGTTGGCCGTCTTGGCAAAGAGATAGTCGGTAGTTTCCTTATAGGTCATGCCTGTCGCTGCTTTCATGATCCTTAGCTGAAGTAGTTCTTGAAGCGACTGAAGATGCTTTCTTTCGTCTGCCGATCGCCCTTGAAGTTGTCGCTGTCCTTGAACTCCTCCAGTGTCTTTCTCTCGTCTCTCGACAACGTCTTAGGCACATAGACACTGATGTTCACCACAAGGTCGCCAGTTCCTTGACCATAGCCCTGCACGGCGGGCAGACCCTTGCCTCTGAGTCGCATGGTCTTGCCAGGCTGTGTGCCGCTGTCGATCTTCACCTTCAGGGTCTTGCCATCGATGGTAGGGATGTCGACCTCGCCTCCCAGGGCTGCCGTCGGGAAGTCGAGCAGCAGGTTGTAGATGAGGTCGTTGCCATCACGCACGAAGGTGTCGTTCGGTTCCTCCTCTATGAACACCTGAATGTCGCCCGAGATGCCATTGTGGGCTCCGGCGTTACCCTTGCCTGGGACGTTGACCACCATTCCCTCGGCTACGCCTGCTGGAATTTTGATCTCGACGACCTCCTCGCCCTTTACGATGCCCAAGCCATGACATTCGTGACACTTGTTCTTGATGACCTGGCCCTCACCCTGACAGGTGGGACAGACGGTCTGTGTCTGCATCATGCCGAACATGCTCCTCTGCATGGTGATGGTATAGCCCTGACCGTGACATGTAGGACAGGTCTCCGTTCCGCTGCCGTCTTCTGCACCCGTTCCGTGACAGTGCTGGCAGGGCACGTCCTTGCGAACTTTGAATTTCTTGGTTACGCCATGGTTGATTTCCTCCAGCGTCAGGCGGACCTTCAGGCGGAGGTCGTTGCCCCTATGCTGCTGTCGTCCTGACGAGCGCGAGCCGAAGCCTCCAAAGCCGTGGCCTCCGAAAATGTCACCAAACATCGAGAAGATGTCGTCCATGTTCATGCCGCCGCTGAAACCGCCGCTGAAGCCTCCTCCACCGGAGCCGAAAGGCGAGTCGAATCCAAACTGGTCGTACTGCTGGCGCTTCTGAGGGTCGTGGAGCACGTTGTAGGCTTCAGCAGCCTCCTTGAATTTCTCCTCTGCCTGTTTGTCGCCAGGATTCCGATCGGGATGGTACTTGATAGCTATCTGCCGATAGGCCTTTTTAATCTCTTCCTCGGAGGCCGTCTTGCTGACGCCGAGCACCTCGTAATAGTCTCTCTTCTGTGCCATTTAGTCTCTATTGTCCAACAGCCACCTTCGCGTGGCGTATCACTTTGTCGTTAAGCTTGTATCCTGTTGCCAGGCAGTCGATCACCTTTCCTTTCTTGTCGTCGCCCATGCCAGGTACCATTGCTACAGCCTCGTGGACGTCGGTGTCGAAGTTGGCGCCGTCTGTAGAAATGACGCTTACGCCCTGTGCCTCAAGCACCTTCATCATCTTGTGATAGATGAGCTCCATTCCCTCACGCAGCACCTGCGGGTCGTCGGTCTTCTCGCCGTTCTTCAGCGCGCGCTCCATATCGTCGAGCACAGGCAGCAGTGCCACGATGGTCTTCTCGCCACCATTGAGGATGAGCTCGGCACGCTCCTTCATCGTACGTTTGCGATAGTTGTCGAACTCTGCCACCTGCCTGAGCAAACGGTCCTTCAGGTCGGCAATCTGTTGCTGTGCATCCTCCAGTGGGTCTTGCTCCGGCTCCTGCTCTGCGTCGTTTTCTACGGGTATGTCACCATCACCATTCTCTTCTGCCACATTGTCAGTAGCTTGCTCTTCTGCCATTGTGTCAGTCGTTTCTTCCATTTCCTCTTTATAGTCTTTTTCGTCTGTCATAATTCCTGGGTTTTAAAACGTTTATTAGTGTTATAGCAAATAGTGTGCCGCAATGCGCTCAGGCGAGTGTTGAGGAAACGAAACGTGAAAAATGCTTATTATTCTTAATTATTTCCGCAAGACTGCACCGTTATGGAATAATTTTTGTAACTTTGCAAGCTAAAATGCAAAGGTGAAAAGATGTTTCATTGAAAACTTGAAAACGAAGTGATTTTTAAAATGAGTGACAGTCAAAGTAGTAGTAATGGATTCTCGATGATTGCCGATATAGACGGCGACTTCCAATATTTGGCCGATTCCGAGACGCCCACCACCATCCCCATCCTGCCAGTAAGGAATATGGTGATGTTTCCCGGTGTGGTATCTCCCATCCTCATTGGACGTGAGGCTAGCGTGAAACTGATCAAGGAGGTTGAGAGCAAGACGCAGATTTTCGGCATCATCAGCCAGCTTGATCCCAATGTGGAGGTTCCTGAGCGGAAGGACCTCTTCTCCTACGGCGTCTATGCGAAGCTGATTCGCCAGCTGAGGCTGCCTGACGGAGGTATCACCGCCATTGTCCAGGGACTGGGCAGGTTCTTCTTGAACGATATCGTCAGCAGCTCGCCCTATCTGGTCGGCAACGTCACGCCGTCCTCGGAGATCATGCCAGAAAAGGACGACGATGAGTGGAACGCAGCAATGGACGACCTGCGGAACCTGGCTGAGGAGTATATCAAACTGACAGACGAGATTCCCGACGAAGCTGCCTTTGGCATCCGCAACATCACCAACAACGTGATGGCGCTGAACTACGTGGCGTCCAACATGCCGTTAAACATGTCCGACAAGATCACGCTCCTCTATACCTCGTCGGTGAAGGAGCGCCTCTTCAACGTGATGAAGATGCTCAATCGCGAAGTCAACCTCCAGCACCTGAAGGTCGACATCCGCAACAAGACGCGTGAGGATCTCGACGAGCAGCAGCGCAACTACTTCCTTCAGCAACAGATCAAGAACCTGCAGGCAGAGATGGGTCATAACACCATGCCTGAGAAGAGCGCCCTGCTGAAGAAAGCCAGCAACAAGAAATGGTCGAAGGAGGTGGGTGCCATCTTTTATAAGGAGGTGGAGAAACTTGAGAGCCTCCAGCCGCAATCGCCCGACTTCAATGTCCAGCTGAGCTATCTGAATACGTTTGTAGCCCTGCCTTGGGGCGAGTATACCCACGACGACCTGAACCTCCAGCGTGCACAGCGCATCCTCGACCACGACCACTACGGTATGGAGAAGGTCAAGGAGCGCATCCTCGAACATATGGCCGTGCTCTCGCTGCGTGGCGACCTGAAGAGCCCTATCCTCTGTCTCTACGGTCCCCCGGGTGTGGGAAAGACATCGCTGGGCAAGTCGATCGCATCGGCTATGAAGCGCAAGTATGTGCGCATTTCGCTCGGTGGCCTGCACGACGAAGCCGAGATTCGCGGACATCGCCGCACATACGTAGGAGCCATGCCCGGACGTATCATCAAGAGCATCCAGAAGGCAGGCTCGGGAAACCCGGTCTTCATCCTCGACGAGATTGACAAGGTGACGCAGGCCAACATCAACGGCGACCCTGCCTCAGCACTTCTCGAGGTGCTCGATCCCGAACAGAACACCGCCTTCCACGACAACTACCTCGACGTCGACTACGACCTGTCGAAAGTGCTCTTCATTGCCACAGCCAACAACCTCAGCACCATTCCCCGTCCGCTGCTCGACCGTATGGAGATCATCGAACTGAGTGGATACACCACCGACGAGAAGATCGAGATTGCCAAGCGCCACCTCATCCCTCGCGAGCTGGAGAATACCGGACTGAGCAAGCTCAAGGCCAAACCGCGATTCAGTAAACAGGCGATAGAGATTATAATAGAAAGGTACACGCGCGAGAGTGGTGTACGACAGCTCGAGAAGCAGATCAACAAGGCCATGCGTAAGCTCGCCTATGGCATGCTCGCCGAGGGAAAGCTCAACGATCCCGACGCCGACCTGAAGGCGCTGCTGAAGGTGACACCCGCTTCACTCGATGACTTGCTGGGCAAACCGCCTTTCTATCGCGACATCTACCAGGGCAACAGCTATGCCGGCGTGGTGACTGGCTTGGCGTGGACGAGTGTCGGCGGCGAGATACTCTTCATCGAGACGTCACTCTCGAAGGGCAAGGGCTCGAAGCTCACGCTGACGGGCAACCTTGGCGACGTGATGAAGGAGAGTGCCGTCCTCGCCCTGGAATATGTGAAGGCGCATGCCGACACCCTCGACATCGACTATCGCATCTTCGACAACTACAACATCCACATCCATGTGCCCGAGGGGGCAACACCCAAGGACGGTCCTTCGGCTGGCATCACCATCGCTACGTCGATTGCCTCGGCACTCACACAGCGCAAGGTGCGCAAGAACGTTGCCATGACGGGCGAGATCACCCTCCGCGGTAAGGTGCTCCCCGTGGGCGGCATTAAGGAGAAGATCCTTGCTGCCAAGCGTGCCGGCATCACCGACATCGTCCTCTGTCGAGAGAACGAGAAAGATATCCTCGAGATCCCCGAGGTCTACCTCGAGGGCGTGTCGTTCCACTATGTGGAGGATGTGCAGGAGGTGTGGGCTTTCGCGCTGACGCAGCAGAAGGTCGAACATCCTCTGGTGTTTACCATCGAAGAGAAAGATTGAAGTTCTGGGGATTAGCATAATGACGTTTGAGCTGCAATATACCGATAGCGCCTCTGACGCGCGGGCAGGACTGATCACCACCGACCACGGACAGATCGCCACGCCCATCTTCATGCCCGTAGGCACATGTGGCACCGTCAAGGGTGTCCACTTCGACGAGCTACGGCGGCAGGTGCAGGCACAGATCATTCTGGGCAACACCTACCACCTCTACCTCCGTCCTGGTCTCGACACGCTGCGCCGAGCCGGTGGCCTCCACCGCTTCAATACGTGGGATCGTCCCATACTGACTGACTCCGGCGGCTTCCAGGTGTTCTCCCTGACAGGCATCCGGAAGCTGCGCGAGGAGGGCTGCGAGTTCCGTAGTCATATCGACGGTTCGAAGCATGTGTTCACCCCCGAGAACGTCGTCGATACCCAGCGTACGATCGGCGCCGACATTATGATGGCGCTCGACGAGTGCCCGCCTGGCGAGAGCGACTATCAATATGCCAAGAAGTCGCTCGGGCTCACCCAGCGATGGCTCGACCGCTGCATCAAGCGCTTCAACGAGACGGAGCCCCTCTATGGTCATCGTCAGGCGCTCTTCCCCATCGTGCAGGGATGCAAGTACCGCGACCTGCGCCGCGAGGCTGCTCTTTACGTTGCCGACAAGGGTGCCGAGGGCAACGCCATCGGCGGGCTTGCCGTCGGCGAGCCCACCGAGGTGATGTACGAGATGATCGAGGTCGTCAACGAAATCCTGCCGAAAGACCGTCCGCGCTACCTCATGGGCGTCGGCACGCCTCAGAACATCCTCGAGGCCATTGAGCGTGGCGTCGACATGTTCGATTGTGTGATGCCCACCCGCAACGGGCGCAACGCTATGCTCTTCACCTATCAGGGTACGATGAACATGCGCAACAAGAAGTGGGAGCAGGACTTCTCGCCCATCGACCCCGATGGCTGCGACCTCGACCGTCTTCACACCAAGGCCTACCTCCACCACCTGTTCAAAGCGCAGGAGCTGCTGGCCCTACAGATTGCCTCCATCCACAATCTGGCATTCTACCTGCGCCTCGTCGGCGATGCCCGCCGACACATCATCGAGGGCGATTTCACCACGTGGAAGCGCTCAGTCATAGAAGACTTAGGACGTAGAGTATGAAGAATCCCATCAAGCGGCTCGACCGCTACATCATCTGGAAGTTCATTGGCACTTATATCTTTGCCATACTGCTGATCATCTCCATCAGCATTGTCTTCGACTTCAACGAGAACATGGCGAAGTTCACCAACAACCATGCACCCTGGCGAGCCATCATCTTCGACTACTACGCCAACTTTGTGCCATATTTCGCCAACCTCTTCTCGCCGCTCTTCGTCTTCATTGCCGTCATCTTCTTCACCTCGAAGCTGGCAGGCAACAGCGAGATTATCGCCATGCTCGCTTCAGGCACGAGCTTCCGCCGCCTGCTGCGCCCCTACATGCTCTCGGCAGCACTCATCGCCGGCATCAACTACTATCTGGGCGCCTACGTCATCCCCAGCGGCAATATCGTCCGCCAGAACTTCGAGACGCAATACAAGAACAAGAAGAAGAACACGTCGGCTAGCAACGTCATGCTCCAGGTAGGGCCCGGCGTCATTGCCTCCATCCAGCAGTACGACAATACAGTCAAGCGCGGCTATGGCTTCCGCCTCTATAAGTTCGAGCAGAAGAAGCTCGTCAGCCATCTCACCGCCAATACCATCCAGTACGACACCATCTCCGAGGAGCGTAACCACTGGAAGCTGCTCAACTACAAGGTGCGCACGCTGAAGGGACTGCGCGAACATATTACCCACGGGCAGGAGCTCGACACGCTCATCATGATGGAGCCCATGGACCTTGTCTACTCGAAGGGACAGCAGGAGCAGTTCACGTCGCCCGAGCTGCTGCGCTACATCTCCAAGCAGCAGGAGCGCGGATCGACCAACGTCGTGCAGTACGAGGTAGAGTATCACAAGCGCATCGCCACCAGCTTCGCCTCCTTCATCCTAACCATCATCGGTGCGTCGCTCTCGGCACGCAAGCGCAAGGGCGGCATGGGGCTCGCCCTGGGCATCGGCCTGGCGCTGAGCTTCGCCTACATCCTCCTGCAGACGGTATCGGCCACCTTTGCCATCCAGGCCAGCTTCCCCCCGATGCTCGCTGCCTGGCTGCCTAACATCCTCTATCTGTTCATCGCCTACTTCTGCTATCGGCAGGCACCCAACTAGGCGACATACCACCAAACCTCAACACCCCCTGACAAATGACATTCGAAGAAACATATCTCAACGACAATATCCTCGACGCGCTTTACGACATGCACTTCGAGGAGATGACACCCGTACAAGAGAAGTGCATACCCCTCGTGCTCGACGGACGCGACGTCATGGGCATCGCCCAGACAGGCACCGGCAAGACCGCAGCATACCTCCTGCCCATCCTCTCGATGCTCGACGACAACGACTATCCCGACGACGCCATCAACTGCGTCATCATGGCGCCCACCCGCGAGCTGGCACAGCAGATTGACCAGGCAATGGAGGGCTTCTCCTACTACATGCCCAACATCAGCTCCATCGCCGTCTACGGCGGCAACGACGGCTCCCGCTTCGACCAGGAGCTGCGGTCGCTGCGCGGAGGCGCACCCGTCGTCATCGCTACCCCCGGACGCCTGCTCAGCCATCTGAAGGTGGGCAACCTCAACCTCTCGCGCACCAGCTTCTTCGTACTCGACGAGGCCGACCGCATGCTCGACATGGGGTTCATGGACGACATCCTACAGATCACAAAGCTCCTGCCGCAGGACTGTCAGAAGCTGATGTTCTCAGCCACGATGCCCACTAAGATTCGTGAGCTTGCCGTCTCGCTGCTCCACAAGCCTGCCGAGATTAAACTCAAGGTCAGTCGTCCTGCCGACAAGATCCTGCAGCAGGCCTATGTCTGCTACGACCCCCAGAAACTCCTCGTCATCGACCATCTCTTCCGCAACGGCGACTTGCAGCGCGTCATCATCTTCTGCGGCAAGAAGGACCGCGTGAAGGAGATTGCCCGCCAACTCAAGCGGCAGAAGCTCAACTGCGCACCCATGCACAGCGACCTCACCCAGCAGGAGCGTGATGACGTGATGTACCGTTTCAAGGCCGGACAGGTCGACGTCCTCGTGGCTACCGACATCGTCAGCCGCGGCATCGACATCGACGACATCCGCATCGTCATTAATTTCGACGTCCCTCATGATGCCGAAGACTATGTCCACCGTATTGGACGTACGGCGCGTGCCGACCGCGACGGACAGGCAATCACCCTCGTCAACGAGCGAGACATCCAGCGCTTCGTCCAGATAGAGCGCTTCCTGGGACATGAGATTGAGAAGCTGCCTCTTCCGGAAGGTGCCGGCGAGGGTCCTGAGTACAAGGTTCCCGAGAAGCGCAAGTCGTCCAGCGGACGAGGTCACGGACAACGAGGAAAGGGTAGGGGAGGCCACCACTCCCGTGGTCGCAAGGACAAGGGACGCGACGGTAAGGAAAAAGGACGCGACGGCAAGGAAAAGGGGCGCGACGGCAAGCACAAGGTTTCCCCATCTAAAGAACAATCGTAATGCCTCAGATACTGATTGCCGACAGTGGCAGCACCAAGACCGACTGGGCGCTGGGCTCGCTACGCCTCCACACGCAGGGCATCAACCCCGTCCACCAGTCAGATGAGCAGATTGCTGCCATCCTGCGCGACGAGCTGCTGCCCCAGCTGCCTGCAGCCGTCGACGCCATCCGTTTCTACGGCAGTGGCGTCCGCGCCGACCAGGAAGAGCGCGTCTGCGCCCTCCTTGCCAGCGTCCTCCCCACTGCAAGCAGTGTCACGGCCAAGAGCGACATGCTGGGGGCTGCCATCGCCCTCTGCGGAAACGACGAGGGACAGCCCTGCATCCTCGGCACCGGCGCCAACTCCTGCCTCTACGACGGTCGCACAATTGTGCTCAACACCCCTCCGCTGGGCTTCATCCTCGGCGATGAGGGCAGCGGTGCCGTTCTGGGGCGCGATTTCCTCAACGCCCTCTACAAAGGTCACCTCTACGACGGAGCACGCCAGGAGTTCGAGCAGCACTACGCCACGACACTCTCCGACGTCATCACACGCGTCTATCGACAGCCCATGCCAAACCGGTGGCTCGCTTCGCTGTCGCCCTACATACACAATCATCTTGAGGAGCCCACGGTCCACAGGATCGTAGTCGACAATTTCCGGAGGTTCATCCTCCGCAACATCCTTCCCTATCGGCGTCCCGACCTGCCCCTCTCCGCCGTAGGCAGCATTGCCTACTACTACCAGGAGCAGCTCTGCGAGGCGGCCCAAAAAGAGGGCTACGCAGTAGGAAAGATTCTGCGCAGCCCTATCGATGGTTTAGTCGAGGTGGAATAGCTCAGGCAGCGGGATGCTGACGGGCGAGTTGTCCGCGTTCACCTCCATGATGTCAGCCATCATGTCCCACCATTTCTGCGTGATCGGGTCAACGTTTTCCGTATCCTGCGAGTTACCCTCTTTCGAGCACTCCTGGTAGGCGAACAGGATGTTTGTGTCCTTGTCCCAGTAGATGCTGTAGTTGCCCACACCTTGTTCCTTGATCATCTCCACCAGCTCAGGCCAGATGGCGGCGTGACGTTTCTGATACTCTTCCTCACAGCCAGGCTTGAGGAACATCTTGAATGCAAATCTTCTTGTCATAATCCTTGTGTAGTTTGGTTAATAAAACGAGATTAGTGCTGCAAAGGTACGAATAAGCGAGCGAAAATCAAAGGAAAATCTCGTTTTTCTTTGATTTTCCGAGCGAAAGTACCTTCGGCAAAGCCAAAGTTACGAATAAGCGAGCGAAAATCAAAGGAAAAATTCGTTTTTCTTTGATTTTCCGAGCGAAAGTACCTTCGGCAAAGCCAAAGTTACGAGTGACCTACGCTTTGCTGTGAGGGAATCTGACTCTGACAAAGGTGTTCTTGTGCGTTTGTGATTGCTAGTATATATATGTAGCAATCACGAACGCACAGGATGCCTGCACAATCAAAACATTTATCCACACAGTACCGGGAAAACTGTCACCCCTATCCTGACGCCCCTTCACCCCTATCCTGACGCCCCTTCACCCCTATCCAATATTAGTGTTCCGTTGCAGTGTTGCAATGTTGCTGTCCTCAAAAGGACTATCCCGGCATGGATCCTTTGAGTTTTGAGAAGACTGTTTTTGGAACTGCAACACTGCAACAAGTGCGACAGCCTTTTATTTTGCATTTTTTGGGATAAACACTTGCGTATTCGAAAAAAAATGAGTAACTTTGCAGTCAGTATGAAATAACGTTAAATTTAAATCAAAAAAACGCTTAGCTTATGTCACAGATAACAGGGCATATTAGTCAGATTATCGGGCCCGTCATCGACGTCTATTTCGACACGAAAGGTCAGGACGCTGAGAAGGTGCTGCCAAAGATTCACGAGGCATTGCGCATTGACCGGGGGCAGGGCCGCGAGCTGGTTGTCGAGGTGCAGCAGCATATCGGTGAGGACACCGTGCGCTGCGTAGCTATGGACAACACCGACGGTCTGCAGCGCGGACTGGAGGCCACTCCGCTGGGCTCGCCCATCCAGATGCCTGCCGGCGACCAGATCAAGGGCCGCATGCTGAACGTGATAGGTCAGCCTATCGACGGTATGAAACAGCTCGACATGCGTGGTGCTTATCCCATCCATCGCGAAGCCCCCACGTTTGAGGAGCTCTCGACGAAGAAGGAAATCCTCACCACCGGCATCAAGGTGATCGACCTGCTGGAGCCCTATATGAAGGGAGGAAAGATCGGACTCTTCGGAGGTGCCGGCGTGGGAAAGACGGTGCTCATCATGGAGCTTATCAACAACATCGCCAAGGGTCACGACGGATTCTCGGTTTTCGCCGGAGTGGGCGAGCGCACCCGTGAGGGTAACGACCTGATCCGCGAGATGATCGAGTCGGGCGTCATACGCTACGGCGAAAAGTTCAAGAAAGCTATGGACGAGGGCAAGTGGGACCTCTCGCTCGTCGACCCCGAGGAGCTGAAGAAGAGCCAGGCAACGCTTGTCTATGGCCAGATGAATGAGCCCCCCGGCGCACGCGCCTCAGTGGCACTGAGCGGACTGACCGTCGCTGAGGGCTTCCGCGACGGAGGCGGCAAGGACGGCGCCTCGAGCGACATCCTGTTCTTCATCGACAACATTTTCCGCTTCACGCAGGCAGGATCAGAGGTGTCGGCATTGCTCGGACGTATGCCTTCGGCAGTGGGCTATCAGCCGACGCTCGCCTCGGAGATGGGTGCGATGCAGGAGCGAATCACCTCGACTAAACGGGGGTCGATCACCTCGGTACAGGCTGTCTACGTGCCTGCCGACGACCTTACCGACCCCGCCCCTGCAACGACGTTCACTCACCTCGATGCCACGACGGTGCTTGACAGAAAGATTGCCGGACTCGGAATCTTCCCTGCCGTCGACCCGCTGGGATCGACCAGCCGAATACTCGATCCGCTGATTGTTGGCAAGGAGCACTACGACTGTGCACAGCGCGTGAAGGAGATACTGCAGCGCTACAAGGAGCTGCAGGACATCATCGCCATCCTCGGTATGGACGAGCTCTCGGACGAGGACAAGCTGACAGTGAACCGTGCGCGCCGCGTGCAGCGCTTCCTCAGCCAGCCCTTCACGGTGGCAGAGCAGTTCACGGGCCTGCCTGGCGTGATGGTCAGCGTAGAGGACACGATAAAGGGCTTCAACGCCATCCTCGACGGCGAGGTGGACGACCTGCCTGAGCAGGCATTCCTGAACGTCGGCACGATCGACGATGCCAAGGAGAAGGCCAAGAAGCTGCTGGAGGCTGCCAAAGGCTAGTCAAAGCCCCCTGAGGCAAAAAGGGGGGTGGGGGCCTGGACAAGCGCAGGTCCCTGTAACCGAATAGCAACAAAAAGGCGTCTGACAAACGCTTGTTCAGACTCCAACCCCTGACATAGGTGGGCAAGACATGTTGAAACTGAAGATAGTATCTCCTGAGAGGATAGAGTACGAGGGTGAGGTGACAAGCGTCAAGGTGCCTGGCACACAGGGCAACTTCGAGATCCTCAACGATCACGCCCCAATCATCTCCACCCTGCAGCGAGGGAGGGTAGAGTACGACGGCAACCAGCTGGAGATTCTGGGCGGCTTCGTGGCTGTGCAGAAGAACGAGGTGTCGCTCTGCATAGAGAAGGACGAGGACGGCGACGGCAGGCCTGACTGATGACCATCGTCGAGACTCTGCTGTCAGCGCTCTTCTTCCTGCTGCTGGGACTGGCTTACGTGAAGGGCTACGACGTGGTGAAACGCCATGCCCCCGACCGCCTGGTACACTTCTATCTGATCATGGCAACAGTAAGGATGTTGCTCGTCGGAACCGTCGTAGCTCTCTACGTGCTGTTTGCCGCAAACAGGGAACATGCCGTTCGCTTCGCCCTTATATTTTTAATAATGTATGTGGCGATGATGGTAATAACACTAAGATTAAGACATTGAACAGTTATATGGACTACATCAAACGACTGCTCTGCATCGCGCTGCTCGTCTTCGCTGCGATGCCAGCAGTGAAGGCGGAGGACTTCTCGGCCAAGGAGGTGGTGCTGGAGCACATCAAGGACTCGCACGAGTGGCACATCACCGACCTGGGCGAGGGACGTGAGCCACTAGTCATTCACCTGCCTGTCATCGTAAAGAGCTCGACGGGCTGGCACGTCTTCAGCTCGTCGCGCTTCGAGCATCATGCCGACGGTAGCGGACTGCGCCGCGTGAAGGCTGACGCTCCCCAGGAGCTACAGGGACTGGCCATCGCCACTGAGGGCGAGCATGCCGGCAAGATCGTGGAAAACGGCAAGCCCGTGCTCGACCTGTCAATCACTAAGACGGTGGCCGTAATGTTCATCAACGTCGCCCTGCTGCTCGCTATCGTGCTGGGCTGCGCCCGCTGGTACAAGAAGCGCAAGGCCAGCGATGCTGCCCCTGGCGGCTTCGTAGGGTTCATCGAGATGCTGGTGATGTATGTGGTGGACGAGATCATCAAGCCGGGCGTAGGCAAGGGATATGAGAAATACACGCCCTACCTGCTGACGTGCTTCTTCTTCATCTTCACCTGCAACGTGATGGGACTGATACCGTTTCCCCCGGGCAGCGGCAACGTGACGGGCAACATCGCCGTGACGTTCTTCCTGGCACTCT
>CAMNHM010000002.1 GCA_946539475.1 uncultured Prevotellaceae bacterium | reverse complement strand
GGGAGGGGAGCGGCTGCGCCAATGTTCGCAATATCACTGAGACTTTTTCAAGTGGACTCAGATAATTATTTCAAAATTAAACAGGCGGCACGCAAAAAGAAGACCGCACGACGATGTTGCCGTGCGGTCACTTTTTTGTGTGAAAGTGTGGTTACTTCACCACGTACTTCTTGCCATTGAAGATGTAGAGGCCTCGGGCAGGCTTGCCGTCGAGGGCACGTCCCTGGAGGTCGAAGTAGCGGTTGTCGGCCTGGCGGCTGACGGACATCTCCTCGATACCGTTGGCATACTTCTCGAGGCGCTCCTTCGACAGCTCGCCCTCATTGGCGATGTAGATGTCGTAGAAGCCCACCTTCGAGTTGTTGCCAGTGAGGTATGCGCGCACGTACACCTCGTCGGTGCCGTTGTAGCTGCGTACGAAGTTGCGGGTCAGGCGGGCGCTGTTCTCGATATAGATTGTGTCGCCCACTGTCTGCCAGTCGCTCTCCCACTTGTTGCCGTCGGTCGACACCTGCAGCACGACGAGGTGCGAGGCTGAGTTCTCGGGCTTGGTGATGCTGCCGATGTTGGCCACGATGTCGAACGGACCCTGGAACTTCTTTGTCGTGACGATGTAGGCATTGTAGGGGAAGGTGGCGTCGCTGGGCTCGGTGTTCTTGTCGGCCAGGTTGATGTACGACTTCGTGGCGGGGAAGTCGGGATTGATGTCGTCGACGGTGGCATAGTTGTAGCTGCCGGTGTTGCCGATGTTGTCGCCCGTGGTCTGGTTCTCCCAGATGGTGAGCTGTCCGCGTGAGCGTATCATCCATCCGTTCTCGAAGTCCTTCTCCTCCTCAGGGTTCATCTCGGTGTAGGTGGTGGTGATGACCTCCTCGCCGGTCTCGGGATCGACGGTGACGGTCTCCTCTTTCGAGTCGACGTTGAAGTAGCGATAGCCGTTGTCGCCGTTCTTGTTCTTACCCCACGAGAAGTAGTAGGCCGTGGAGTTGCTGCCGCCGTTGTACTCTGCCGAGTTGGCATCCATGTGAGCCAGCACGTCGATGCGTACCTGCGGGTTGAGGACGGGCACGGCAGCCGATACGAGGTCGGAGTTGACGTAGCCCTCAGCAGTGGCAAAGGCATAGATGGTGCGTCCCAGGGCGCTGACGGTGACGGGTTCGGTGTAGGGGCTCGACTTGGACGTTTCGGTGGCACCCGAGAAGTTGTAGTAGATGGTGCCTTCGCCGGCGTTGCCGGTCAGCATCTCGATGGTGACGACCGTCTGGCCGTCCTGCTGCTCGAGGGCGATGGTGGGTGCTGCCACCTGCTGGCGCATGTCGACGAGCTGTTCGGCGGGCTCGCTCAGGAGGTAGCCGTCGCCGCGAACGACAGCCTTGACGGTGGTCTCTGCGGTCAGGTTGAACGGACCCTCGTAGCGTGTGCTCTGCTCAGTGGGCGTGGAGCCGTCGGTGGTGTAGAAAATCTCGGCACCGGGCACGCCGCTCTTGATGGTGACATTGGTGTTGAGGTTCTTGTACTCGAGCGAGAAGACAGGGGCGGGAGCCTGTCCGACCTTCACCTTGGTGTTTGCCAGGATTTGCACGGCATTGTCGAGGATAGCGTCGCTGGCAGCATCGAGGAGCAGGTCCTGCGTGTAGGGGATGTACATGTAGCCGTTGTGGCTCATGTTGTGCTGGTGGATGGCCACGGCCTCCGGATTGCCCATGGCCCATGCCACGACCTCATCGTCGGCAAAGCGTCCGGCGAGTGTGGGGCTGAGGAAGGAGGCCTCGTTAGAGAAGGGGAGCACGAAGGTGCCTGGGTTGTCGGGATCCTCGATGAGCTCCAGGTTGCGATAGAGTGAGTTGCCCGGGTTGGCCACGACGGCAAACTGCGTGCCGGCATCGCTGACCTGTCCTACACCCCATGCCTCGTAGACGGAGGGGTTGAGGCAGAGCGTGGGCACGAAGGGCGAGATGGTGTTCAGCGAGGCGATGGCCTCGGCATTGGTGACGGTTGAGCTGATGACGATGGCGTCATACTGCTCGGCGAGGTCCATCGTCAGCGTGCCGTTGGCCTCGACGGCCTCCGTCTTATAGCTGAAGCTGCTGCTGATCTGCTGGTAGGCGAAGTCGTTGTTGAGGTCGCCGCCATAGAGGAATGCCACCTTCGACATCTGCGAGTTGTCGCCTACCTCGAGACTGTAGAGGTGGCAGCCGTGCGTGTTGTAGACCTGAATGTCGACGGTGCCATCCTCACTGGGCTCCACACCTTCGGGCAGCGTCCATCCCTCTTCCCAGGTGTAGGTTGCCACGGTGGTGGGCTTGAAGCTCTCGCCAATCTGGTTGGCGTCGTTGGTGCAGTCGCCGGCGTAGAGCGCTATGCCACGTGCATCGCTGGGCTTGTGGGATTCAGCTGTGACGGTGATTTTCTGACCTACCTGCACATGGGGTATGATGAAGCAATAGATGCGTGCGGAGGCACTTTTTGCGTTTCCGCCGCCGAGCCACAGATACTGCGGACCGCTGTAATCACCCAGCGACGTGGAAGGATAGTTGACGGCTATGGCCAGCGAGCGGCGGCCAACATAGGTGGGGTTGAAGCGCAGACCGTCGGTCTCGGCGATGGTCACACCGTTGGCCGTCAGTGTGCCGTCGACGCAGTTGTCGGTGGAGTACGACCAGTAGCAGTTACCCGGCTGCGGGTTGTTGCCATCGGATTTCTCTGTGTCGGACCATGCGCCGCCGGTGACGCCCTTGGTAGCCTCTTGGGCTAGGTTCGCCACGGTCTGTGCACTCCAGTGAGAGAAGTCCCATCGGCGATAGCCCTGTGCGCTGACTGTGGCGTAGGCCATCAGTGCAACGATTGTCAGTGTAAAGAACTTTTTCATGTCGTTTTGTTTGTAGTTTTATAAAAAAAGTAATGGTATATTTTCTCAACTCTCATCTCTCAACTCTCAACTCTCAACTCTCATCTCTCAACTCTCATCTCTCAACTCTCAACTCTCATCTCTCAACTCTGAACCTCTTCAGCTCGTAGAGCGCGTCGAGGGCACGTCCTGTCTCGTTGTCGAAAAGGCCGGCATTGTACCAGTTGTCGGTGACACGCTGCGTCTGCCAGTCGAGTCCATACTCGTTGGCCTCGGGAAACCACCAGAAGAGTCCGCTGACAGTCTTGTGCTGGTGGAGCGTGGCGATGAGGTCGGCAGCATACTGGCGCTGCCCGGCGTTGGTAAGGGGATAGCCGGTGTCGTTGTCGCCCACCTTGTAGTGGTAGCTGCATCCCGTCTCTACAATCATCACCTGCTTCGTGGGGAAGGTCTGCCCGAGCATCGTCAGCGAGCTGGAGAGCGTCGTCAGCGAGCCGTGGTAGTAGGGATAGTAGGAGAGTCCGATGATGTCGTAGTCGACGCCCTGCTTTTGCATCTGCTGGTAGAAATTCTTCAGCACCGACTGCTGCGCGGCGCGCTCGGTGTGAATGATGATGCGCGCCTGCGGGCACACCTCACGGCAGGCCTTTCCTGCCTCTTTCAGCAGTCGGGCGAAGCGTGGCCAGTTGTCTTCGCTGCCCATGTAGCAGCGATTGGCGGTGCTGCCCTGTGCTCCCCATAGCATGCCGTAGCTGATCTCGTTGCCCGTCTGGATGAAGTCGGGCGATGCCCCGGCGGCCCGCAGCGCCAGCAGGCAGTCGCGGGTGTAGTCGTAGATCTTGCTGCATAGCTGGTCGTCGGCGAACGACAGCCATGCGGCCGGCGTCCACTGCTTGGCAGGGTCGGCCCATGAGTCGCTGTAGTGGAAATCGAGCATGAGCAGCATCCCTGCCGCCTTGATCCTCTTTCCCAGGCTGACTACATAGTCCAGGTCTTGGCGCACGCCTTGACCCCTGTCTGCCGCCGATGCCTTCGAGGGGTCGACGAACAGTCGTACGCGCATCGTGTTCCATCCCTGCTCTTTCAGGAAGTCAATCATGTCGCTGATGGCCCTGCCCTGACGGTCGTAGTATTTCGCCCCATGCTCCTCGTAGGTGGGCAGCAGCGAGATGTCGCCGCCTACGAAGCTCATCTGTGGCACGTGCAGCGTGATGCTGTCGATGGCGGTCGTCGTCAGGGAACCGTCGGTGAAGTCAAGCTGTGCTGCTGTGGTCACGTCGTTGCCTTCGCAGACATAGAAGGTCTGTGCCCTTGCGGGGCAAAATGATAGATGGTAAATGATAATTGATAGGCACAATGCCATTGTCCATCGTATTCGCTTCATCTCGATCAAAGGTTTTCTCTCAACTCTCATCTCTCAACTCTCATCTCTCAACTCTCAACTCTCAACTCTCAACTCTCAACTCTCAACTACCACCGGTCTTTCGTCTGGATGTCGTCGGCCCAGCGGTGATCCTTGGGGAAGGGTTGTCCGCCCCAGGCTTTCACCTGCGTCCAGGGCTGAGCCTCGCATGTCCAGAAGTCGTGGTCGGCGGGCAGTCCGAGTGGCATCAGCGACAGGCTGGTCATGTAGAGCGAGCCGTTGTTGGTGTACCAGTCGGCGGTCTCAGGCTGACTGCCGCAGAAGCCGATGGTGAGGAATCCGGCGTCGTTGTAGTTTTGCTGGTGGTCGTACATGCGGTGCATGACTGCCGTGAGGGCAGCACGTACCTGTCCGTTGCTGAGGTCGCTGGGCAGCTTCTGATACCAGGCCAACAGCGCCAGCGGCTGCATGGCTGCCAGACGGTAGGGCGTCGACCGTCCGATGACGGGGAATGTGCCCTCCGGGGATATGAATCTCTCCAGGATGATGCTGAACTTCTGTGCGCGCTTCAGTGCGCGGTCGTAGTATTTGCGGTATTCCAGCCGGGTGTTTGCCTTTGCGTCGATCATGTTCTGCAGCGTTTCGAGATACATGGCATGGAAGACGTAGGAGGAATAGTAGTCGAAGGCGAAGACCGGTCCGTCGGCATACCATCCGTCGCCCACGTACCACTCTTCGACCTTACGGATGGTCATCATCACCCGGAAATCGTCGTACTCCTTCAGGCCCACGGCCTTGGCGATGAAGCTCTCGATGACAGATGAGAAGAGGAACCAGTTGGTGTAGGGCGGCTCGATGGAGCGCAGCTTCTTGAACTCGGTGATGTATCGCTGCTTCGTCACGTTGTCGAGCGGCACCCATAGCTGGTCGTAGGCACGGATGAACGACTCGGCGATGTAGGCGGCATCGACCAGATTCTGCCCGCTGGCCCCCCAGACGAGATAGTCGGGCGATGCGGGGTCGACCGAGTTCTTGTAGCTGGCCAGCGCCCACTCTCTGAGCTGTCGGCGCTGCTGTCCCTCGGGTGTGTCGTCGTCGGGCAGCGACAGCCATGGCGCGATGCCGGCCATCAGTCGGCCGAAGGTCTCCATGTAGACCACCTTGCGGTTGCGGTTGTCGAAGGACGGTGAGAACTCCGTCTTCATGTTTTTCTGCAGCTCGCCGCGCGCCATGTTCTCCAGCACTGGCTGAGCCATCTTGTAAGCCTGCTGGCACCAGTATTCGCGGTCGGTGAGCTGCTTCACCTGTTTCTTCTTGGCAGCTTCAGCTGTCGACAGCCCCATCGCGCAGCAGAGGGCTAATAGTAGGAATAGTTTCTTCATGATGTTTTTAGCGTATGACTTTCAGCTTACCGTTGACGATATAGATGCCCTTCTTGCCAGGTGCCACGCTGCGTCCCTGGAGGTCGACGACGGTGTCCTTCGTGCGGGTGCAGCCGTTCACCTCCTCGATGCCGTTGATATTCGTGTCGGGCTGTGCCAGGAGGGTGTACTCCTGATGCCAGTACCAGTTACACGATGCGATATGGAGCGTGAGCACCAGTTCGGTCTCCACGGCGAGGCCGGTGTTGTTGAAGTGTCCGTGCTCGTCGAGGATCTCCGGCCGGCTGCTCGTCCAGGTGACGCTGACGTTCTCGTCGCCCTGCCATAGCGCATCGAGGTCGAGGTCGCCCTTCAGGCGCATATAGTGGTAGAGGGGTATCTTCTGGTTGTTCAGCTGCCAGGCCAGCGCATATTTCGGATGCATCTTGTAGGCCCAGATGTTGATGCCGCTTGCCGAGAGTGCCGAGAAGGCGATGGTCTTGATGCTTCGCTTGTCCATCGTCTGCTCCATGAGCACGCCGTTGTAGGTCGTGCTGCCCAGCTTCAGGGTGATATAGCTCGTTCCCTCGGTGATGCTCCACGTGCCGTTGTATTTGCCTTTCACCGTGCCGTCGTCGTTCAGCGTGATCTTCACGGGCTCTACCATCTCGCGGTTGGCATAGTCGATGTCGTACTTGTGGAGCAGCAGCTGGTAGGTGCCGCAGATCTCTTCGCGGGTGAAGAGCTCGCGCGAGGCGATGGAGGCATCGGTCAGTGTGTCGCCGTTGTACTCGAAGGGTGCTGCCACGAGCCAGCCGTTCTTCGTCTGGAACATCTGGTGGACGCGCACCTGATGGCCCTCGTTGCCGGCGTTGAAGCGGGTGTGGTAGACGAGGTATGTCCGTCCGTCGGGGGCTGCTATCAGCGAGTTATGGCCCTGCGAGAGCTCGCCTTCGCCCTCTCGGCTGTCGGACATGAACCCCCAGTGGTCGTAGTTGCCCATGACCTTCACGCCGCGGTTGTCGGCATTGCGCCCGTAGTTCATGGCGTAGCTGTTGAAGATGGCGCTGCGGTTACCGGCATCGAGGTAGGGTCCGTTGGGATTCTTCGACCGGAACATCCTCATGACGTAGCCCTTGGCAGCCTCTAGTCCGCCATAGGTGACGAAGAGGTAGTAGTAGCCATTGACATATTCAATGTAGGGACCCTCGCCGGAGACGTAGTGCCCGCCGGCAATCTTCTTGCCGAAGTAGGGGTCGGTGGTGATGTCGTCGCCGCTGCCCACCTGCTTGTAGCTCACGTCGTAGTCGCGCAGTCCGTTCTCCTCGTTCAGCTCGAGCATCCAGATGCCTCCCGACCATGAGCCATAGGCAATCCATAGCTTTCCCTCCTCGTCGTAGAACACGCAGGGGTCGATGTTGTTGGGGTAGCGGTTGCCCCATGAGCCACCGGTGTTGTAGCGTGACGGCAGGGAGTTCTGCGTGCCGATGGCCAGCTCCAGGTCGGTGATCTTCCACGGATGCTGACTGTCGTAGAATCCGCTGATCACCACAGGACCCTGATAGAGGTATGGCCCCTCGATGTTGTCGCTGGTCAGGAGTATGATGCTCGAGTGCCAGCGGTCGCCGTTGACGCTGAGGTACTGGCACCACTTCTGCATCGTTGGGTTCCAGATGACATCGGGGGCCCACATGTTGCCGTTGATGTTGTAGCCGCCGTCGGTGCGTGCGGCCCAGTCCATGGCGTTGAACTGCGGGAAGTCGACCTCCTCGCCGCCTAGTGGCACTTTCTTTACGGCCGGTGTCACAAATGCCTGGTCGTTGGGCGCATTGTTGTTGTTGCCGGCCTTCCATGGCGAGCTGAAGCTGGTCCAGTTTTGCAAGTCGGAAGTGCGGGCACATCCGCGGTGGGTGCCGAAGATATAGTAGCGTTTGCTGTTTTGATCCCATACGATGGACGGGTCGTGTACGCTGACGCGTTTCTTCGATGTTGTCTTGTATAGAGACTTTGCCTCAGTAGTTGTCAGCTCTGTTGTCTGTGCCTGTGCTGCTGTCAAAGTGAGCATTATGGCAAATGTAGATAGTAGTCTTTTCATGTGGTAATGATTTTGAGGTTACAAAGTTACTGTAAATTGTCGAGAACACCAAATAAATCGCCGTTTTTTTGATTTCCGGCATCCATGTCGGGCACTGACGTGTCAGAATTTCCAACTGAGTTGCAGGTCGATGTCTGTCTGATGCGACCGGGAGATGAGCTGCTGTCCTGTCCCGATGGTTCTCCTGTCGAAGTAGTTCACATAGCCGATTTTTGCCGACAGCCTTAGGTTCCTGACGACGTCGGCGCGCAGCTGAAAGGCCAGGCGAAGTCCCTCGCCATAGTAGGTGGGGAAGTAGAACTCGTGCTGCAGTTGCCGCTCATAGAGGTAGATGCGGCTGTCGTAGGAGTCGGTGTCGAAGAGTGCCGCCATTGCGCTGACCTGCAGCGCCTGCAGCTGTAGTGCCGCCAGCTGGCTGACCATCCATCCGCGACTCCTCTCTTTATACGAAGCGTGGACTACGTCGAGTTGTGTCTTTAGCATCCACTGCCTGTCTTCGTAGCCTAGTGAGATGCGCTCGCGGTGGTCGTTGCTGGCGACGAGTGCCGTCTTTGCCTCGTCGTCTTTCTGCCGTAGATGGGTGCGATGGCGGAGGAGCATCGTCCAGTGCCCTGTCTCGTAAGTGCCCTGCATGAGAAAGTCCCAGGCGTGTGAGGGTTGTGAGACGCCATAGCGTGCCCAGGGGAAATAGGCATAGTCGGCATACGCCTGCAGACGGAAGCGCGGCAACGGATTCCATGCTGCTCCCGCGTAGATGCCGCTTTCGTTTCTGACGGCTGTCCCCTCGCCGAAGGCATGACCGTGCAGGGTGGTGTATCGATAGCTGTAGAATCGCTGTATGACTGTGGTGCTGATGCGTGCCGACGGTCTGAGGCTCAGCGTGTTGATCGTTGCCAGGTGGCCGTCGGCATCGATGGCCGTCTCGCCGCTCAAGGCAAGGATGTGGTGGGTGTAGCCATAGTTGGCACTCATGTTGAGGAAGTGCCGCCCATGGGGATAGTAGCGGCGGTAGAGCGTCTGTCGCTGAGGCTGCAGATCCCTGTCGAGCCAGGTGGCTACCGCCGTCGCTCCCAACCGAAGTCCTCCCTGGCGGTAGTCGAGGTGCGCGCCGGCAGCTGTGGAGTGGGTGTTTCCCTTTTTCGACATCTCCGTCGCTGTGCGATGATAGCCATTGGTGATGAGTGTCTGTGCCTGGCCGTCCTCCGTCAGCGTGGCATCGAGGGGGCGATACGATGCAAACAGCGATAGCCGTATTGGCTGCCATAGCCTGATGGTTGCTGCCATGCCCTGCAGGTAGTCGCCCTCAGAGCGTGAGCTGTGCGGCCGGATGGTATTTACCTGTCGCCCCTGACTCTGCAGCGTGGCGAGCTTGCCCAGTTGGAAGCTCTGGCCCGCCACCAGTCCGAGGCCGGCAGCGAACTTGTACTTCCCTGCCACGATATTCTCCAGCCGCCCTATCTTCTTGAGCTGCACATAGTAGGAGTAGGCATCATATCCCCATCGGTTGTAGTGGCCGAAGAGCGGCTCGCCGGCATCCTGTGCACCGATGATTCCCAGCCGGAGGTAGTCGCCGCTCTTCCACTCGTAGCGCAGCGAGTGGCGGTAGGGATAGCCCAGATAGCCGCTCTTGTCGCCGGCCCGCTCGTAGGTGGGTATGCGTAGCGTGGCTGTCAGCGTGCTCTTGCCGCGGCGCAGCAGGCTGTCGAGCGTCGGGCGGGCAGGCTGCCGCTGGTCGGCTTCGCCGGTGACATAGACGAAAAACGGCAGCAGTGCCAGCTGCTGTCGGTCGAGCGAGCGTATCATGCGGAGCTCGCCTAGCGAACGCATCGGTCCGTATCGGTAGAGGTATTCCTCGATGTCCATCACCTGTTGCGCTGAGAGGAAAGGCAGCTGCTCCAGCTCTTCGCGTGTCGTCTGGTTGAGGTCGAGGGGCTGGTCGGCTAGTTGTGCCAGCAGCTCGTAGCTGTCCTCGAGCGACATGCTGCTCTCTTCTGTGTCGTCGACGGTCATCACGTCGTCCAGCACCTCCTGCCACGACTGTCCCCTGGCATTGACGACAAATGTCAGCAGCAGGAGCAGTGTGGTGAGACGTCTCATGACCGCAATAAGATTAAGGTGTGCGGGATGTGGCCGGCCGGACATGCCGGGCGGCTAGAATTCAATGTCGGCGAGGATCTTGCGTGTAGCACCCGTCAGGCTGTCGACATAGTCGGCGGCGGCGGTGCTGCTCTCGGCAAGGAAGGCGGGATCGGTGCTGAAGCGGTCGAGAAGGGTGGCGAAGTCGTCGTAGGAGCTGATCTCGAAACCTCCGCCGCAGGCTTTCAGCCCCTGTGCCTCCTGGAATTTCTGGTTCTCGGGCCCGAAGACGACGGGCTTTCCCCATACGGCGGCCTCCAGCGTGTTGTGGATGCTGGTGCCGAAGCCACCTCCGACATAGCTGACGGTGGCATAGCGGTAGATGGTGGAGAGCAGTCCGAAGCAGTCGATCATCAGCACGTCGGCCGACTCCAAGTCTTGGCCTTCGGCTTTCGTGTAGCGCACCACCTTGCGGCCTTGAAGCTTCTGCTCTATCTGCGTCAGATGGCTCTCGTCGATGACGTGGGGGGCGATGATGAGCCGCCAGTCGGGGTGCTCCAGGAAGTAGCGTATGAAGATGTCCTCATCGGGTGGCCAGCTGCTGCCGGCTACGAATACCTTCGGATGACGGTCGACGAAGCGGTCGACGATTTCCAGCTGGCGCGCATGCTCCTTGATCTGCAGGACACGGTCGAAGCGGGTGTCGCCGACGACCGTGACGCGGTCGATCTTGATGGATGCGAGCAGTTCGCGGCTGTGCTCGTTTTGCACGTAGAAACGGGTGAAGCAGTTCAGCACCCGACCATACTGCCGTCCGTACCATCGGAAGAATACCTGCCCCTCGCGGAAAATGCTGGAGACGCTATAGGTGGGTATGCCGCGGTGGTGGAGGATGTGAAGGTAGTTGTACCAAAACTCGTACTTGATGAAGAATGCCATCTCAGGCCGTATGAGGCGGAGGAAGCGGCGTGCGTTGCGCGGTGTGTCGAGCGGCAGGTAGCAGATGATGTCAGCGCCCTGATAGTCTTTGCGTACCTCGTAGCCTGAGGGTGAGAAGAACGTGAGGAGAATCTTCAGCTCAGGGTGGTCGCTGCGTATCTGCTCGATGAGCGGCCGCCCCTGTTCGAACTCTCCGAGCGAGGCGGCGTGAAACCAGACGTAGCGTTCACCTGGCTGTACGCGCTGGCGCAGCACCCTGAAGGCGTCGCGCTCGCCGCGCCACATCTTTCTCACCTTCTCGCTGAAGCGGCTGTAGACGGCCACTCCCAGGAGGTATGCGTAGATGATCAGGTTGTACATTCCTTCTTCTTTTCTAGGGATTCTAGGGATACTAGGAATACTAGGTTTTTCTAGGGGAGGGCGGCAATGGCGCTGCGCATGCGGCGGATGGTCTCCTCCTTTCCGAGAAAGGCCGAAATGTCGAACATGCCGGGGCCCTTGCCTTCGCCGACGAGTGTCAGTCGCCAGGCATTCATGATGTTGCCAAGCTTGTACTCCTTCTCTTCTATCCATGCGTGTACCACTTGCTCCTGGTGCTCCAGGGAGAAGTCGTCGAGGCCCTCAAGGACGTCGATGAGCTCGGTGAGCTGCTGTGCGGAGTCCTCCTTCCAGCGCTTCTTCACCGTCTTCTCGTCGTAGGCCGTGGGTGCCTCGAAGAAGAATGAGCAGAGCGGCCACAACTCCTTGACGAACGACACGCGGTCCTTCATCATGGCGACGACCTGTGTGATGCGCTCGATGCTGTCGCCGACGCCGTGCTCGCGGCAGATGGGCTCGAAGAGGCCGGCTATCTCCTCGGCACTCTTGCGCAGGATATACTCGTGGTTGAACCAGATGCCCTTCTCGTAGGCAAACTTCGCACCGGCCTTCGAGCATTTCGTGATGTCGAAGAGGGGCACGAGCTCACTGAGCGAGAACAGCTCCTGCTCGCCGCCGGGATTCCATCCCAGGAGAGCGAGGAAGTTGACGACGGCCTCGGGAAAGTAGCCCTGCTCGCGATAGCCCGTGGCCACCACGTTGCCCTCAGCATCCTTCCAGTCGAGGGGGAACACGGGGAAGCCCAGGCGGTCGCCGTCGCGCTTGGAGAGCTTTCCTTTGCCGTCGGGCTTGAGCAGCAGCGGCAGGTGGGCAAACCGTGGCATCGTGTCGGCCCATCCGAAGGCTTTGTAAAGAAGCACGTGCAGGGGGGCAGAAGGCAGCCACTCCTCACCACGGATGACGTGCGTGATCTCCATGAGATGGTCGTCGACGATGTTGGCCAGGTGGTAGGTAGGCAGCTGGTCGGCGCTCTTGAAGAGCACCTTGTCGTCGAGGATGTCGCTCTTGACGTGCACCTCGCCACGGATCATGTCGTCGACAAGGACCTCTTGACCGGCTTCGATCTTGAAGCGTACGACATACTGGTGGCCGTCGGCGATGAGGCGGCTGACCTCCTCGGACGGCAGCGTCAGCGAGTTGCGCATCTCCAGGCGCGTATGGTTGTCGTATTGGAAGTTTGGCACGGCCTGCCGCTTCACGTCCAGCTCTTCCGGCGTGTCGAAGGCGATGTAGGCATGGCCGCTGTCGAGCAGCTGCCCGACGTATTTCTTGTAGATGTCGCGGCGCTCGCTCTGCCGATAGGGGCCGTAGTTGCCGCCGTAGCTGACACCCTCGTCGAACTGAATGCCCAGCCAGTGGAAGGCTTCGATGATGTAATCCTCGGCGCCGGGCACGAAGCGGGTGGAGTCGGTGTCCTCGATGCGGAAGACGAGGTCGCCGCCGTGCTGGCGCGCAAAAAGGTAGTTGTACAGGGCGGTACGTACGCCGCCGATATGCAGTGGTCCGGTGGGACTGGGCGCAAATCGCACCCTAACTTTTCTTTCAGTCATTTTTCTCTCTGAGGGTCGTTGTCTCTCTTCTTTCGTTTAAATTGGTGCAAAGTTACAAAAAAAATGTCGCAGTGCGCGCATTTTCTTCCACTTTTTTATGGCTAAGCGGACAAAAATGCTTATTTTTGCAGTCTGAAAGCAAAATGAACATGATAAATTTCAACCTGAGAACCCAACTGTCGTGGCGGGACGTGGCCATTCGGACGGCATTCGTCGTAGTCACCGTGGCCGCCATCGTGTGGTTCATGCCGCGCGACGCGCGCTTCAGCTTTAAGGTGGACAAGGGCACTCCCTGGCGCTATTCCGACCTGACGGCGGTGTTCGATTTTCCCGTGTATAAGAGCGACGCCGTGCTTGCCAAGGAGCGTGAGGAGGTGCTGAAGGATTTCAAGCCCTACTACACGTACCAGGAAGACGTTGCCCGTCGTCAGCGGGCAGCCTTCCGGCAGAGCTGCAGCGAGGTGAAGAACGTTCCCGTGAACAGCTTCAAGATCATCGTCAGCAACCGCCTTAACGACCTTTATGAGCGTGGAATCGTCGACACGCGGGAGCCGCTCGACGGCGATACTGCCCAGACCATGTGGCGCGTGGAGGGCGAGCGTGCCTCGGTGGTCAGCGTGCAGCAGGTGCTGACGGCGCGGCAAGCCTACGAGCAGTTGATGCAAGACTCGATGGTGCGCCACTATGGCGACATCCTGCAGCAGCTCGACCTGAGCCAGTTCATTGTGCCAAACCTCATCTACGACAGCGTCCACAGCCAGTCGGCGCGCGAGGAGCTGGTGCGCAGCGTGGCGCCAAGCAGCAAGCTGGTACAGCGCGGTCAGAAGATCATCAGTCGTGGCGACATCGTCGACGACGACACCTACCAGGTGCTCCAGTCTTACCAGCTTGAGAACGACCGGCGCCATAACTCCAGCGAGACGGGCCTCACCCTGGCCGGCAAGGCGCTCTATGTGCTGATCATGGTCCTGATGTTCACCACCTATCTGGGCATGTACCGCAAGGACTACTTCAGCCGCCTGCGGTCGGCCTGTATGCTCTATGCGCTGATCATCGCCTTCACCGGGCTGGTGGCCTTGCTCGTCGGCCATAGCCTGCTGCACGTCTATATCCTGCCCTTTGCCATCGTGCCCATTTTCGTGCGGGTGTTCATGGACTCACGGACGGCGTTCATGGCCCATGTCACGGTGGTGCTCATCTGTGCCTCCATGCTGCAGTATCCGCTCGAGTTCATAGCGGTGGAGATCGTAGGCGGCGTGGCGGCCATCTTCTCGATGAGGGAGCTCAGCAGCCGCTCGCAGCTCTTCTGGACGGCCGTCATCTTCATGGTGGCAGCCATGCTCACGCGGCTGTCGCTCTACCTCATCCGCACCGGCGACCTGTCGACGCTCGATCCCAGCGAATATACCTACCTGTTCATCTGCGGAATCGTGGTCTTCTGCTCCTATCCTCTGCTCTACGTGGTGGAGAAGACGTTCGGATTCGTGAGCGACATCACGCTCATCGAGCTCTCGAACACCAACAGGGACCTGCTCCGGAAGATGAGCGAGGAGGTGCCCGGCACTTTCAACCACTCCATCCAGGTGAGCAACCTGGCAGCCGAGATAGCCCGCAAAATCGATGCCAACGCCCAGCTGGTGCGCACGGGAGCCCTCTACCACGACATCGGCAAGCTCTCCAACCCCATCTACTTCACCGAGAACCAGTCAGGCGGCATCACACCGCACGACCATCTGAGCTATATCGATAGCGCCCAGTATATCATCGGCCACGTCACCGAGGGCCTCCGCCTGGCCGACAAGTACCATCTGCCGCGGCAGATACGCGACTTCATTGCCACCCACCACGGCCTGGGCAAGGCGAAATACTTCTACATCAAGTACAAGAACGAACATCCCGACGAGCCCGTCGACGAGCTCCTCTTCACCTATCCCGGCCCCAACCCCTTCACCAAGGAGCAGGCCATCCTGATGATGGCCGATGCCGTGGAGGCTGCCTCGCGTTCGCTGCCCGACTATACTGAGCAGACCATCCGCCTGCTTGTCGACCGCATCGTCGACGCGCAGGTCGCCGAGGGCTATTTCCGCGATTGCCCGATCACTTTCCGCGACATACAGTATGCCAAGACGGTGCTCATCGAGAAACTCAAGACCGTTTACCACACCCGCATCAGCTATCCTGAGGCGAAATAATCCTTATCTCCCGCTATGAACGTACAGATTGAGCCATCATGGAAGGCCCACCTGGCAGCAGAGTTCGAGAAGCCCTACTTCAGCCAGCTCACCGCCCGCGTCCGCCAGGAGTATGCCGGCGGCACCTGCTACCCGCCGGGCCGACTCATCTTCAATGCCTTCGACCTCTGCCCCTTCGACAGCGTGAAGGTGGTCATCATCGGGCAGGACCCCTACCACGAGCCGGGGCAGGCTCACGGCCTGAGCTTCTCCGTGCAGCAGGGGGTGGCCTTCCCGCCCTCGCTGCAGAACATCTTCAAGGAAATCAGCCTCGACCTGGGCACCCCGATGCCTCAGAGCGGCGACCTGACGCGCTGGGCCCGCCAGGGCGTCCTGCTGCTCAATGCCACGCTGACCGTCCGCGCCCACCAGGCCAACAGCCACGCCATGCTCGGGTGGAGGGAGTTCACCGACGCCGCCATCCAAGCCCTCGCGCGCGAGCGCGAACATATTGTCTATATGCTCTGGGGAGGCTATGCCCGCGGTAAGGCTTATATGATCGACCGCCAGCGAAACCTAGTCCTCGAGTCGGTACACCCATCGCCCCTCTCGGCCAATCGCGGGGGGTGGTTCGGACAGCATCAGTTCTCACGCTGCAACGACTATCTCGCCAGTTGCGGCATAACGCCCATCGTATGGTGACCATTCCTCCTATCCTCCAGATTGGCGACGTGCTCCTCTCGTCCGACATCATTACCGAGGAGTTCTGCTGCGACCTGGCCGTCTGCCGGGGAGCCTGCTGCGTAGAGGGCGACGCCGGCGCCCCCGTCACCCTCGACGAGGTAATGGCCATCGAGGACAACCTCGACGTGGTATGGTCCTCGCTGAGTGCCTCGGCGCAGGCCGTCATCGACCGCCAGGGAGTGGCATATACCGACCGCGAAGGCGACCTCGTGACCAGCATCGTCGGCGGCAAGGACTGCGTTTTCACCTGCTACGACGACATTGCCGACGGCCCCTCCGTCGTCAACCGCTGCTGCCTCTGCGCCTTCGAGCGTGCCTATCGCCAGGGGCTTACGTCGTTTTGCAAGCCTCTGAGCTGCGCACTCTATCCTATCCGCGAAAAACAATTCAGCGATGGCAGTATCGGACTGAACTACCATCGCTGGGATGTCTGTGAGTGTGGCCGTCGGAAGGGGCGCAAGCTCCACCTGCCCGTCTACCGGTTCCTTCGCGAGCCGCTGGTACGCCGCTTCGGCCAGGAGTGGTACGATGAGCTATGTGCCGTCGCCCGCCAGCTGCTGGCTATGCCAGGGTGAAGGCCACGTCCATCATGTGCGTGAACGTGTTCTGACGCTCTTCGGCCGTCGTCACTTCGCCGGTGAGCAGGTGGTCGGAGATGGTCAGAATCACCAGTGCGCGCTTGCCGGCACGCGCAGCATTCATGTAGAGTGCAGCTGCCTCCATCTCCACGGCCAGCACGCCCATCTTCATCCAGCGGTCGTTGTGGGCATTCTCCGTGTAGAACGTGTCCGACGAGAGCACGTTGCCCACCTTGTACGAGTATCCCAGATGGTCGCAGGCGTCGGCAGCACGGCGCGCCAGGTCGAAGTCGGCGATGGGCGCAAATACGCCCGGCAGCTCATACTGTGCGGCATAGTTAGAGTTGGTGCAGGCACCGATGGCGATGCAGAGGTCGCCGACGTGCAGGTCGGCGTGCATCGACCCCGCCGATCCGACGCGGATGATGGTCTTCACGTCGTAGAAGTTGTAGAGCTCATAGGTATAGATGCCGATGGAGGGGATGCCCATGCCGTGGCCCATGACGCTGACGCGGCGCCCCTTGTGAGTGCCGGTGAAGCCAAGCATGCCACGGACGTTGTTGAATTGTACGGGATTCTCAAGGAAGTTCTCGGCCATGAATTTTGCGCGCAAGGGGTCGCCTGCCATGATGACGGTCTCGGCAATCTCGCCAAGCTGTGCGCCGATGTGTGGGGTGGGTACGTTTGCCATAATCGTTGGGTTTTTAGTGATGAAAGTTTGTGCAAAGATAGCATAAAGGAACGGAAAATCCAAATTTTCTGCCTTTTTTTCGCAAAAATACACTAACTTTGCACCCAGATGCTGTCAGCACCTATCCTATCGACGTATGAAGAAACTACTTACCTTGACCCTCCTGGCATGCCAGCTCACCTTACATGCCCAGCAGCCCATCCTGGGCGGCGAGCTGAGCAATTCCGCCGCTACATCCATCGAAGACATCGACCGGGTCATGCCCCGCATGCGGGCGCTGGGGCTGAACACCGTGCTCGTGCCCGTCTACTGGGAGCTGACCGAGCCCGAGGAGGGCAGGTTCGACTTCAGCCTCGTCGACCGCCTCCTCACCGCTGCCCGCGAGCAGCAGCTGCGGGTCGTCGTGCTCTGGTTCGGAGCATGGAAGAACTCCATGTCGTGCTATGCCCCGGGGTGGTTCAAGACCGACACACGCCGCTTCCCGCGGGCCATGACCGCCGGCGGCCGACAGCTGGAGATGGCCAGCGTCTTCAGTCATCAGGTGCTGCAGGCCGACCTGAAGGCTTTCAGCGCCCTGATGCGCCATCTGGCCGACCGCGACCGTGGCCACGGCACCGTGGCAATGGTTCAGATCGAGAACGAGGTAGGCATGCTCGAGAGTGCCCGCGACCATTCGCCGGCGGCCGACAGCGCCTACCGCCAGCCCATGCCGGCTGCCATCTCAAAGATCTGCGCCGTGGAGGCGGGCACCACCTGGGAACAGGCCTACGGCGACGACCCCTACGGCCAGGAGCGGTTCATGGCCTACCACTACGCCCGCTACATCGAGCAGCTGGCAAAGGCGGCGCGCGCCGTCAGCGACGTGCCCCTCTATGTCAATGCCGCCATGAACAGCCGGGGGCGCAAACCCGGCGAGTACCCCTCGGCAGGACCCCTGGCCCACCTCTATCCCATCTGGCATACAGCAGCGCCCACCCTCGACCTGCTCGCCCCCGACATCTACGACACGGGCTACCGCCAGTGGGCGGCGCAGTACGACCTGCCCGGCAACCCGCTGTTCGTGCCGGAGAGCCGCTGCTGCGAGAACAGCGGCGTGCGCGCACTCTACACCTTCGGCGAGCACCATGCCGTCGGCTTCAGCCCCTTCGCCATCGACCAGGCTTCAGAGACCGACACGCGCTCCGTCACCGAGGCCTATCGGCTGCTGCGCCAGCTCTATGCCAACGCCGACGTCCGCTCGGCCCTCAGCCCGCAGCCTGCCGACCGACGGCGCTCCTGGGGATTCCTCTTCGACCAGGAGGATAAGGAGCGCTCCGTCGCCGATGCCCCCGACAGCGTCGTCATCACAGCCCGACACTACTACACGCTGCCCTGGGACCCGCGCGCCTCCGACGGCAGCACATGGCCCGAGGGAGGGGCACTCCTCGTCCGCCTCGCGCGCTACGACTACCTGCTAGCCGGCAGCGGCATCGTCGTCGACTTCAAGACTCCCGGCGAGCTGTCCGTCGACGAGGCCCGTCAGCTGGGAGAGGACGGCTTCACGCTGGCCGCCACAGCCGCCGGGCGCCAGCAGCCAGCCGCAGGCCGCACCATCTCTCCGGCCGTCACCCGATTAGGCCTGCTCTCCGTCGACGAGGTATCCGTCGGACCTGACGGCGACATCCGGTATCTCCGACGTCACAATGGCGACCAGACGCATCAGGGACGACACGCCCGTATTGCCGTCGGCGAATGGAAAATCCTCCACATCCGACTCTACTCCTATTAATCACCCATCATCGCTAATCATTATGCTACAAGTACGCTGCAAGAACAACGGCATCACGAAGAGCTTCTCCGAGGGCATCTCACTGCTGGAAGTCTACCAGGAGTTTGCCGACGAGCTTCAATTGCCTTATCCCGTCGTCTCGGCAAAGGTGAACAATGCCTCGCAGGGACTCAAGTATCGTATCTACCACAACCGCGACGTAGAGTTCGTCGACGCCCGACAGGGGTCCGGACACCGCGTCTACGTACGCTCGCTGTGCTTCGTGCTCTACAAGGCATGCACCGACCTCTTCCCCGGCAGCAAGCTCTTCATCGAGCACCCCCTCTCGCGAGGCTACTACTGCAACTTCAAGAAGCGAGGCGGCGAGCAGCTCACCGACGACGACGTGCAGCACATCAGCCGCCGCATGCAGGAGATCATCGACCTCGACATGCCCTTCCGCCGCAACGAGGCCACCACCGAGGAGACCGTCCGCATCTTTGCCGACCGTGGCTTCTCCGACAAGGTGAAGCTCCTGGAGACCTCCGGACAGGCCTACAGCGACTACTATACCCTCGGCGAGACCGTCGACTACTACTACGGGCCGCTGGTGCCCTCGGCCGGCTATCTCCGCGTGTGGGCACTGGAGCGCTATCACGACGGCCTGCTCCTCCGCGTACCCGACTGGCATAACCCCCTCGTGCTGGCCGAGAAAATCGACATGCCACGCACGTTCGAGGTCTTCGCCGAGAAAGTGCGGTGGGATATCATCATGCGCCTCTCCAATGCCGGCGACGTCAACAAAGCCGTCCTCAAAGGCCATGCCTCCGAGCTCATACAGGTCAGCGAGGCACTGCAGGAGAAGAAAATCGTGCAGATAGCCGAGGAGATCGACCGCCGCTACCGCCGCGACGTCGACCCCATACGCATCGTGCTCATCACCGGGCCCTCCAGCTCCGGTAAGACCACTTTCTGCAAGCGCCTCAGCATACAGCTCCTGGCCTGCGGACTAAGGCCGCTGTCGTTCTCCACCGACGACTATTTCGTCAACCGCGTCGACACCCCCAAGCTGCCTAACGGCGACTACGACTTCGACAACATCAAGGCCGTCGACTGCGACCTGCTCGAGGAGCATCTCATGCGGCTGATGAAGGGCGAGCGCGTAGAAGTGCCCGAGTACAACTTCACCACCGGACGGCGTGAGTACAACGGCAAGCGCCTGAAGCTCTCCGGCGACACCGTGCTCATCATCGAGGGCATACACGCCCTCAACCCGCTGCTCACACGACGCATACCCGACACGGCGAAGTTCAAGGTCTACATATCGGCGCTCACCAGCATATCGCTCGACGACCATAACTGGATCCCCACCAGCGACAACCGCCTGCTGCGCCGCATCATCCGCGATTACAACAAGGGAGCCTTCACCGCCCAGCAGACCATCAGCCAGTGGAAGAATGTCTGCGAGGCCGAGGACAAGTGGATATTCCCCTTCCAGGAGACGGCCGACGTGATGTTCAACTCGGCCCTCAACATCGAGTTTGCCGTCCTGCGGCCCCATGCCGAGATCATCCTCATGTCGGTGCCCAAGAATTGTCCCGAATATTCCGAGGCCCACCGCCTGCTGAAGTTCATACGCTACTTCATACCCGTCAGCGACACCGAGATACCCCCCACCAGCATCATGCGCGAGTTCGTGGGCGGCTCCAGCTTCAAGTACGAGCGGTAGACTTTCGCCCTCCACCCTCCACCAAATAACCTCCACCACTCACGGTATAAACAAAGGGATTCCGAAAGATTTGCACCTTCGGAACCCCTCTTAACGTAACTTGTAACTTTGTAACTTTGGGTCAGTCCGAAAACTTGGTTGACTGTTGGCGCAGCAGCTCCCCTCCCTTCTTGCTGCCGAAGGGACGCAAGAAGGGAGGGGAGCTCCATGCGGATTGTCTGCAACTGGGTTTTAGGACTGACTCGTTACTTTGTAACTTTCACCCAGAAGCCCATTCGTCATTTTGGGCGTTAACGCTCAAAAAAATCTAGATAAAATTTGGCGTTTCGCCCGACTATTCGAGGGTCAAAGTGGGTCAAGGGGTCTGACCCTCTGACTCATCGGCGGAGACGGCGGGTCAAAGGGTCAGACCCCTTGACCCGCGGAACCCCAGTGTTTAAACCATGACCTCCAGGAGCATGGGTCGCGTGAGGGGTGCGTGGAGCAGTAGGTCGATGGCTTGTCGGAGCGTCTCCGGCGTGGTGGCCTGCTGGTAGTAGATGTCGTTCTCTAGGCAGATGCCCTCGGCAGTGGCGTGGTGTGCGGCGGCGATGAGTCGTTGGTGGGCGGGGCTCTGTTCGAGTCCTTTGAGCTGCTGGAAAATGGCACCCTTATGGTTGTTGAGCAGCAGGATGCGCAGGTTGCCGGCAAGGTTGGTGTTCCACAGCGCATTCTGGTCGTAGAAGAAGCTCAGGTCGCCGATGACGATGAAGACTGTCGAGGTCTGTGCGGCGGCAAAGCCGGCGGCGGTGCTGAGCGATCCCTCGATGCCGTTGACGCCGCGGTTGCACCATACGGGATGTCCGTCGGCGTAGCGGTTTGCCAGGCGTATGGCGGTGGAGTTGGCGTAGTGTACGGCGTAGTCGCCGTTGACGGTTGCCAGCTGCTGCTCGAAGAGGCGTACGGCTGCAGCCTCTGAGAAGGCGAGCTCCTCGTCGGCGATGGCCTTGCCGGCCTCGGCGAGTCGCTGTAGCCACTGTCGGCGATAGCTCTTCTGTGCGTCGGTGAAGGTGTGGCGCATGAGCTTCGTGTCGAGCGCCTGCAGCAGGCGTTCGGCATCGGCGACGACGATGCCGCAGAGATTCTGGAAGGTGTCCTCGATGTCGCCGGTGAGGCTGATGCGCCAGGTGCGTGCCTCGTGTGCCTCTCGCAGGTAGGCTTTCAGGCGTTTGCTGACGATGGCATCGCCGACATAGAGCACGAAGTCGGGATGTGGCGGCTGCTGTGGCGTTTGCAGGAATGGCTCGAAATGGCTGACGCTGGTCATGGGCGCCAGTGCCTCGTGGAGGACGGTGACGTGGCTGAAGAGATGGTCGAGGCCCTCGTAGTGGAATCGCTGCGGGCTGTACTGCCCGAAAACGATGAGTGGGCGCTCAGACTGCCGGAGGTCGTCGATCAGCTGTTGCGGCAGGCAGTCGTAGTCGGCAGCCGGACGATAGCGTTGTATGACGCGCTCTGCAGGCAGCTGGCTGACGGTGAAGCGGAAGAGTGGCTCGCTGATGGGGACGTTGATATGTACGCAGGGGCGGTTGTCGGCAGTGGCCTCGAGGAGTGCCTCGTTGACGAGGCGGTTGCAGTGCCAGTGGCGGTCCTCGGGCAGCGTGACGGTGGTGGCCACCCATGGTGCGAGGGCTCCCGGCTGAAGGAGCGTCTGGCCGTCGAGCTGTCCGATCCATTCGGCGGGGCGGTCGGCAGAGACGACGATGAGCGACTGATGCTGATAGTGTGCCTCGGCAACGGCCGGCGCGACATTGAGCAGTGCCGTGCCAGAGGTGACACAGATGACGACGGACTGGTCGGTGGCCTGGGCGATGCCCAGTGCGAAGAATGCCGCTGAGCGCTCGTCGCTGACGGGGTAGCACGTGATGTCGGGGCACTCGTTGAGGTTGTGGACGATGGGTGCGTTGCGTGAGCCCGGGCAGACGACGGCGTGGCGGATGCCGTGGCTGACGAGGAGGGCGGTGAGTATGTTGACGGAGTCTTTGTCGGAGTACACGGGGGGGAGTTAGGAGTTAGGAGTTAGGAGTTGGCGCATGGTCTGGAGTTTTGCCTCTGTCTCCTGCCACTCTCGGTCCTCGGCGCTCTCGGGGAGCAGGCCGCCGCCGGCATAGAGGAGGCAGGCGTCGGGGAGGATCTGCATGCAGCGTAGGGAGACGTAGAGGGTGGTGGTCGTCGTCGTGGCGGGCGGCGCGGAGAGGAGCGCGGCTTGGGACGTCGGGAGGCGGAAGGGGCCTTGGAATCCGCTGTAGTAACGGCGTGCGGTGTGCTCGTGGCTGAGGATGAAGCGGCGGGCCTCGGCCTGTGGCAGTCCGCAGACGGCAGGGGTGGGGTGGAGTGCTGCCAGGAGCTCGCACGCGCGTACATCAGTATTGAAGGTGAAGTCGCTGCGCAGGTGGAGGAGATGTGCAGCGCGGACGGTGCGCGGGCCCTCCTCGCGATAGTCGATGGCGAGGTGGCGCAGGCAGTCGGCCACGAACGATGCCACGTAGCGCTGCTCCTGGATGTTCTTCACGCTCCAGGTGCGTCGCTCGCCTTCGCCCTCCAGCTGGTTGGCGGTGAGCTGCATGGTGCCTGCTAGGGCTATGGTGCGACAGCAGCGGGGGTCGCTGGCGTCGAGGAGCAGCTCGGGCGTGGCGGTGAGCCATGTGCCGCTCTGTGGTGTGGAGACGAGGGCGATGAACATCCGCGGGTAGCTCTGGCAGGCGCGTGCGAAGAGCTGCAGGGGGTTGACGCCTGCCGGCCGCCGCTGCTGCACGCTGCGCGCCAGCACCAGCTTCTGGAACCGCTGGCTGCAGAGTGCCTGGTGGAATGTCGCGAAGTCGGCGGCATAGGCAGCACGGTCGTCGCCGCCGTCGTCGCCGTGGCCTGCGAGGTGACAGCCGAGGTCGCCCAGCTCGCTGAGGGCATCGTCGGCGGTGGCAAACGTCAGCAAGCGGTCGGGGCGGATGATGAGGAGGGGCTCGCTGGGCGTGGCGGCGAAGGGTGCCACGACAAAGCCCTGCTGCGCTGCCAGGTCGGATGGCGAGGCGAGTTGCAGGGGGCTGCCCTCGGTCTGCGCTACGAAGGTGCAGGCGAGCTGGCGGGGCTGTCGGAAGATGGCAAAGCTAGTCATTGCTTGGGACGGATGACATAGTTGGTGACGCGCACGCTGGAGATGAGGTCGCCGGCCGTATCGCGGATATCGACATTCCAGACGTGGAGCGTCGACCCCTGATGCAGCAGGCGGGCATAGGCAGTGACGGTGTCGCCCTCGGCAACGGCCTTCACGTGGCTGCCGCTGACCTCGATGCCCACGCATGAGCAGCCGGGGCAGAGGGCCGACGACCCCACGCCGGCGACGTTCTCGGCGAGGGCCAGCGAGGCACCTCCGCTGAGGAATCCGAAGGGCTGGCGGTTGCGCTCGTCGACGCGCATGCGGGCCATGCACGTGTCGGCCTCCGGGGTGGAGATGAACTCCATGCCGAGGGCAGTACTCAGGTTGGGGCGCTCGTTGATGAGCTGGTTGATGCGTTCTACGTCCATAACGACTGCAAAGTTACAACTTTTTCCCTAATAAATCACAAATTATGCAGAAGAAAATGTCTTCTCTTGCTGAGATTTAGGATAATCTGTATACTTTTGCCCGCCATCGGAAAGGAGTGCCGGCGACAAAACGGTCTGGCTTGAGCAAAAAAAACGACAACGCTGTATGAAATAATAGGTGCGCAGCATAGTGGCAATGTAAACAAATATCAGGGACGATCTGCTGTCTTTTGTGACGAATGGCGCGATAATTCAAAATAAAATTGTAACTTTGCAGCCGTTGAAAAAATGTGGATATGTCAGGTGTAAAGTGCAAACTAATGGTGATTTGGGCAAAGCTCATACTGGCATCATGGGCGATGCTGGCCGTACAATTTGTAGTGGCTCAGACAACTGTGGCCTACGACAGCCTGGCGGCCAGCACAAAGTGTCCTTTCATCAGGATTGAGGCTGAGCGCCTGCCAGACCTGAATATCCCTCGTGCTGCTCATAAGGCACTGATGGCTGGTGGCGAGTATGTGGTGTTTGGCGGCCATACCAACGGCTTTGTGCCCACACCGACGGCCGAGTATTTCGAGAACGGGAAATGGCACATGATGCAGATGACGTATAACCACGACTTTGGCACGGCCCTTTTGCTTAAGTCGGGCAAGGTGCTCTTGGTAGGTGGCGTTGCAGAGAACATCGGTGTAGGTCAGACATATACGGCAGAGCTGTACGACCCGCAGAGCCACACCTTTGACGGTTTCGGAAGCATGGGTATCAAGCGAGCCAAGGCCTCTGCGCTGGAACTGGATAGCGGGAGGGTGGTTGTCAGCGGCAATTGGTATCATGATGACGGTATTGAACTGTTTGATGGCAAGATGTCCTTCTCTTATATTAAAGATGTGAGTCACCGCGTTCTTATCCTCTCATCCTCCGTATTGCCAAGGATGATGCCCTTATCATAGGCAACAGGAACCACAAGGACGAGAAGATACCACCTATTGCCGACCGTCTGAAAGGTGATACGGTCAGAATTCCGCTATTAGAGACGTGGCATCCGTTTATTGGCATTGATCTACTCAGCAACGAAAGTTTCATTGGCGATGAAGAGAAAGGTGTCTATTCCTATCTGATACCTGTGGAGGATGAGGGCGGCCAAGTGGCTATAATGAAGGTGGAGAACGGACAGTTCTCGCTGCTGCCCACCGTCTGCCCCATTCCTATGCAAAGTGAGTTGGGCGGGATATGGTACTTCACGAATATCGTCGCTGACCGTCAGCGTCAACGCGCCTACCTCAAGGAATCAACAGCGATTTCAGGACCAGCCACGACGCAGGCTACCGCTACTATGTGCTGGCCATAGACTACGCTCAGACCACTGCTGGAAAGCCAGCAACGCTGACACTCTGCTATACCGATCCTCTGCATTTCATCTTTGACCCTGTGCCTGTTCTTACTGCCGACGGAAACCTGCTGATGGCTGGCGGAATGGCAGACACCACCTATTTCAAGGCCTCCAACATGGTGTATCTGCTGCATACAGGTCTGCAGTCAGTAGCAGCCGAAAGCCATTCTTCTTGGTATCTAATTGTAGCCATCTGTCTGGGGGTGGGTGCTCTTTGTCTGTTATTTGTCTCTATGAAGCGTCGCCATACTGCCCCTGCGACAGTCTCGCCTGAAGAACAAGTCCCTGACCCTGTCCTCATGAGTCGGATCTGCGAGCTGATGGAAAGAGAAAAGCCATATCTGAACAGCGACCTGAAGATTGCGGATATTGCTTCGATGCTTGCCGTCAATCGCTATTACATCTCCGACTGTATCAATTCGGCGAGGGGCTGTTCGTTCTCACAGTTTGTCAATACTTATCGTACAGAGCACGCCAAGCAACTATTGCTTACGCGGCCTGACATCAAACTGTCAGAGGTATGGGTATCGTCAGGGTTCTCAACCGAACGTACCTTTCTTCGCAACTTCAAAGCCATCACGGGCATGACGCCCAGCGAGTTTAAAGGCAAAAACGACTGACAAAAAGCGCTCTGTCAGTCGTTTTTGCTGTTTTGTCAGTCCTTCTTCCTGTTTTCCCTTTACCTTTGCGTCCATTATTATCAACCATAATTTCATACAGATGAAAAGACTCTCAAACAAACTGATGCTGATGCTGGCCGCCATGCTGCTGGCTGTATTCACCATTTCGTGTTCCAAGAGCAGCGATGAGCCCGAACCACGTGGCGGCGGGATAATCTCCGACCCTGTCACCCCCTCGGAAATCAAGTACGAACTGAACGCCAATGCGGTGCTTATCCCCAAGGAGGTATGCCAGAACCTTGTGAGCGTTGATACGCTGGGCCACCGGCTGGTCCTGCCTAAATCGGCCGGAAAGCCCAAGGTGGGGCAATGCCTCATCTTCAGCACGCCAACCAACCAACTGCCATACGGCCTTCTGGCTATGGTCAAGGATGTGAAGGAAACGGGTAGCGGCTACGAAATCATCTATGAGGATGCGGAGCTCGGCGATGCCTTCAAGACGATTGACATGCCCGAGCAGACAATCTCACTGGGCGAACATGTGGAGCATGTCTACGATGCCCAAGGCAGGGAGGTACAGTTCTCCCGCATCGCAGAGACACGAGACGGCGGCATCAAGAAATATACCATCTCACTGCCCGAAATAGGATGGGAAATTATAAAGGGCATCCAGCTGACGCCTAAGATGAGCATCGACATGGTCATGCGCTACGGCTTCCAGTTCGGCAACGGGGAGCTGAGCTACGCCAATGTCAAGCTGGATGCTGAGGTTACGGTGGGTGCAGACCTCACTTGCGAATTGTCAGCCACTAACATCCCCGACAAAAAACTCCATCTCTTCACCATTGTCTGTGCCCCCATCCCCATCGGCCCTGTCGTCCTGACGCCGAGTCTGAACGTCGATGGTGTCCTCGGGGTGGACGGGAAAATCGCCTTAGAGGCTTCCATCAGCTATACGCGCACGGTACACTCCACCGCGCGATATACCATCAAGGACGGCTTGGACGGCAAGTGTTACGCCGACGACGAGGCACCCGATGCCCTGAAGTGTACGTTTGGCCCCAAGTTCGAGGGCGGCATACACTACGGCCTCATCTTGGCCGGAAACCTAGGTGTCTTTCACAAGACGCTAGCCGTGCGCTCTGAGCTGAAGGTGCTGAAGAAGGAAAGCATTAGCGGGAAGCTCGACTATATGGCATTCACTGGTAATTCACAGGACTGGCTTATCAACTATATGCCTACCTCCGTTCCCTACCCGACGTATGTCAAGCACATTATCGAAACCGCCTCTAAGTGGTCCTTCTTCAAGTACGAAGACCTGATGTACAACCAGTCCCTGGGCGTTACGATAGGCTGGTATCTCACCACGCTAGGGCTCGATGTGACCCATATTGAACTGCCGGAGATGTGCTTTTCTATTTCGTCGGTTCCCATTAATCCGCAGGTGAAGATTGAGGAGAAAGACTTCTTCGACAGTAAATACGGTGCTACCACGCTGACCCTCCACCACCCGGGCAAGAGCCTGCTTGACGACTTCGTTTCATACCGTGCCGTATTTACCCCGAAGGGTAGCAGCGGGGGGAAGATTGAAACCAGCTTCAACTTCGACGACAACATACGCAACATTCTCCAAGCTGATGAGAAGGGGTACGATGTCACCACAAACGCCGAGGCAAACCTCAAAGAAGGGCAAGACTACCGCCTTATTGTCTATATGAACGTGCTGAAGGTGGACATCCCCATCTTTGTGGGAGACGTGAAGGCCAAGAAGGACGCATCAGTCAATCCAGAGAAACTGGAATTTGAGGCAAAGGGCGGCACTAAGCAGGTTAAGATAGACAAAGGTAGTTACCAATATTGCGGCGCCGATGTTGCCCCTGGGGATAAATCGTGGCTTGAGGCTACGGTCAGCGAGGACGGAACCGTCAGCGTAACAGCCAAAGCCAACACAGAGGGCGAGGAGCGCCAGGCAACACTCAACTGCTGGGTCTCCGACAAGGCTTCGCCCAGCGATGCCGAAAAGACGCTGCTGCCCGTAAGCATCAAGCAGGCACCGAAGGTAACGCTGGAGCTCGTCAGCTCATACATCTGGATGCACTGCGTGACTTGGCAAATGAGAAGCGACTTCGAAGCCGGCGACAGCAACTTGACGATTACGCCGGTTGGCGATGGACTCAGGGTAAGCTACAGCAAGGAAGGAGCGGACTATGCCGCTACCTGGAAATATATCCTTTCCTTCATGATTGACGACCTGAGCCTCTTGGATTCCAAACAGGCTTCAATCTCCGACTTCCGATATGATTACGAAAAGAGTGGAGGTGAGTATCAATACTATCAGAACCACGTGGCTTGGACACATGAAACTACCATGTTGGCATCGAACGCGCCCGTCGTCCAGGACCAATCTGGTTTTTGGAACATCCCAGATGACAAGCTCAACTACCACAACAACCAGACGACACACTATGATAAGTTCAAGGAGGATTACTACAAAGAACCTGTAGAAAAAACCTTCGTGAACGAGACAAGTGAGATTCCCAAGGGGAGTTACGTGTCCATCGGTTTGAGCTTCAAGAAGAAATAATACCCTCAAGAATCAAGGAGAAGAATCTAGACGACAGACTGATTGATTCACTGTGACAAGTACAAGAGCGGGACTCCGTGCCGACATTTTCGGCCTCCGGTTTCCCGTTCTTTTGAATTAATTGCGTTAAACTTCCAAAATTGCTTTGCCATCTCAGCATTATTTCGTATTTTTGCCGCCATAAAGAATCTATTTTATTAATTTTATTATTTTTTATGTACATGAAGAAATTGATTTTTGCGCTGATGGCTGGAGCAGCCATTACGCTGACATCGTGCCTCGGCAAGACGGAGGCACCGGGAACTGGCGACCCTCAGCAGGAGGCACCCGCTGACGTGAAGGACCTGCCGACGGCACTGGGCAACCTGCTGAAGTCGGGCGACGGCGAGGGATTCTTCGCCTTGGTGAGCAGCATCCAGGAGAAGGCCGTGAGCTTCCTCAAGGATAACCCTCAGAAGGCCAAGGAGTACCTGAACACGGCACAGACCTTCCTCAAGGAGAATGCCGCCAAGATCTCGGAGCTCGTGGGTAAGATCTCGAACAGCGACATGGCCTCGCGTGCCCAGGAGCTCATCAAGAGCGTCAGCGAGCAGCCTGTCGACCAGCTGCTGGGCCTCGTGGGTGTTGCCGGCGATGCCGTCGAGGGTACTAAGGAGGCTGCCGGCGACGCCGTCGAGGGCGCTATGGATAAGGCCGCCGATGCCGTCGAGGGTGCCAAGGAGGCTGCCAGCGATGCCGTGAACAAGGCCGTCGAGGGCGCTCAGGGCGCCGTCAACGATGCCGTGAACAAGGCCGCTGACGCTGCCCAGGGCGCTGTCAACGACCTGCTGAAGAAGTAAACGTTCGCTGAACGGAACGGGGCTTTCGCTGAACCGATTTGCCCCGTTTTTTATTTGTAGCTACCTTTGCAACACATTTTTCCCTAGATTAACAAAGAGCATGAAGAGAACACTACTTACGATCATGGCCCTTGTGGCAGGCTTCGCAACGTCGATGGCTGTCGACAACAATACCGTCGAGATCAAGTACAGCGGCACGACGGCAACGGTGAGCATTGCCAGCAACATCAGCAGCGTCGTCACCAACAACAGCACGGGGTCGCACGTCAGACTGGTGCAGAGTGCCACCTTCGCCGGCAACAGCGTGGGCGAGATCACCTATATCCTCTCAGGTACGTCGGCCGACGGCGAGTTCTACCTCGAGGGAGCCTATAAGTGTACCGTCGAGCTGGCAGGGCTGACGCTGACCAATCCCAGCGGCCCGGCCATCAACATCCAGAACGGCAAGCGCATCGACATCAGCGTGAAGAAGGAGACGACGAACACGCTCGCCGACGGGCCTAACGAAGACTACAACGGCTGCCTGCACGTCAAGGGACATTCCGAGTTCAAGGGCAGGGGCACGCTGAACGTTGTGGGCAACAGCAAGCACGCCATCTACAGCAAGGAGTATATTGAGGTGAAGAACTGCACCATCAACGTCACGAAGGCGGTGAAGGACGGCATGCACTGCCGGGAGTATTTCCTCATGGAGAGCGGCACGATCAGCATCAAGGGCGTCGAGGACGACGGCATACAGGTGGAGCTCGACGGCCTGACGTCGACGGGCCAGACGTCGCTGCACGAGGATGAGGACTCGGGCAACTTCTACATGGAGGATGGCACGCTGACGGTCGACGTCTACGACTACGGCGGCAAGCACGTGAAAGTCGACGGGTCGCTGATCTACGGCGGCGGCAAGCGTAACTTCACCACCACGGCGACAGCCATCGACGACGCTATGATAACGGCCGAGGGAGGCCAGGCAACGGCTTACGACCTTACCGGCCGCCGCATCGACGGCAGCTGCTCAGCGCGTGGCGTGATGATCGTGCGGCAGGGCGACAAGGTAAGGAAGGTGCTCTCGCGGTAGTTCGCCCTCCCCCTTTCCGATGTAACTTCGACAAGTTATCGAAACGATGCAGAAGGCAAGGTACAACAGACAGGAGCTACTGGTCTATGCCCTGATGTGGGGCCTGCTGTTCGTAGCACCCGTCGTGGGCCACTACGTCAGTATCGACCAGGATGGCAGCATGCCCTTCGAGTGGGCCGATGTCTTTCATGTATGGCGACACTATGCGCTGTTTCTCGCTGCCTTCCTCCTGCACAACTTCTTCCTGGCGCCGCTGCTCATCGAGCGGCAGCGGCGCTGGCTTTACTTCTCGCTCGTAGCCCTGTTGCTGGCAGTCTTTGTCGTCGTTCAGTGCACCAGCCGCCCCGACAAGGAGCGCGAGCTGGAGCGGCTGGAAGGCAGCCGGCCGCCGATGGATCACCTCGACGATGCTCCGCCACATCCCGGCGACGGATTCTTCCCCGACGACGACTTCCGCCCCGGCGACGACTTCCGTCCTGACGACGACTTCCGCCCTGACGGCAATCGCCCGCCGCACGATCGGCGGCCGGGCATGGGTGAGCGGCCCGAGGCCGACCGTCCGCCGCTGATCTTCGGCCAGCACGACATGATTGCGGTGATTATCATGATTCTCATGCTGGGCATGAACGTCGCCGTGAAGCTCTACTTCCGGCAGCGGCGTGACCGCGAGCAGTTGGCATTGCTCGAGAAACAGAATCTGGAGCAGCAGCTGGAGTATCTGCGCTATCAGATCAACCCCCACTTCCTGATGAACACGCTGAACAACATCCATGCCCTCGTCGATATCGATCAGGAGCGGGCGAAGGAGGCCGTGCTGCAGCTGTCGAAGATCATGCGCTTCGTGCTCTACGACGGCTCTAAGCAGACGGTGCCCTTGGAGCGCGAGCTGGCCTTCACGCGTGACTATGTGCAGCTGATGCGCATGCGTGTCACCGACCGCGTGAAGATCACTGTGGCGCTGCCCGAGCAGACGCCTGACAGGCAGATACCTCCGCTGGTGCTCATCACGTTCGTCGAGAATGCCTTCAAGCACGGCGTGAGCTACAGGCAGGAGTCGTTCATCGACATCAGGGTCGCTATCGACGGCGACAGCCTGCGCTTCACCTGCAGCAACAGCAGGATTCCCACGGCCGAGGACCAGCATGGCGGCGTAGGCTTGCAGAATGTCAGGCGGCGGCTGGACCTCATCTATGGCGACAACTATTCGCTGAACATCGGCGACGAACCGACACGTTACACGGTTGAGCTCGTGCTGCCGTTGTCCTCTCACTCCCCCCATTAACCCTATGATTAAAGTTCTTGCTATCGACGATGAGCCGCTGGCACTGCAACAGCTGGCGGCCTATATCAGGAAAATTCCGTTCTTTGAACTCTGCGGTGAGTGCGCCAGTGCACTCGAGGCGCAGGAGATGATGGAGCGCGATGTGGTGGATGCCATCTTCTGCGACATCAACATGCCCGACCTCAGCGGCATGGACTTCGTGCGCCAGCTGGTGGTGCCGCCGTTGGTGGTCTTCACGACAGCCTATGCCGAATATGCCATCGAGGGCTATCGGGTGAATGCCGTCGACTACCTGCTGAAGCCTTTCGGGCTGCAGGACTTCCAGCGTGCGGCGATGAAGGTGAAGGAGCAGTACGACCTGCGCTCGTCGGCACACGCCGGCCGGCCGGATGGCGAGCAGCCTGACGACGACGGCACCATCTTCGTGAAGACCGACAGCCGCACGGTGCGCATCTCGATTGCCGACATCCGCTATGTGGAGGCGATGTGCGAATACCTGAAGCTGCACCTCGACCATCAGCCTCGGCCTCTGATCACTTATCTCTCAATGAAAAAGATGGAGGACTTCCTGCCCTCCACCTTTATGCGTATCCACCGTTCTTATATTGTCAACCTTGCGAAAGTGCAGGAGGTGAACAAGAATCGTGTCGTCATGGGTCCCGACGAGTATCTGCCCATCGGCGACAGCTATCGCGACCGATTCAACGCCTACCTCGAGGAGCATACCCTCCTACGGTGACCTTCCCGTCGATGATGTTCAGCCCGCGGCGCGGCTGCTCCAGGCGCTTGCCGTCGAGCGAGTAGATGGTCGGAAGGGCCTTCCAGTCGTAGTCGACGATGGTGCGTACGTCCGACGTCTCGTTGTACAGCTGTGCCACGTCGTCGGCCCCCAGTGCGTGGTTATAGATGCGCACGTCGGCCATATAGCCCGTGAAGAACGGGTTGTTGTTGTTATGGCTGCGCCCCAGGTAGTTGATGACGGGGTGTATGTCGCTCAGGCTGTGGGTGATGTTCGTCGTGCTGGCCACCTCGCTGCCGTCGACATAGATGGCTGTGCGTCCTGGCGCGATGGTCACGACGACATGTTTCCACGACGACGTGAACAGTCGGGTGGGGCAGTCGAGCGTCTGCTCCTTGCCGTCGCACTTGACTGCCAGCTGCATGCGCGCCCCGTTGTAGGGCGTCAGCATGACATAGTTGTCTTTGTCATGTCCGAAGGCGAAGATGCGCTGAAAGGAGCTGGTGCCCTGGGCTCTCACCCAGAGGGCCACCGTCAGCTCGTCGCCCTGGACGATGGCCGATGGCAGCTGCAGACACTGGTTGGCGGTGAAGCGCAGCCCCTGCACGCCCTCGCGATGGCTGTCGACATAGGCGGGAGTCTTCGCTGCAGCGACCGTCATGCCATTGCCGCTCTGGTCGTCGAGGTTGCCGTCCATCGGCCAGTAGGCCACGAGGGCTTTCGCGTCGTTCGTGGTCACCTCTGTCTCGGCCGACGGCTCGCTCATGTTCTGTGCGCGGTCGATGGCCTTCACCTTATAGAGATAGGTGCGCCCCGGCAGTGTGGTGTTGTCGATGAAGGGCGTCTCGGCATGGCGGGCGATGGTGTTCCAGTCGTCCTTCCCCTTCTCAGCGCGCAGCACCATGTATCCGTCGAGGTCGTCCTCGGCGCCTGCCTCCCACGTCAGCATCACCGATGCCGGCTGTGGCGTGGCCGTCAGCGACGTGGGCTGTGCGGGTGCCACGGTCTCGTAGTCGACGTCGACGGGCAGCAGTCGCCAGAGCATGCGGTCACGGCTGCCCTCGCCCAGCTTTGTGGTCTGTATGACGCGTGAGTTGACGGCCGTTCCTGCCGATGCCATGTAGAGTGCACTCTCGCGGTTGCGCAGGCAGTAGTAGCCGTTGCCCATGTATTGCAGGTACCACTGCTCATTGCTCGTCGGCTTGTCCTGTGTCCAGGCGATGAGGTCGGCGTTGCCCGTGGAGTAGTTCTTCACGTTGATGCGAATCTTCGGGTTGTCGATGGCCTCGATGTCGAGGAAGCTGTAGTCGCCGCCGCAGCGCAGGCTGCAGGGCTTGACGGTCCACTGCTGCTTCACGGCTCCGGTGTATCGCTGCTGCGTGATGTTGCTTCCGCTGGAGGTGTACGTCACGGCGCTGCCCGTGGCCTTGTTTACCAGCTTGTACTTGCCTTCGGTGATGGCGTAGGGTGCCACGTCGTCGCCCCAGGTGACATCGATCACGCGCTCGGCGTTCGTCTGCCCATTCTGGTAGCCAGTGCCCCCGGGCATCTCCATCCTGTATTGGCGGGTGGGGCCGTAGCCGTCGAAGTAGACATCGCGGTCGAGCGACACAAACTGATAGGTGGTGGTGGCGGCCTGGCGCTCGCTGGAGCCCACGAAGGCCTTCACCCGCCCGTCGTCGTGCCGCCAGACGGAGGCTGCCGTCCAGTTGCTGCGATGCTCGCCGTAGGCCAGTCGCTCGCCGTGTCGGCTGATGTCGCAGAACTCGCCGCGGGCACGGCTGTCGAAGCCCCACCAGATGCCGATGGTCATGCCGTATTCCAGTCCGATCATCGCTTCGCCAACGTTGTGCATCTCGTCGGCATAACCCACCTTGCCGTCCTTGACGAGCTGCTGGTAGAAGTTGGCAAAGTGGTTGAAGTCACCGGCCAGCTGGTGGGTGTTGGCCCACTCAAACCACTGCTTGCCGCTGGTGTACCAGTTCATGGCCTCGTCGTCGTTCAGCGTGTTTGCACCGACGAGGGCCACGCCGTCCATTCGCGGCTGCTGGCGCAGCATCTTGGCAATCTCGGTCTGCTTGGCCACGGTGGCTCCTTCCTCGACGGTCCAGTAGTCGGGCTCGTTGAAGATCGAGACGCCGACGACGGGGTGCTTCGAGTTTGCCTGCAGCCAGTGGACGTGGCTGACGATGTTGGCCGCCCAGTGGTTGGTCTTACAGCTCTTGTTCACCACATAGTACTCGTCCGAGCCGGCTTCCTGGTCGGCGGTGAGCACCAGTGGCAGCGTGTCGCTGATGATGTTGAACATGTTGTTGCGCCTCCGCAGGTAGTTCACCTGCTGGCTGGCCAGCACGGAGTCGTTTGTCAGGGGCTGGGTGGTGCGGAAGCAGGATCGCCCGATGCCGATATTTTCCTTGCCCATGTGGTTGATGCCCTTGCGCAGGTTCTGCTCGCTGATCCATGCCTGGTCGAGTCCCCAGGTGGGCGTGAAGCGTTGGCCCGCCTGACTGAGGTCGAAGCTGATGGTGACATCGGCTTTGTCGATCACTTGCGCCTGTGCGGCGGTTGCCAGTGCCAATAGGCCGAGGGCTAGTGGGAGATGTCGTGATAGCCTCATCTGATGATTGTCTTAGTGGGTTTTCCGTTGATGATCTTGATATAGATGCCGGGGCGCTGCTGCTGTTCGTCTGTGCGCTGTCCGTTGAGGGTGTAGACGGTGGTTACAGTGTCGATAAATGGTGCGCTGATACCCGCCTCGATCTCTTCCTGTGTAACGCCCTCAATGGGCATGGTGGGTCCGGCCCACGATTCGACGACAGTCAGGGGCTCGCTCGACCTGTCGTTCAGGGGACGCATGATGGCGGTATAGACAGGTAGGGCGGGGCGTTCGCCGACCACCTTCTGCCACTTGCCGCCGTTGAGCATGTAGTAGCCCAAAGGTGCCTTTGCCGTTGTCTTGAAGAATCCGCGCAGGTTGCCCGGTCCCTCCAGTGCTCGTGTGGCTTTCTCGCCGTGCTCCAGGAAGGTGGCGGTGGCTTGGCTCGACTTGTAGATGAAGGGCATGCCGGCCTCCACCTCGTTGATCTCTTCAAGACAGAGGCGCGAGTAGTCGCTGGTGATGGCGGCTATCTGGTAGAAGGTGAGCCCTGGCGAGGGAGCGACGGCATAGGGCAGGCAAGCCACTCCGAAGCTCTCAGGCTCGGTAGCGATACGGTATTGCGGATGGTAGCGCAGCTCGAATTGCGATGCCCCCCACCATCCTTCTCGATGGTCGCCCTTGCTGCTGGTGTTGCCCACCTGACGCCAGGCCAGGTCGTTGGCATTCTGCTTCGAGCTTTCGAATCCGATAGTGATCGATCCGCCCTCATCTACGTAGACGGGCAGCGTGGACAGTCGTTGCCAGCGCAGTGTGTCGTGCACGAGTGGCAGGTCGTAGTAGTCGTTGGTGAGTACGGCAGAGCTCAGTGAGTCGGTGCCGTTCGTGATGAAGGCGTGCTGGTCGCTGATGCAGAAGTGCTCCGTGGTGGCCCGGCAATCGAGGGCGTAGAGTCCGTGGGGCAGTCCGCTCACTTCCTGTCGGATGGCCATTGTCTGGTCCTCGTTACCCTCCTTGGGTAGGCTCCACCATGCATTCCAGAACGGGAATCCCCAGTAGTCTCCCGTGTAGTGGTTCAGGCGCTGGTCGCCGTCCTTGTAGGTGCCTGCCTTCGTCTGCCAGCCGGTGGCGCTTGTGAACGATGGCGACCTGATGGCATCGCTGACGGTTGTCATCGGCATGTACTCGTCAATGGCCTGCTGGAGGGCGTTGCAGCCATCCTCCACCCATGTGGCGGTGGGCCACGAGCCGCTCTTCACGGGAATCTCTGTGAGTAGCTGTTCGAGTTTCTCCTTCCCGGGCAGTCCGTAGGCCTTCAGCTGCTGGGCGTCGGCTAGCAGCTGCTGAAGCTTGGCCGTCAGCCGGTAGGAGCGTAAGGCGGCGTCGACCGTCTCACGGATGTGCTGTGCCAGCTGCTCGACGGTCTTGTCGGTCTGTGCCAGCGCTACGGAGATGACGGTCTCGAAGGCGCCGTTGCTGTATGCGTTGAATGCTTCAGCGCGCTTGCGTTCGTAGTCCAGGCCGTCGGCCAGGGCCTCGTCCTTGCTGGCAAAGAGCTTGCAGAGCACGATGTTGTCGAACGATGCCTTGCTGCCGAGTGTGCGGAAAGCCAGGAGGGCATAGGGATAGTCGCCGCTATTGAACGTGTAGTACTTTGTCACCCAGTTGGCCGAGGTGTTCTCGAGCATGGCCACGATAGAGCTCGTCTTCTGTCCGTCTTCACTCAGGGTGAGTTGGCTCAGGATGTTGCTCAGGTTGCTTGCCGAGGCCGAGAAGTAGTAGTTGGTATTTGCCTCCAGCGGGAAGGGCGTCCTTACCGACTGCTCCGTGGCAATGGCTCCGCTGCCGTAGCACTGCAGATAAGTACTCTCGTTGATGCCTCCCGTGGGCACTGCCTGGAAGTAGGGCTGGCCGAGTGGCTCGCCCTTGCCGTTGAGCCATCCGTCAAGTCCCATCTCGAAGTCGCCGTTGGTGATGATATTGCCGCCCAGGTACCAAGTCTGGCCGTCAATCACGACGCTGTCGCCGGCCCCCATGTCGTCGCTCACTGCCATCACGGCCCGCGATGTGCGCACCTTGCCGTTGGCATCCTTCTCACTAACGCGGAACTCCCAGCCCTGCTGGGCTTCTACGGGATGGATGGAAATATAATTAGGTATGCTACGGTCGATATCCAACCCCCAATCCATCAAGTCCTCCACCGTCTCCCACGCTTCGTTCTCGCTCTTGCGGCGCTCAAGGTGAATGTATTCACACATCTCGCCGTTATACTCACGCCATTCAATTTTTGCGGTGCTGCTCTCTTTGTCAAATGTCACCGTGAACCCCTCGGGATCCAGCTGCTTCGGTGCGCGCGGCGCATAGTCGTATTTACCGTTGTAGGCCAGTCCGCCGTCCAGCTGGGCGTACATCTGTCCGGCCGGGGTGAGAGCTCCGTTCTTATAGATGCGCGAGGGGTCGCGCTCGCCGTTCCAGTAGAAGTAGCGCTCCACACAGTCCATCGAGTTGAGGTTATTGCAGATGCGCTGCAGGGCGTCGCGCACCTGGTTGGCCGTCACTCCGTTGGCAAATGCGCCGTTATTATTCCACGAGGCGCCCCAGCACCACTCCGATATCCAGATGGGGCGGTGCACGGCGTTCGTCCAGTTTTTCAGGCTGCTGAAGTTCGACTCCGGCCAGTAGCAGTGCATGTCGACGATGTCGCAGCGCCATCCGCGGGCGTCGATGGAGTCGAAGAACTGCTTGAGGAAGCCTGTGCCGTTGGTATAGTCGCTGCCGTCCCACGACGAGGGTGAGCAGAGGCGCATGCCCGTACGCATGAGGTTCTCCCACACCTTCAGGATGTCGTCGAGCGTCTCGGGGTGGTCGTCGGCCGAGTTGCGGGGCTCGTTGCTCGTCTTCATGTGGCAGGTGTAGGTGGCGCCTCCCAGCGACGACGGCGAGGGCCATGTAGAGTAGATCTGATGGGCTACGCACTCCTGGTCGGGCAGCATGCTGCTGCCGGCGCTCCAGGTATAGGTGCTCGTGACGTTCAGTGCTCCGCAGGCGTTGTTGTCGCCGGCGGCAGCTGCCAGCTGCGGCTTGCCGGCATCGTACCACTTGAACACTCGGTAGCTCGAGATGCTGCGGTCGAGGATGGCGGGCAGCGTTGCCATCTCCAAGTCCTCGTTGGCAGCGATGAAGCATCGGCTGTAGCCGCGTCCCTCTTTCAGGATGGAGAAGGTGACCATGTAGCCACGCTTCAGGCGGAAGGAGCGTATGCGGTTGTTCAGCTTCTTATCCGTCAGCGTGTTCATGAATCCGCCAGTGTTCTCCAGCCCGAAGTCGTTGCACTCCTCGCCGCCGAAGTTCTGTTCGGAGTACACCGTCAGCGGTTTCACCGCGTTGCCGTAGGGCAGCACGATCGAGCCGCGGTTGTACAGCTTCAGCTGGCAGTTGGTGTTGTTCACTGCCTTCTGGCCGTTTATCTGGACGTACTTGCCTAGCAGGCTCATGGCCTTCGATGGCTTCACGCCGGCGAGGATGAGCACGGCGTGGTCGGTGTTCTCGATGTTCACCTTTCCCTCTGCTGCGAAAGGTGTCGTCGAGGTGATGACATAGTCGACGTCGTCGGTCAGCGTGACGGCCGTCGTCACCTGTTCGACGGTCTCTTTGCTGTTGGCGCCCCACAGCTGCATGCCGAGCAGCAATGCCAGTGCCAAAGTAATGCATCTTCTGGTTCTTTTCATTCTTGGATTATAGTTAATAGTTAGTTGATCGCACAAATCTGTTGCAAAGGTACGTCTTTTTTTTCAAATATGATGCTTTCGTCGCAAAAAAATGGTGTGCACACCTTATTATTTAAGACCGTCGTTCCTCGCTCAGGGGGGGCGTGCAGCGTAAAGCGAAGGAATGTGGGTGCCTCTTGTCGCCGACAAGAGTGCTCTTTTGTTGATTTTGAAAAATAATTGCCGAAAAATTTGTCGGATTGAAATATTATGCGTACCTTTGCCGCCGAATTGAAACAAAACGAAGATAAACATGATCAGACAGACAGCAAATGCATGGTGGTGGCGTCGCTCAAGATTCAAAAGGTCGTGAGAAGAGAGCCGTGTGTATTGCTGAGATGAAAATACGAGAGAGGCCCGTCGTTCTTACGACGAGCCTCTCAAAGTTTTAATGGTGACAACCACATAAAAACATTTCGATACGTATGAGCTATTTAGTTGACAAGAACGGATTTTACGGAGAGTTTGGCGGTGCCTACGTGCCCGAGATTCTCTATGCCACGGTCAGAAGACTGCAGGAGGAGTACCTGCCCATCCTGGAGTCGGAGGAGTTTCAGCAGGAGTACATGCAACTGCTGCGTGACTACGTCGGCCGTCCCTCACCTCTTTACTATGCACGGCGGATGAGCGAGCGCTATGGCTGCCGGCTCTATCTGAAGCGTGAGGACCTGAACCACACCGGTGCCCACAAGATCAACAACACCATCGGGCAGATCCTCCTGGCTAAGAAGATGGGCAAGCGCCGCATCATCGCTGAGACGGGAGCCGGACAGCATGGCGTGGCGACGGCAACGGTGTGCGCGCTGATGGACATGCCCTGCGTGGTCTATCAGGGAGCCCTCGACGTGGAGCGCCAGCGCGTGAACGTTGAGCGGATGAAGATGCTCGGAGCAGAAGTACGCCCCGTGCGCACTGGCAACTGGACGCTGAAGGACGCCACGAACGAGGCTATCCGTGACTGGTGTTGCCACCCCAGCGACACCTTCTACATCATCGGCTCCACCGTCGGTCCGCATCCTTATCCCGACATGGTGGCCCGCCTGCAGAGCATCATCTCGAAGGAGATCAAGGAGCAGCTGCTGGAAAAGGAGCACCGCGACTATCCCGACTATCTGATGGCCTGCGTCGGCGGCGGCTCGAACGCTGCCGGCACTATCTACCACTATATCGACGACGAGCGCGTGAACATCGTGCTGGCTGAGGCCGGCGGACAGGGAGTCGAGACAGGCCATACGGCAGCCACTATCCATGCCGGTCGGATGGGCATCCTGCACGGCTCGAAGACGCTGGTGATGCAGACGCCCGACGGCCAGATCGTTGAGGCAGAGAGTATCTCGGCCGGTCTGGACTATCCCGGCATCGGCCCCATGCATGCCAATCTGGCCCAGCAGCATCGTGCCACCGTCTACAGCATCAACGACGACGAGGCCGTCCGTGCGGCCTTTGAGATGACACGCCTCGAGGGCATCATTCCCGCTCTGGAGAGTGCCCATGCCGTGGCAGCGCTCGGGAAGATGACGTTCAGCGAGGACGACGTCGTGGTGCTCACCGTCAGCGGCCGTGGCGACAAGGACCTGGAGACATACCTTAACACACAACTAAACGTAAGCAACAATGGACAGTAACACCAAACGATTTGACTTCACCACCGTTGCGACCACTATCCTTGGCGACCTCTACACGCCGGTGGGAGTCTACATGCGGCTGCGCGACCTCTATCCACAGAGTGCGCTGATGGAGAGTTCCGACTATCACAACCAGAGTAACTCGCACTCGTTTATCGGAGTGCATCCCATTGCCAGTGTCGCCGTCAGTCATGGCGAGGCCATCGTCGGCTATCCTGACGGCTCGCAGCTGCGGCGACCCTTGGACAAGCACTTCGGGACGGCAGAAGCCATCCATGCCCTCATCGACAGCCTGCATGTCGTCGGCGACGATGCCTCCGTGGCGGGCCTCTTCGGCTACACGTCGTTCAACGCCGTGCGCTATTTCGAGCATATCGACGTGAAGGACGAGACACAGGAGAAGAACGACGCTCCCGACCTGCTCTACGTGCTCTACCGGACGGTCATCGTCTTCGACCACTATAACAGCCGTCTGAAGGTGGTATGCCTGAAGGAGACCTCGGAGCGTTCCGAGAGCCCTGAGCATTCTGAAGATCCCGAGCTTACTGAGATCCTGCGCGCCATGAACAAAGGCAACGTGCAGCCCTACGGCTTCCGTGCCGTCGGCGACGTCAGCTCGACGCTAACCGACGAGGAGCACAAGGCCAACATTCGCCGGGGCATCGCCCACTGCCAGCGTGGCGACGTCTTCCAGATAGTGCTCTCACGGCGCTTCGTGCAGCGCTATGAGGGCGACGACTTCCGGCTCTATCGCTCGCTTCGCAGCATCAATCCTTCGCCCTACCTGTTCTACTTCGACTTTGGGGGCTTCCGCATCTTTGGCAGCAGCCCGGAGACACACTGCCGCATAGAGAGGAAAGAGGAAAGGGGAGAGAGGAAAGAGGAAAGTCCCTCCACCCTCCACCCTTCACCCTCCACCTATACCGCCTACATCGACCCCATCGCCGGCACGACCAAGAGGACCGGCGATGCCGAGGCCGACCGTCGTGGGGCGGAGTTCCTGCGCAACGATCCCAAGGAGAATGCCGAGCACGTGATGCTCGTCGACCTAGCTCGCAACGACCTCTCGCGCAACTGCCACCATGTGAAGGTCGACTTCTACAAGGACCTGCAGTACTACTCTCATGTCATCCACCTCGTCTCACGCGTCAGTGGCGAGCTCGACGCCGGTGCCGACCCCATCAAGACGTTTATCGACACCTTCCCAGCCGGCACGCTCTCCGGAGCTCCAAAGGTACGTGCCATGCAGCTCATCTCGGAATACGAGCCTCACAACCGCGGTGCGTACGGCGGCTGTATCGGCATCATTGGTCTTGACGGAAGCCTCAACCAGGCCATCACCATCCGCACGTTTGTCTCGCGCAACGGCGAGCTGTGGTTTCAGGCCGGCGGTGGCATCGTCGCCAAGAGCAACGAGGACTACGAACTGCAGGAAGTGAACAACAAGCTCGGAGCGCTGCGCCGGGCCATTGAAATGGCAGAGAAGTCATGAACATCCCCCAAAAAACAATAATGAATACTCCTATGAATCATACCAATAAGAGGCTCGTCATCATCGACAACTACGACTCGTTTACCTATAACCTGAGCCATCTGGTGAAAGAGCTGGGAGCCGATGTCACCGTCGTGCGCAACGACCAGTTCGAACTATCGTCGCTTGACGCTTTCTCCAAGATCATCCTCTCGCCAGGGCCTGGCATACCCTCTGAGGCAGGTCTGCTGCTCGATGTCATCCGTAGCTATGCCGGCAGGAAGCCCATCCTCGGCGTCTGCCTGGGCCATCAGGCCATCGGCGAGGCTTTCGGCGCACGGCTGGAGAACCTCAGCGACGTGTTCCACGGAGTGGCGACCCCCTGCCGCATCGTGGCCTCCGACCCCATTTTCAACGGCCTTCCCTCTGACATCACCGTCGGGCGCTATCACTCGTGGGTCGTCGCCCGCGAGGCGTTGCCTGCCTGTCTGGAGGTGACGGCCGAGAGCCCTGAAGGCCTGGTCATGGCCTTGCGCCATCGTGAGTACGACGTTCACGGCATACAATTCCATCCCGAGAGCGTGCTCACCCCTGAAGGAAAGATAATCATCAAAAACTTTATAGACCTATGAAAGAGATTCTGACCAAGCTCCTCAACCACGAGGAGCTCTCCCGCGAGGAGATGAAGAACATCCTGGTGGGCATAACCCACAGCGAGTATCCCACCGAGCAGATTACCGCCCTGCTCACGGCGCTGCAGATGCGCGGCGTCACCGTCGACGAGCTGCTCGGCTTCCGCGACGGCATCCTGGAGACGGGCGTTCCCGTGCCACTGGACTGCGACCGCTACATCGATGTCGTAGGGACGGGCGGCGACCGTAAGAACACGTTCAACATCTCCACCACGTCGTGCTTCGTCATCGCCGGTGCCGGCTATAAGGTGGCCAAGCATGGCAACTATGCAGCGACGTCGACGTCAGGTGCGTCGAATGTCATCGCCCAGCATGGCGTGAAGTTCACCGACGACCTCGACCGCCTGAACCGCTGTATCAACGAGGTGGGCATCGTCTACCTCCACGCCCAGCTCTTTGCGCGTGCGATGAAATATGTGGGGCCTATCCGCAAGGCGTTGCAGTTTCCAACCATCTTCAACCTCCTCGGCCCCATCGTCAACCCCTCGCAGCCACAGTGCCAGCTGCTCGGCGTTGCCAATCTCGACCAGATGCGTCTCTACCATCAGGTCTACCAGCGCCTGGGCATCGACTTCGGCATCGTGAACAGCATCGACGGCTACGACGAGATCTCGCTGACAGGACAGTTCAAGGTGACCACCAACAGCTATGAGCGTATCTTCTCGCCGCAGGATCTGGGCTTCGAACAGGCAAAGCCCGAGGAGCTCGTGGCAGGAGCCACGGAGGAAGAGGCAAAGGAGATCTTCGACGCCGTCCTTGAGAATCGTGCACTGCCAGCCCAAAAGAATATCGTGCTCGCCAATGCCGCCTTCGGCATACAGGTGCTCGAGCGAGGCGAGAAGAGCCTCGAGGAGTGTATTGCCATCGCCCGCGAGTCGATCGACAGCGGCAGTGCACTGCGCACGTTCCGGCGATTCGTTGAACTGAACTCGTAGACATGATGGACATACTCGAACAGATTGTAGCCACGAAGCGCGAGGAGCTGCAGCGCATGCGGGAGGCCAAGCCGTCGCTGCGTCAGGCGCTGCTCGACTCCCCGACGGGTATCATTGCCGAGTTCAAGCGCCGTTCGCCCTCGCGGGGATGGATCAAGGAGGAGGGCAGTGCCGCCGTCATCCCCCTGAGCTATCAGGAAAACGGGGCTGCAGCACTTAGTATTCTCACCGACAGGCAATATTTTGGCGGCCACGATCGTTTTATCAGTGAGGCAAGGGCGTCGGGGGTGACGCTGCCCGTGCTCTACAAGAACTTCGTCGTCGACGAGCTGCAGCTCTACGAGGCGTTGCTGTGCGGGGCGTCGGCGGTGTTGCTCATTGCTGCCTGCCTATCGCTCAGCGACTGCGGTCGCCTCATGGCGAAAGCCCATGAGCTGGGGCTGGAGGTGCTCCTCGAGATGCACGACGAGCGCGAGCTGGAGTATGCCAGCCTGAAGCCCGACCTCTGTGGCATCAACAACCGCCATCTGGGCTCCTTCCAGACCGATGTCGCCACCAGTTTCCGGTTGGCATCGTTGTTGCCTGAGGATGCCGTGAAGGTGAGCGAGAGTGGCATCAGCAGCCCCGAGACGGTGTGCCGCCTGCGCGAGGCAGGCTTTCGGGGCTTCCTCATCGGCGAGACGTTTATGCGCGAGGCCGACCCCGGTGCAGCGCTCCGTGCCTTCCTGGCGAAACTATGAACTTTATGGAGTTAAAGGAGTTAATGGAGTTAAGGGAGTTAAAGGAGTTAAGGAAATTAAAGGAGTTGACTCCCCCCTGACTCCCCAAACTGAGCGAATGCAAACTTGAATAAAGAAATAACGAAAGCGAGAATATGGACTCTGGACTGAGAATAAAAGTTTGTGGCATGCGCGATGACGAGAACATCCGTCAGGTGGCAGCCTTGGGAGTGGACTATATCGGTATGATCTTCTGGGACAAGTCGCCACGCTGCGTGACGATGGTGCCCACGCGGGCAGGCATCATTCCCGATCGCTCGTCGCTCGCTGCCGGTACGACAGGTAGCCGGCTGGGTAGGGTGGGCGTGTTCGTCGACGAGATGCCCCAGAACATCATCACACGGGCAGTGGGCTTCCAGCTCGATGTCCTCCAGCTGCACGGGCACGAGTCGCCGACGGTCATCCGTAACCTTCGGGCGACGCTCGACCCCGACCTGCGGCCTGGCCTGCAGGTGTGGAAGACCATCAGCGTGAGCAATGCCGACGACATCCGTCGCTGTGCGGACTATGAGGAGTGTGTCGATGCCTTCGTCTTCGACACCAGCTGCCCTGGCATGGGAGGCAGTGGCCGAAGGTTCGACTGGCGGTTGCTCGACGGCTATCAGGGTCGCCGGCCCTTTATGCTCAGCGGCGGCATAGGCCCCGACGATGCTGAGCGTGTGGCAGCCTTCCGACATCCCCGTCTGATGGGCATCGACCTGAATTCGCGCTTTGAGTCGGCTCCCGCCCTGAAGGATGTGGCGCTGCTGGAGCGCTTCATCGCCGCGGTGCGCTCTGCCGGCGGGCTCCGTCGCGAAGAGATGCCTCGCTAGGCGTTCATTGTCCGTACATATCCCCCCTTATCCCATACATCCCCATCAACACCACAAAAACCATGAACAAGATCAACCAGCTCTTCGCCCAGCGTGGCGACCGCAAGCTTCTTTCCCTATATTTCTGCGCCGGGGCGCCAACCCTAGGGGGCACCGCCGACGTCATCCTCACCCTGCAGCGGCGAGGCATCGACATGATCGAGGTAGGCATACCTTTCAGCGATCCGATGGCCGACGGACCTGTCATCCAGGATGCTGCCACAAAGGCGCTGCGCAACGGCATGTCGCTCAACACCCTTTTCGCCCAGCTCAGGGAGATCAGGGAGCAGGTAACCATCCCGCTGGTGCTCATGGGCTACCTCAACCCCATCCTCCAGTATGGCATCGAGCGCTTCTGCCAGTCGTGTGTGGAGAGCGGCGTCAGTGGGATGATCATCCCCGACCTGCCCTTCCAGGATTATCTCGACTTGGTGAAGCCGGCTGCCGACCGCTACGACCTGCGCGTGAGCATGCTCATCACGCCGGAGACCAGCGAGGAGCGCATCCGTTTCATCGACGAGCATACCGATGGCTTCGTCTATATGGTCAGTAGCGCTGCCATCACCGGTGCCCAAAAGAGCTTCGACGAACAGAAGCAGGAGTACTTCCGGCGTATCGACCGGCTGCAACTGCGCAACCCGCGGATGATAGGTTTCGGCATCAGCAACCGTCAGACGCTCGAGAGCGCGCAGGCCAATGCTGCAGGAGCCATCATCGGCTCGAAGTTCGTCACGCTGCTCGACGAGGAGCAGGGCGATGCCGACAAAGCCCTCGACCGCCTCTTCCAGGCGTTGTCGGAATAGCCGTCGACCGCTTCCCGCAACAGAGTACTATATGTCCGGAGGGAGAGAAGTGCCTGCTTAGAGGGAGAAAGATGCCAGCTCTCAGGGAGAGAGAAGGCAGCTCTCGCGTTGTCAGCGAGCGCTGCCATCGTTGTCAGCGGCCGCTGCCAATGATGCCAGCGGGCGGTGACAATGATGGCAGCGGCCGCTGACAACCGATGTTTTGATAGTATGACAGGGTTGATTGTGGCGGGCTATATTGCACTGTGTTAACGTTTTTTTTGAAGGGCGAGCGTGCGATATGGCGCTTTTTTCGTAACTTTGCAGTCCGATGACGAAGATTTGGGTGAACGACGATATCTGGTCCTTTGACCTCGAGGCCGCTCTGAGCGAAATATCCGCCCAGCGACGTGAGCAGGCTCTGAAGTTCCGGCACGAGCAGGGACGGCGACTCTCCGTGCTTGCCTATCGGCTGCTGAAGGACGGCCTGCGCGAACTGTACGGCTACGACGAGAATCCCGTCTTCGAATATGGCGAGCACGGCAAGCCCTCGATCGTCGGCCGTCCCGACGTCTTCTTCAGCCTGAGCCACTGCCGCGAGGCGGCTGTCTGTGTGGTGAGCAGTGAGCCCGTGGGCATCGACGTGGAGTCCATCCGGGAGTATCGGGAGAGCCTGGTGCGCTATACGATGAACGATGCTGAAGTGCTCAGCATCGAGTCTTCGCCCGATCCTGCCCGCGCCTTCATCCGCCTGTGGACGATGAAAGAGGCTACGCTGAAACTCTATGGCACGGGCATCAGCAACTACATGAAGCAGGTGATCGACAGCAACCGCCTGAGATATACCTCCGTCGAGGAGCCGCGCTATGTATACACTGTGGCCGAATATCGCAATTTAGGCCGGAAATAGAGGCGACGAAGGTCGTATTCGTGCCATCGGACCGCGGCGTAATGTGCCCAGGTCCGGAAAAACTCAGATTTTATTTGGTTTTTCGCGCTTCTTTTCGTACCTTTGCAGACAATTAACTAACCAACGACTACTTATATGAGAAAATTCCTTCAGACGCTACTATTGCTGACGGCGGCGCTCACCCTTCAGGCACAAGGCTGGGACGAGGCGACGTACAAGCAGATAGAGCAGAGCATCCAAGCTCCGAGGCTTGGAGAGAAAGTGTTCCTCGTCACCAAGTATGGTGCCGTACCCGACAATGCTACCGGCAAGAAACTGTCGGCGAAGCAGCTGGCAGCCGCCAACCAGAAAGCCATTCAGAAAACCATCGACAAGTGCTCGAAGAAGGGTGGCGGACGCGTCGTCGTGCCTGCCGGCTCCACCTTTCTCACTGGCGCGCTGCAGCTGAAGAGCGGCGTCAATCTCGAAGTGCAGGAAGGCGCCGTGCTGCAGTTTGTCTTCGAGCCCGACCTCTATCCCATCGTCGAGACTTCATGGGAGGGACTCGACTGCTATAACCTCTCACCCTGCCTCTACGCCTTCCAGGCTGCCGATATCGCTTTGACGGGCAAGGGCACCATCGACGGAGGCGGCTCCCGCGATACGTGGTGGCCCTGGTGTGGCGCCGCCCACTACGGGTGGAAGGAGGGCATCGTCAGCCAGAAGCTTGGCGGACGGGCACGTCTGCTGAAGAATGGCGAGGACGGCATCCCTATGCGCGACGAGCAGGGGCGCCCCACCGTGGAGCGCACTTTCGGGCCGCAGGATGGTATGCGCCCTCAGCTGGTATGCTTCAACCAGTGCCAGCGCATCCTCATCGAGGATGTCACACTGCTGGCATCGCCTTTCTGGGTGATCCATCCGCTGAAGTCGACCGATATCACCGTGCGCCGCGTGCGTATCAACAACGACGGGCCTAACGGCGACGGCTGCGACCCTGAGTCGTGCGACCGCGTGCTCATCGAGGACTGCTACTTCAACACCGGCGACGACTGCATCGCCATCAAGAGCGGACGTAACCGCGACGGACGCGAGCGCGCCATGCCCTCAAAGAATATCATCATCCGCAACTGCGAAATGAAGAACGGACACGGCGGCGTGGTCATCGGGTCGGAGATCTCTGGCGGCTGCCAGAACGTCTATGCCCACGACTGCGTGATGGACTCGCCAAACCTCGACCGCGTGTTGCGTATCAAGACGAACAGCTGCCGCGGCGGCATCATCGAGAATATCAACATGCGCGACATCAAGGTCGGACAGTGTGGCGAGGCGGTCGTCAAGATCAATCTCGACTACGAGCATAACGAGATCTGCTGCCGGGGCTTCAATCCTACGGTCAGAAACGTCAATGTGGAGAATGTGACCTGTGGGAAGTCAAAATATGGCGTGCTCGTCACTGCCCTCGACACTGTCTGTAACGTCTACGACATCAATATCAAGAACTGTCGCTTCGACGGTGTGGCACAGGGTAACAAGGTCACTGGCCTGACGCGCGACATCCGTTACGACCAGCTGTTCGTCAACGGCTCGCTCTGCCTGACGGAGAAGCCCTACAAGCACTACTCCGAGTGGATGACCTACAGCGAGATGAAGCGCACGCCGCGTTCCTACCTCCTCGACTTCTCGTCGCGCCCAAAGTGGAGCTATGTCATGGGCATCGAGCTCGAAGGCATGCTCGACACCTACCTGCGCTATGGCGGCGAGGACATCCGCAAGTACTGCCAGGAATATACCGATACGATGATCAATGCCGAGGGCGGCATCCGAGGCTATAACATCCTCGACTATAACCTCGACAACATCCGTACCGGACATTTCGTTACCCGTATGTATCAGCAGTGGCCCGAGGCCAAGAACCTGCTGGCCATGCAGACGATGATGAAGCAGCTGCAGGATCAGCCGCGCACGAAGGCCGACCGCGTCTACTGGCACAAGGCCATCTACGCCTATCAGGTGTGGCTCGACGGCATCTTCATGGGGCTGCCCTACCGCGTGATGACAGCTCCCATCACCGAGAAGGGGAAATCGAAAATCGAAAATAAGAAAATCGTAAATATCTACGACGATGCCGTCGACCAACTGAAGGTGACCTATGAGCGTACCCTCGACCCGAAGACGGGGCTCAACCGCCATGCCTACGACGAGACGCGCAAGGCCTTCTGGGCCGACCCCGTGACGGGCTTAAGCCAGCATTGCTGGGGACGTGCCCAGGGATGGTACACGATGGCACTCGTTGAAGTGCTCGACGCGCTGCCCGAGGACTATGCCCGTCGGCAGGAGGTCGTCGACCTGCTGGTGAAGGATTTCGATGCCATCCTGAAATGGCAGGACAAGCAGAGCGGCGTCTGGTATCAGGTGATGGACTCGCCGGGCCGCGAGGGCAACTATCTCGAGAGCACCTGCTCGGCCATGTTCACCTACTCGCTGCTGAAGGCCTACCGTAAGGGCTATGTCGGTACGAAATACCGTGATGCCGGCATCCGTGCCTATCGGGGCATCCTCAACAAGTTTATCCGTGTGAATGCCGATAAGACCATCTCGCTGACCAACTGCTGCTCGGTGGCCGGACTGGGTCCTGCTGCCACCGAAGAGGTGATGGCTGCCATGAAGCAGGTGAACCCCAAGGGAAAGGTCAATGAGAACCGTCGGCGCGACGGGGGATATGCCTACTATCTCTCGGAGCCTATCCGCGACAACGATGCCAAGGGCCTCGGCCCGTTCATCTGGGCTTCGCTGGAGATGGAGATGATGGGCTATGACACCGACAATATCGAGCGCCCCATCAATCGGCAGGCCGTCACGTCGCGCAACAACCCCGTTGTCACGAAGGCTGATGCGCTGGCATCGCTCACCGTGGGGAACGGGCACTTCGCAACGACGGTCGACGTCACCGGGCTGCAGTCGTTCCCTTTTGAGTATGAGGCAGGTGTGCCTCTGACAGCCATGTCCACCTGGGGATGGCATAAGTTCGAAAACACCGACGCCCTGACCCCTGCCGAGAGCCAGAAGGCTTACGACATGGGCCACGGGCACCCTGAGGTATATGCCGTCGAGTATAAGAAACCCGAAGACGGTCGCCACAGGCAGGCCACGGAGTACTTTCGCGTCAATCCTCATCGGCTGAATCTCGGGGCTATCGGCTTGGAGATGAAGCATGCCGACGGCAGGAAGGTGGCGCTGGACGATCTCACGGATGTACGGCAGGAGCTGAAACTCTACGATGGCGTGATAGAGTCGCATTTCGCAGTCGGCGACTGCCCTGTCGACGTCACTACCGCCGCCTTACAGGATAACGACGTCGCTATCTATCGCATCAAGTCGGCGATGCTGAAGGACGGACGTGCCAGCGTCAGCATCCGCTTCCCTTATCCCACAGGCAAGCACGCTGATGCTGCTGCTGACTGGACAAAGCCCGAGCGGCACGCATCGCGCATCGTCAGGGCCGGCGACCAGGCGGCTGTCATCGAGCATGTCCTTGACTCAACGCGCTACTACCTGGTGCTCAGCTGGGAGGGCGAGGCACAGCTTCAGGAGTGCGAACGCCACTACTTCGAGCTTTCCACACCCGACGATGTGCTGGCTTTCAAGGCATGGTACACTCCCTCGCTTCCGGCAGCAGTGGCCGACGGCAGCAGACAGATTGCTCCACTTTTCATTTTCGACCAGGATCTGAAAGCGGTCCTTAAGGCTTGGAATGGCTGGTGGCAGCGGGGGGCCATCGTCGACTTCTCGGAGTGCACCGACCCTCGAGCAAAGGAGCTCGAGCGGCGTGTAGTGCTCTCGCAGTATCTCACTCAGGTCAACTGTGCCAACGGCCTGCCGCCGCAGGAGACGGGACTCACCTACAACTCCTGGTTCGGACGGCCGCATCTGGAGATGACGTGGTGGCACATGGTCGACTTCGCACTCTGGGGACGCCCACAGACAGTGGCCGACGTCCTCGACTGGTATAACCGCACTGCCTATCCCGAGGCCAGGAAGATTGCACAGCGGCAGGGTTTCAAGGGCATCCGCTGGATGAAAATGACCGATCCCTGGGCGGGCGAGGCACCGTCGAACACCGGCTCGTTCCTCATCTGGCAGCAGCCACATTATATCTATATGGCAGAGGACCTCTATAGGGCCAATCCCACGGCGGAGACGCTGAAGCGCTATGCGCAGCAGGTGGAAGAGACGGCTGAGTTCATGGCCGACTTCGTCAGCTACGACAAGGCGTCGAAGCAATACTTCCTGCAGGGCGCCACCGCCATGCAGGAGTCGATGTCGAAGGACTTCTCCTATAATCATCCCTTCGAGCTGGCCTACTGGCGCTACGGCCTCACCGTGGCTAACACGTGGCGGGAACGGCAGGGGAAGCAGCGCAATGCCCAATGGGACGAGATTGCCAGTCGGCTCACACCGCTGCCGATGAACAGCGAGGGCATCTACACCGCTGGCAAGCCCAAGGGGAAGACCACTGGCCTGAAGAGCTTCGACCCCTTCGACGCCGTGGCATCAGGAGCACAGCCCGTGCTAGCTTCGGAGACCTTCGAGGAAAAATGCCGCAGCGACCACCCCGCCGTGCTGGGCCCCTTCGGCATGCTGCCCTCCTGTTCAGTATGTTGCGATGCCATCGCAACAAAGAAAACCCTCGACTGGGTGATGGAGCACTGGAACTGGCCGACCACCTGGGGCTGGGACTATGGCATGACGGCAATGGCTGCCGCCCGCCTGCGACAGCCTGAGACGGCCATCAAGGCGCTGCTCATCGACACTCAGAAGAATACCTACCTCAAGAACGGACACAACTTCCAGACGGCCGACCGCCTGCGTATCTACCTGCCGGGCAACGGAGCATTGCTGACAGCCGTCGCCATGATGTGCGCGGGATGGGATGGCTGCGACATCCCCAACAATCCGGGCTTCCCGCAGGACGGCAAGTGGAACGTGCGATGGGAAGGCCTCCAGCGAATGCAATAACCCCAAATGTCCAGTATGGTGCGATGCCATCGCACCCCCAAAAAGAATATCAAAATGAAGAAACAACTCACAACACTCATCCTAGCCATCCTCTCGCTGACGATGATGGCACAGGCCCCCGCCTTCCCTGGCGCCGAGGGCCACGGACGCTATGTCACGGGAGGACGTGGCGGCATGGTGGTCCACGTCACCAATCTCAATGACTCCGGCGCCGGCTCTTTCCGTCAGGCCGTCAGTGGCACCGACAAAAAGATCGTCGTCTTCGATGTCGGTGGTGTCATCCCTCTCAGCAAGGATGTCACCATCGGTGCCAATACCACCATACTCGGGCAGACGGCACCCGCACCGGGCATCACCCTCCGCTACTATACCCTCCGCCCCAACGGAAACAACATCGTCATGCGTTATATCCGCGTGCGGCGCGGACAGGAGAAGGACGTCAACGACGGAGCCGATGCCACCTGGTGCCGTAATTTTACGGGTATCATCATCGACCATTGCTCGTTCTCATGGTCCATCGACGAGGTGGCATCGTTCTACGACAACAATAACTTCACCATGCAGTGGTGCACCATCGGCGAGAGCCT
>CAMNHM010000001.1 GCA_946539475.1 uncultured Prevotellaceae bacterium | reverse complement strand
CGGAGTCGGCCCGAGCGCCCGGTGGCCACGAGCGCGTGCCAGAGGCGGACTCTCCCGACGGCAGCGGAACGGCAATCCCACGGCACAGGAAGCGCCTTCCGACGTCATCGGAAGGCGGATGCAAGAAAAGAGGTGTTTGACTTGTTGTACAGACTGTAGATCGCGCTGGTAGACGTCACCGCGCGGAGGGCGACGTTCGGACTATGGGTGCACGAGCGTTCCGATATCCTCGCCCTCGATGACGCGCATGAGGTTGCCTACGACGTCCATGTTGAAGACGTAGATGGGCAGGTGGTTGTCCTGGCACATGCAGATGGCCGAGAGGTCCATGACCTTCAGCCCGCGGCGCAGCACCTCGTCGTAGGTGATGTCGCTGAACTTCGTGGCCGTCGGGTCCTTCTCTGGGTCGGCGGTATAGACGCCGTCGACGCGGGTGCCCTTGAGCATGACGTCGGCCTCGATCTCTACGCCACGCAGCGACGAGCCGGTGTCGGTGGTGAAGTAAGGCTGTCCGGTGCCAGCTGAGAAGATGCACACCTTGCCCTGCTGCATGGCCTCGATGGCCTTCCACTTCGAGTAGAACTCGCCGATGGGCTCCATGCGGATGGCTGTGAGCACCTTGTTGGCAACGCCAATGGCATCGAGTGCTGAGGAGAGGGCCAGCGAGTTGATGACTGTGGCACACATGCCCATCTGGTCACCTTTCACGCGGTCGAAGCCTCGCTGCGAGCCGCTGAGGCCGCGGAAGATGTTGCCGCCGCCGATGACGATGCCGATTTCCACGCCGAGGTCGTGTACCTCCTTGATCTGGCGGGCATAGTCGCTGAGTCGCTCAGGGTCGATACCGTGACCCTGCTTGCCCATGAGGCTCTCGCCTGAGAGCTTGAGTAGAATTCTCTTGAATCGTGACATACTTTCTTTCTTTTTTATAGAACAAATTGAATTTCCTTAAAACCGTAGCGTTCGTCGTGCTCGCCGCTGCCGGTGCGGCGCGTGAGGACCAGCGTGCCGTCGTCGTCGACGTTTTTCAGCACGTAGGGATGCGGACAGCCTTGGGGCGTCTTGAAGAGATGCTCCCGTCCGTCGTGTCGCCAGAGGCATGCCCTGTAGCGGGTGCGGATGGCCTCCCATTGGCGTAGCCGGACCATCGCGAGATAATCTGTCAGACGGTCGGCGATGCGCTGCAGCAAGGCCTCGCGGTCGACCTCATGGCCGACGATCTGGAAGAGCGACACGGGGTTAGGGGCATCGCTGAGGAAGGCGCGCTGGTTGACGTTGAGGCCGGTGCCTAGTATGCTGCTCGCGACGTGGCCTCCGCTCAGCCGGTTCTCTATCAGCGTTCCCGCCAGCTTGCGGTCGTGCCAGTAGATGTCGTTGGGCCACTTCACCTGAATGTCGTCGGCATAGTCGCTGAGGGCGTCCCTCAGTGCCAGGGCGTTGGCCATGGAGAGGATGAATTGGCCCGAGGCCTCCAGGGCGTCGGGGTGTACGAAGAAGGAGAACAGCAGGTTGCGCCCGCGCTCGCTCTCCCACGTGTTGGAGCCACAGCCCCGCCCCGCTGTCTGAAAGTCGGTCCAGACGAGCAGGTCGCTGCTGCCGCCGTGCGCTGCCAGCCATCGGTTGGTAGAGTCGGTCTCGCTCAGATAAATCGTCTCGAATGCCATTGTCGCTCTCTTTGTTGGCTACAAAGGTACGAATAAGTGAGCGAAAAACCAAATTTATTTGAGTTTTTCCGAGCGTGAGTGCCTTCGAGTACGGCTCAAAGGTACGAAAAGAAGCGCGAAAAACCATAGCCTTTCATAAAAAATTTGGAATAGTGTTTAATTTTGCATAAAGAATTTGTCTTGTCGGGAGAATCTTCCTACATTTGCAGAGCAATGAAAACAGTGCGCCTCATACTCCTGATGCTGACGCTGTGCGTGACGACGGTCAACGCCCAGCGGCGTCTTGTCGTTGCCGATGTCGAGACCGACGCCGTCATCGCCGGTGCCAACGTCGAGGGCAGCGGCTATTACACCACCAGCGACTCCACGGGTTGCTTCGTGGTTCCCGACAGCTGTCGTACGCTGGTGTTCTCGCATGTGAACTATGAGAGTCGCATCGTGAATGTCGACGAGGTGCGCGACACGGTGTTCCTCATCTCGAAGCTGCTCAACCTGAAGGAGGTGGTGGTCTTCGGGAAGGTGCGCTATGAGGACGACGGCCTCGACGGGCTGCGCAAGTCGCTGAAGCTGCAGCGCACGGAGGCACAGCTCATGGCCTCCGACCCCAGCAAGCCTGCCGGCATCTCGCTGAGCCTGCTGAGCAAGCTGCTGCCCAAGAAGTGGCGTTCCAGCTACAGGAAGGAGCAGCGGCGCAAACACCACGAAGAAGTACTCCGAGAATACTAGCCATGCAGTGGACCGATCGTATACGCCAGGTGAAGATTGTGCTGGTGGTAGCTGCCATTATCATTGCTGCCGCCTCGCTGCTCATCAGTCATAAGCTGGTGAGCGACCTGAAGCAGGAGGAGCGCTCGAAGATGGATCTCTGGGCGCGCGCTATGAACTTCGTGCAGGAGGCCGACAGCGAGACCGACCTCTCGCTGGCCTTGGCATTCATCGAGGGCAATACGACCATCCCTGTCATCGTGACCGACGCCCAGGGCAACGTGATGGAGCATCGGAATATCAGCGACGACGATGACGTGCAGCAGCGGGCGCTCCACATGCGCCAGGCCGGTGACACGATCAGCATTGGCCTCGGCGGCGGCGACTATATGCTGGTGTGCTACGACGAGTCGACGCTGCTGAAGCGCCTCACGCAGTATCCTTACTGGCAGCTGGGCATCGTGATGATCTTCGTCGTGGTGGCCATCTTCGCCCTCCTCTCCAGCAAGCGCGCTGAGCAGAACAAGGTGTGGGTGGGGCTGTCGAAGGAGACGGCCCATCAGCTGGGAACGCCCATCTCGTCGCTCATGGCCTGGACGGAGATGCTCAAGGAGAGCTATCCGCAGGATGAGTTGATTCCCGAGATGGAGCAAGACGTGCGACGCCTCCAGCGCATCGCCGAGCGCTTCTCGAAGATAGGTTCGCTGCCCGAGCCTGTTGAGACATCGATGCAGGAGGTGCTCGACCACGTCATCGACTACATGAGCAAGCGCACGTCGCAGAAAGTGGCCATCAAAGGCCATTATCCGGCCAGCGACGTGCGTGTACGCATCAATGCCTCGCTGTTCGAGTGGGTCATCGAGAACCTCTGCAAGAATGCCGTCGATGCCATGGAGGGGCAGTCGGGTAAGATCGACCTGTGGCTGCTCGAGGAGGACGATACGGTTGCCGTCGAGGTGGTCGACACGGGTAAGGGTATCCGTAAGAAGAACGTGAAGAACGTGTTCCGGCCAGGCTACACGACGAAGAGTCGTGGGTGGGGGCTGGGCCTTTCGCTGGCAAAGCGCATCGTGGAGGAGTATCATCGAGGGCGCATCTTCGTCAAGCAGTCGGAGGTGGGCCGTGGTACAACCTTCCGCATTGAGCTGCGGCGGGCTTGAGAAGCGGGCCGGCGCGTGAGTCATTAACCAACGAACGTATAAGAAACAGACAATGGAATACATGTCACAGGAGGGCTACGACAAGCTTGTGGCCGAACTACACCAGATGGAGAGCGTCGACCTGCCACAGGTGCGCGATGCCATTGCCGAGGCCCGCGACAAGGGCGACCTCAGCGAGAACTTCGAATACCACGCTGCCAAGCGTGAGCAGGCGCGGCTGCTGGGCCGCATACGTTTCAAGCAGCGCGTGCTGGCCAACGCCAGGGTCATCGACATGTCGCGCCTCAACAGTGGCACCGTCCAGTTGTTGAGTACTGTCGAGATGACAAACCTCAACAACAACTCTACCATGGCCTACACCATCACCAGCCCGCACGAGGCCAACCTCCGTGAGGGTAAGATTTCCATCAAGTCACCCATCGGGGAGGCGCTCCTTGGCAAAAAGGAGGGCGACGTGGTTGCGGTGCGCGTGCCGGCCGGCTTGCTGAAGCTGCGCATCGACAAGCTGCGATAAAAAAAGGCACCCGCCACACATCACGTGCAGGTAGGTGCCCAAACAAAAACTTCACAAAAAATCCAAGTTATCTCTTACACAAAACTGATGACACCTTGTACGGCAGCATCCGGCTGCTCGGGCTGTTTCGGCTCGGGCACGATGCCTTGGTTGCCGATGGAAGCCAGAATCTCCTTCGAGCGCTTGTAGGTGGGCGTCGACTCGACGTCGGAGATGACGTTGTCGTTGTCGAGGTCCTCCGGGCTGAAGATATAGATGTTGGGACGGCGCTTGTAGCGCTTGGCAGCGTCGCCCTCGCCGTAGTAGTGGCCACGGCGCTCGTCGCGCTTGGCAGCCTTCTCCTGCTCCTCGGCCAGGCGGTTGGCCTCCTCACGCGTCTGCTGCTTGAGCATACGCTCCTCCATGCCGTCGACATTCTGCATGCCGAAGCCTGTGGCGAGGATGGTCACCTTGACACGCTTGCCCAGTTCGGGATCTACGGCCACACCCCACTTGAATATGAAATCGGATCCGAACTTATCCATGAACTCATGCACGTAGTTCATCTCCTCCATCATGAAGTTGTCCTTCGAGTCTTTCTGATGGGAGAAGGAGATGTTGAGCAGGATCTTCTTCGAATTGAAAATGTCGTTGTCGTTGAGCAGCGGCGAGTTCAGGGCGTCGTCGATGGCCTTCTTCACACGGTCCTCACCCTCGCCGTAGCCAGTCGACATAATGGCCACGCCACCATCCTGCAGCACGGTCTTCACGTCGTTGAAGTCGAGGTTCATCGTGCCGTGCAGGGTGATGATCTCTGCAATCGACTTTGCTGCCACCGAGAGCGTGTCGTCGGCCTTGCCGAAGGCATCGAGGAAGCTGAGGTCGGGATAGATGGCGCGCAGGCGCTCGTTGTTGATGACGAGAAGGGCGTCGACATGCTTCGACATCTCCTCCACGCCGTCGAGTGCCTGGTCGATCTTGCGATTGCCCTCAAAGCGGAATGGGATGGTGACAATGCCTACCGTGAGGATGTCCATCTCTTTCGACACGCGAGCAATGACCGGCGCGGCACCTGTGCCCGTGCCGCCGCCCATGCCGGCGGTAATGAAAGCCATGCGTGTGCCGTCGTTCAGCATGTTGTGGATGTCCTGAAGGCTCTCCTCAGCCGCAGCCTTCGCTTTCTCAGGACGGTTGCCGGCGCCCAGTCCTTCGCTGCCCAGCTGCAGCTTGACAGGTACTGGCGAGTCGTTGAGCGCCTGGTTGTCGGTGTTGCATACTACGAAGGTCACGTCGTGGATGCCTTCCTTGTACATGTGGTTCACAGCGTTGCCGCCACCGCCTCCTACGCCGATGACCTTAATGATGCTGTGCCTTTCTTCGGGTACCCCGAAGTCTAGTATCTCGTTGGTGTTCATTTTGAGTGGTCGTTTTTTGTTTTCTGATGTTTTCTTTTTTTCGTGATCTCGTGGTCTCGGGGCTTCGTGATCTCGTGGCTTCGTGATCTCGTGGTCTCGGGGCTTCGGGATCCCGAGGACTCACTTTACTCGTCGTCGACGATGTGTTGGATGAAGTTCGATATGGAGCGCTTGGTGCGATTCCACCTGCTGTTTTCTTTCTTGCGGCGGCGCTCCTCCTCGCGCTCGTGCTCTTCCTGCAGACGGCGCTCGCGCTCCTCTTCCTCACGACGGAGACGAGCCTCCTCGGCAGCCTTGTCCTCTTCCTCCTGAGTGCGGATGGTGCCGGTCTGCGTCTCATGAGCCTGACGTGCTTTCCGCTCGGGCAGCACAGGATCGTTCTTCGTCTCCTCGGCGAAGAGGTCGCCACTGGCGTTGATGCCACCGCCTGCACAGTTGATGTCGCCTTTTGCCAACAGTCCGAGCAGGGTGTTGTACATCGCGTTGTGAGCCTTGAGCTGGTCGTTGCTCGAGTTGATGGCCACGGTGACGAACTTCGCCACGCGTACCTTTTCAATGCGCGTATAGATGGAGAATGCCTTCTCGATGTTCTTCATGTTCGAGCCGCCACCCGTGACGATGATACCTCCTAGCAGCTTGTCGGAATATTCGGGCGGTATCTGAGCACTGACGTTCTCGATGATTTCCTGCATGCGCCCCTCGACGATCTCAATGAAGCGGCGACTCTCTATCTGGCGGTCGGGATCGACGCTGTATTTCAGCGTGGAGTCTATCTCGTTGTTGTCGGTATAGGCTGAGCCATACTTGAGCTTCATCTGCTCGGCATCGCCCTCTTCCATCTGCAGCGATGCAATGTCCTTGGTGACATTGTTTGATCCCAGTGGGATGACGGCAAGGTGGCGTAGGATGTTCTTCCAAAAGACGCTGACGGTCGTGGTGTCGGCGCCGATGTCGACCAGGGCACAGCCTGAGCGCTTCTCAGCCTCGGTGAGCACGGCATTGGCAAGGGCCAAGGGTGCAAGATACATCTCAGCCACCTTGATGCCGGCAATCTCGAAACACTTGTTCAGATTCTGGAAGAAGGCCTTGCGCACCAGGATGTTGAGGAAGTTTCCCTCGAGGCGCGTGGCGCGAATGCCGACGGGGTCCATCTGCAGCTGTGAGTCGACCCGATATTCCTGCTCGGCAACATCCAGAATCTTCTGGTCGGGATATTCCAGATTCCAGTTGGCATCCATCAGCTCGACCACCATCTCCTGCGTGACGATAGAGTCGGGAGGCAGGTCGCGGCCCACACTGTTGCGGACAGAGCGCAGCGACTGTCCGCCGACGCCCACGAACACCTGTACAATCCGTGTATGCAGCTGCGCCTCCAGCTTCTTGACAATGCTCGTCAGGCATTGGGCCGTCTTGTCGATATTGTACACTACGCCCTTCTTGATGAACGAGGACGAATTTTCCCTGACCATGGCGAGCACCGATATGCTGCCGTCGGGTTTCTTCTGTCCGGCAATGGCGGTCACTTTCGATGAACCGAGCTCTATTGCCACGATGAATTCTTTTTGTTCTGCCACCATACTATTTTGAATTTTTTGTGAATGTCGTATTATCTTTTCTTGCATACTATCTGATTGCCATACTCGACGCTGATGCGTGAGTATTTGTTCCAGCCAACCTGGCTGAGCCCGTACTTGTAGAATTTGCGAAGGCGCTCCAGCTTCTTTGTCACGCCGACAGGCCGTCCGAGGTAGAGGATGTGGTCGCCGACGCGCGGCACCAGCTCGAGGGTGTTGTCAGAGAGTACGTTGATCTGCTCAATCTGGTTGCGCCAGAAGTCGTCGCCCATGATGATCCTGCCGACGGGAGCCAGCACCGTACTGGCAAACGGACGGCTGATATATCCTGTGGCGACCATCAGGTTGCACGCGTATCCGATGTTTTGAAGCAACCGCCCATCCTTGTCCACATAATAGTCTTCGCCGTTTGCTGCCAGAATGCGCACGACGGGTATGCGCTCCGTCACGCGGATGTTGACGTTGCCACTCTGCGTCTTGTAGCACTCAGCTTGCTCGATGAGCTCCTCCTTCTCGAGCACCTCCTCCATCATGCGCAGATTGACCGTGGCCAGCGTCTTGCCCACAGGATTGGCATGGCTCTCGTTGAGCATGCGCGTCACGTCGGCGGCAGTGAGGAATCCCTCTATCATGCCCTTGTCGATCGTCACTTGCACACCCTGACAGACGATGCCCTCTTCGGCTGGCTTGTTGAAGGCCGTGACGGCCAACAGCAGGTAGATGCCGATGATGACATTAAAGGTGATGATGAGCGTTTTCTTCCAATTCTGCATGGCTTGTCTTTGTTGTTATTCTGATTTTCTCTTCAGGATATTGGCTATCTGTGGCACCAGGGTGTCGAGGTCGCCGGCACCAAGTACGATCAGTACGTCGAACTTTCGGCTCTTCACCAAGGGTATTACGTCGTCCTTCGTGATAAGCTGTTTCTCTACACCAGGCGCCAGGCAGTCGTAGATGAGCTTCGACGTGACGCCTTCGATCGGCTCTTCGCGTGCTGGATAGATGTCGGTGAGGATCACCTCGTCGAGCTGGCTCAGGGCATCGGCAAACTCACGGTAGAAGTCGCGCGTACGCGTATAGAGATGTGGCTGGAAAATGGCCGTGATGCGGCGGCCGCGATATAGCTCTCGCATGCTGCGCGCACTCTGGTAGATCTCCTTGGGATGGTGTGCATAGTCGGAGAGGAACACCAGCTCGGGGGTCTTGATCTTGAAGTCGAAGCGGCGGTCGACACCACTGAAGCTGAGCATGCCTATGCGCAGCTCTTCAGCCGTACAGCCAGCCAGCTGTGCCATAGCCATGGCTGCAATGCCATTCTCAATGTTGATGGGCACGGGCTGTCCGAGCTCAACGTTCCTGACATTTTCGAAAGGCGATATGAAGTCAAAGATGATGTCGCCGTTCTCCATGCGGATGTTTTCGGCGTGGAAGTCACCCTCGGAGAGGCTATAGTCATAGCGTCGCACGCCAGGCTGCAGGCTCTCCTTCATCTCCAGGCCGCGGTGGACGATGAGTGCTCCCTCGGGCTGGATGAGCTCGGTATAGTGGCGGAAGCTCTCCAGGTAGGCCTCTTTCGTGCCGTAGATGTCGAGGTGGTCGGGGTCTGTGCTCGTGATGACGGTGATGTATGGCTTGAGCCAATGGAAGCTGCGGTCGAACTCGTCGGCCTCGATGACAACGTATTCCGACTGGCTGAGGATGTAGTTCGTGCCATAGTTTTTCGATATCCCACCCAGGAAGGCATTGCAGTCGACGTGGCTCTGATGCATGATATGTGCGCACATGGTCGACGTCGTCGTCTTTCCATGAGTGCCGGCCACGCAGAGGCCTCGCATTTGCTCAGTGAGCAAGCCGAGCACCTGTGCACGCTTCATCACCGTGAATCCGTTCTTCCTGAAATACTGCAGCTCCTCGTGGCTCTCAGGCACCGCCGGCGTATAGACGACGAGGCATTTCTCGGGGTCTTTGCAGGCGTGGGGGAGCTCGTTGACATTCTCTTCGTAGTGCATCAGCACACCTTCCTTTTCCAGTCGGCGCGTCAGCTCAGTAGGTGTCTTGTCGTAGCCGCCGACCACCAGTCCGCGGGTGACGAAGTAGCGGGCGATGGCACTCATGCCTATACCCCCTGCTCCGATGAAATAAACGGCTTTTATGTTTTTGAAATCCATTGTATTCTTCTATCTAAAAGTTTTCTATTTTGACAGTGCAATGACCTCGCGGGCAATGATTGCCGCGCTGTCGGGCAATGCCATTTTCAGCACATTCTCGCTGAGGCTCTTCAGACGGCTGTCGTCGGCAGCCGTGGCGATGGCCAGTCGGATAAGCTTCTCGGGGGCGTCGGCATCCTTGACGTAAAGGGCGGCCTGGCGGTCGACGAGCGCCATGGCGTTCTTCGTCTGGTGGTCTTCGGCCACGTTGGGGCTCGGCACCAGGATCACGGGCTTGCCAAGTAGGCAGAACTCACTGATGCTGCCTGCTCCTGCTCGGCTGATGACCAGGTCGGCAGCCCGATAGGCGGCTGCCATGTCGGTGATGAAGTCTGTCACTTTGAGGTTTTCGGGCTGTCCTTTCTGCTTCAGCTCCTCGGCTATCTTTGCACTGTAGTACTTGCCTGTCTGCCAGATGAACTGCATGCCCGACGAGCTGATGTCGTCGAGATGCTGCAGTACGCTCTCGTTGATCGTGCGAGCGCCCAGGCTGCCTCCCACGAGGAGGATTGTCTTCTTCGAGGTGTCGAGGCCGAACGACCGTAATGCTTCTTCGCGGGAGATGGTCGACTGAAGCAGTGCCTGGCGCACAGGATTGCCCGTCAGCATGATCTTCTCCTTGGGAAAGAAGCGGTCCATGCCCTCGTATGCCACGCAGATCTTCTGAACTTTCTTTGCCAGAAGCTTGTTGGTGACGCCGGCATAGCTGTTCTGCTCTTGAATGAGACAGGGTATTCCCATCTCTGCGGCTTTGTTCAACAGCGGACCACTGGCATAGCCGCCCACGCCGACTGCTACCTGAGGGCGGAAGTCTTTGATGATCTGACGGGCCATGCGCTGGCTCTTCCACACCAGATAGAGCACTTTCACATTTTTCAGCAGGTTCTTGCGGTCGAAGCCTTGGATGGGCAGGCCGACTATCTCATAGCCTGCCTGCGGCACACGCTGCATTTCCATGCGTCCCTGGGCTCCGACGAAGAGGATCTTCGCCTCGGGCTCCAGTTCACGGATGGCATTCGCTATCGAGATGGCAGGGAAGATGTGACCTCCTGTGCCGCCTCCGCTGATGATGACTCTTAACGCTTCTTTCATATTTCTTATTGTCTACTCTGATTCATTATTGACACCCTTCTTCGCTGCCTGGAGTTTCTTGGCCGAACGGCTCACGCTCAGGATGGCACCTATATAGGCGCAGCTGACAAGGGTTGAAGTGCCGCCTTTCGACACCAGCGGCAGCGGCTGGCCGGTGACCGGGCCGATGTCGACTGCCACCATCATGTTGATACATGCCTGTGCCACTAGTAGGATCGACAGCCCCATGACGAGGAAGGCCGGGAAGTTGTTCTCACACCGCCCCGCTATCCGCGCCGATCGGAAGAGGAGTATCACGTAGAGGAACACTACGACGATGGCTCCTATGAGTCCCATCTCCTCGATGATGATGGAGAAGATGAAGTCGGAGAATGCCTGCGGCAGATAGTCGCGCTCTACGGAGTTTCCGGGTCCCTTGCCAATGATGCCTGCGGAAGCGATGGCAAAATGGGAATGTGCCACCTGGAAATTGTCCTTGACGCTGAAGTCGTCGGGATCGTCGGGGCGGGAAGTATGATCTAGCAGTCGATGCTTCCACGTGGTAAAGCGATGGAACACCTTTGACGTCACTCCTTCATCCTGCTTGTCGGCAGTCGGCTTCGCGGTGCTGGCAGTCACCTCGGTCGTGGCGACGGCGGCATCTGTGCTGTCGTCCTTTTCCTTACCTAAGGTGATGACTAGCGTCACGAACACTCCCACGATCAGTACCAGCACGCCCGTGAGCTTGCCAAGCTGTGACATTGGCACCCTGCCGAAGAACATCATGATGAAGATGACGCCGAAGAGCAGTACGGCCGTCGACAGGTTCTCGACGCCGATCAGGGCAACCGTCGGCAATACCAGCCAGAGGATGTACTTCATGGCTTTCGAGTCGGCTCCCGACCCATCCTCCAGCTGCATCGCGCTCAGTATCTGTGCAGTGGCCAGCACCATCGTCCCCTTCGCCAGCTCCGACGGTTGGAAGGTGAAGCCAGGAAGCTGGATGACACGGTTGGCGCCATTGACGCTCTCGCCGAAGGCCAGGACCCATAGCAGTGTGGCAAACGACAGGATGAGGAATAGCGGCGTGACGAGCTTAAAATATCGGCATGGGATATTCAGCGTCACGATCGTGACGACGATACCTGCAAAGAGGGTGCCAGCATGATAGATAATGGGCCCCATGTAGTTATGGCTCTTGTATGAGAGGGTGCTCGAGGCGGAAAATACCTCGATGATGCTGATCAGGCAGAGGAAGAAAAACACTGCCCAGATGCCCTTGTCACCCTTGAAGAGATTGCCTATTTTCTTGTTCATGCTTTTTTGTCCTAGTGGAGTATGTTTATTCTGTGAAAATCTGATGTTACTGCTATTTCCGCGTTCCTAGAGATTCCTGACTAGCTGCTTGAACTGCTCGCCACGATCCTCCATGTTCTTGAAGAGGTCGAAGGAGGCACAGCAGGGCGATAGCAACACCGTCTCACCGGGCTTGGCCAGCTCATAGCAGGCAGCCACGCAGTCGCGCATGGAGTGCGTGTCGCGCACGGGGATTCCCAGCGAGTCGAAGTTCTCGTGGAGCTTTGCATTGTCAGCACCCAGGTAGACCAGTGCTGAGCATTTCTCGCGGATGAGCGGTTTGATGGGCTCGTAGTCGTTGCCCTTGTCTTTGCCGCCAACGATGAGCACAACTTTTGTGCGCATGGAGTCGAGGGCGTACCAGCAGGCATCGACGTTGGTGGCCTTGGAGTCGTTTACATACTGTACGCCACGCACTGTCGTGACACGTTCCAGGCGATGCTCCACTCCGGGGAAGTCACTCAGCGACTGACGGATCACATCTTTCTTAATTCCTGCAATATTACCTGCTATTCCTGCAGCTAGCGAATTGTAGATGTTGTGACGACCCGTCAGGCTGAGAGCCTCCTGTTCCATGTTGAATGGCTCGGGCTTCTCGATGACGTATTGCCCTGCCTCAATATATCCTATCGAACCACGTTCCTTTAATTCGGAGAAGGGATATTGCACGGCCTTGATGTCGTATTTCTCCAGTTCGCGCTTGATGACCGGATCGTCGTTCCAGTAGATGAAGGCATCGTCGGCTGTCTGATTCTGCACAATACGCATCTTGGCGTCGACGTAGTTTTGCATCTCGTAGTTGTAGCGGTCGAGATGATCGGGGGTGATATTGAGCAGAATGGCGATATTGGCGCGGAAATCGTACATGTTGTCGAGCTGGAATGAAGACAGCTCGATGATGTAATAGGCGTGAGGATCCTCTGCCACCTGCAAGGCCAGGGAATGGCCGATGTTGCCTGCAAGGCCAGCATCATAGCCGGCATTCTTGAAAATGTGGTAGATGAGGCTCGTGGTCGTGGTCTTGCCGTTGGAGCCAGTGATACAGATCATTTTCGACTGGGTGTATCGCCCGGCGAACTCTATCTCGCTGATGATGGGGATGCCGGCAGCGACAGCCTTCCGTACCATGGGTGCCGTCTCAGGGATGCCGGGGCTCTTGATGATCTCGTCGGCATTGAGGATCAGGCTCTCCGTATGGCCGCCCTCCTCCCAACGGATGTCATGCTCGTCGAGCATCTGCTGGTAGCGTGGAGCTATTGCCGACATGTCGCTGACGAACACGTCGAAACCTTCTTTCTTTGCCAGCACGGCGGCTCCTGCGCCACTCTCGCCAGCACCAAGGATTACTATTCTTTTCATCATCTTATCTTCAGTGTAATTATGGTCAGCGCTGCCAGGATAATGGTGGTTATCCAGAAGCGTATCGTGATCTTCGACTCGTGGAACGGACGGTGTGGCCATCCTTTCAGCAGATAATGCGACGTGGCATCGAGCTGAGAGTCGAGCTTGCGGAAGTTATCGTGGATAGGCGTGGCACGGAACACGCGCACCCGCTTGCCTTTGCGCTTCTGGATCTTGAACCACTGCGTCTGGATGATGACGCTGAGGCTCTCGACAAAGAAGATGCCGCAAAGGATGGGCAGCAACAGCTCCTTATGAATGATGACGGCACATACGCCGATGATGCCTCCGATGGTGAGCGACCCCGTGTCGCCCATGAAAATCTGTGCGGGGTAAGCGTTGTACCACAGGAAGCCGATCATTGCACCCACGAACGCACAGAGGAATATCACCAGCTCCTCCGAGTGTGGTATGTACATGATGTCGAAATAGGAAGCATAGCCAATGTGCGACGATACGTAGGCAAGGATGCCCAGGGCCACACCGATGATGGCTGAATTGCCGGCGCACATGCCGTCCATTCCGTCGTTCAGGTTGGCACCGTTCGACACGGCCGTCACCACGAGGATCGTCATCAGCACGAAGAGTATCCAGCCGGCGGCCACCTTATGCTTGCCTACGAACGACATCACATCGCTATAGCTCAGGTTGTGGTGCTTGGTGAACGGGATGGTCGTCTGCAGCGACTTGTGGGCTTCGGCTTCGTGTTTTACGACCTCAGTCTTGCCCTGCTGTGTGCCGCTGATATTCTCACGCATCACGACGTCAGGGCTCAGATAGAGCGTCAGGCCAACGATAAAGCCGATCGATACCTGCCCGATGATCTTGTATTTGCCCTTCAAGCCATCCTTGTTCCTTCGGAAAATCTTGATGTAGTCGTCCATGAAGCCGAGGAATCCCAGCCATAGGGTGGTGATGACCATCAGGATGAGGTATATGTTGCGTATGCGGCCCAGCAGCAAGACGGGCACCAGGATGGCTACGATGATGATGATGCCACCCATCGTGGGCACGCCCTTCTTCTCTACGCCGAAGGGGTCGATAGCCGGGTCGCGCTCTGTCTCGAAAATCTTACGTCGCTTCATCCACTTGATAAAGCGCTCGCCAAACCATGCCGAGATGACCAGCGACAGTATCAGCGCCAGGAGTGCGCGGAAGGAGATGTAGCTCCAGAGGTGCGCCCCCGGGATGTTATAGTCTTCAAGGAATCTGAACAGATAGTACAGCATATCTTTATTTTGTTATTTGGAAGCATTCGCGCACCACCTCACGGTCGTCGAAGTGATGCTTTACACCTTTAATCTCCTGGTAGTCCTCGTGGCCTTTGCCAGCAATGAGGATGACGTCGCCTTTCTGAGCCATCATCGCTGCCGTACGGATGGCTTCGCGACGATCGACGATGCTGACCACCTTCTTCATCTGGTGCTGGTCGAGACCGGCAAGCATGTCGTTGATGATGTCCTGCGGCTCCTCGAAACGCGGATTGTCGCTGGTGATGATGACGCGGTCGCTCTGGGCCACAGCCTCCTGAGCCATCAGCGGGCGCTTTCCCTTGTCGCGGTTTCCGCCTGCCCCGCATACCGTGATGACGCGACCTTTGCCCTGAAGCACCTCGTGGATGGCGCGCAGCACGTTCTCCAGCGCATCGGGGGTATGGGCGTAGTCGACGATGGCCGTGAAGCCCTCTGGTGAGGAGATGGGCTCCAGGCGTCCTGCCACACTCTTCAGCGTGCTCAGCACCAGCAGCACGTCCTCGGGCTGCTGTCCCAGCATCACGGCTGCTCCATAGACAGCCAGGAGGTTGCTCACGTTGAACTTGCCAATGAACTGTACGCCGACCTCTCGCCCGTCGATCTCTAGGTACATGCCTTCGAAATGGCACTCTATCAGGCGGGCGCGGAAATCGGCCATCGTGCGCGTGGAATAGGTCTTCACGGTGGCCTTGGTGTTCTGCACCATGAAGAGGCCGTTCTTGTCGTCGGCATTCGTGATGGCAAAGGCACCTTTGGGCAGCATGTCGAAGAAGGCTTTCTTCGCATTGCGATAGTTCTCAACCGTCTTATGGTAGTCGAGATGATCGCGGGTGAGGTTTGTGAAGATACCCCCGGCGAACTTCAGCCCGCCGATACGCTGCTGGGCAATGGCGTGGCTGGAGCATTCCATGAAGGCATACTGGCACCCTTCGTCGACCATTCGCCGCAACAGGCGGTTGAGCTCCACGGGGTCGGGAGTGGTATGGCTGGCAGGGATGGGCTCGCCCTCGATGTAGTTGCACACTGTCGACAGCAATCCGCAGCGATAGCCCAGCTGGCGGAACATGTTATATAGCAAGGTGGCAATCGTGGTCTTGCCGTTGGTGCCGGTGACGCCCACAAGCTTCAGCTTCTCAGCAGGATAGCCCTGGAAAGCCGTTGCCACGGGGCCTACCGCGGCTTCTGTCGACTCTACCACGACGAATGTCGCCTTGTCTGTAGCGACGTCTTCAGGGAGATGCTCGCAGAGCACTGCCGCCGCTCCTTGCTGCAAGGCTTTGCCAATATACTGATGCCCGTCTGTCTGAGTGCCGGGGATAGCCACAAACAGATGGCCTTCCCGTACCTGGCGGGAGTCGATGTCGACGTCTGCAATCTCGATGTCAGCCAATCCGTAGATGGCTTTCACCTTTATGTCTTTGATGATGTCATTCAGTCTCATAGAAGCTCTATATATTAATAATGTGTCTATCCCAGGTGTAGCTGACAGACCATGCCCTGGTGGAGCGACGTTCCTGCAGGTATGCTTTGTCCCTTCACGTGTCCCATGCCGCTGAGGCGCACCTTCACGCCCAGCTTCTCCAGCATGAACACTGCATCGCGTGCGCCCATGCCCATGACGTCAGGCATGATGTCTTCGTCCTCGTTGATCTTGTCGAGTTTGACGGAGTTCGGCTCTTGCGAGGCCTTTCCCCAGACGGGGGCGTCGCCAGTCTTCGCGGTCATCCAGTTGCCGGTGGTGTTGATGTTCAGCTGTCCCAGCACGTAGTTGGCAGCCTGCACGTCGCCGTTCTTCACCTCTGGGATGAATGTCGAATGCTCATCGCGGGCGTTAGCCGCCACTTTCCTGACGCTGCCAGCCATCACGCCCTCGGCAATCTCGTGGAACACCGATCCTGATACCAAGCCGCCGGAGGCAGGGCCCGTAGTGGTCTTCACGCAGACGATGCATGAGTAGCGGGGCTTGTCGGCAGGGAAGAATCCGCAGAAGCTGAGCCAATAGCAGCGCTTGCCAGAGTGGTAGTTGTAGACGTTGTCCGACACCTGCGCCGTACCCGTCTTTCCGGCTACGGGGAACGATGTCGAGCCGGCTCTCTTTCCCAGGCCTTGGCTGACGACGTGCGTGAGCACCGTCTGCATGGTCTTGACGGCCTCTGGGCGTGCAATCTGCTCTTTCAGCACGACGGTGGGCAGCTCTTCCACTACTTCGCCGTCTTTCATGATGGCTTTCACGAAGCGTGGCTGCACGAGCTTGCCGTCGTTGGCGATGGCGTTGTAGAATGCCAGCGTGTTGATGGGTGCTATCTGCGTCTCATAGCCAATGCTCATCCATGCCAGTGTCGTCTTGCTCCAGTAGTTGGCGCGGTTGGTGGTCTTCGTGTCCGGATAGCGTATCTTCGGAGCACGGTACTCGTTGAGGGGGATCTTCAGGTCTTCTCCGATGCCCACCCGATAGAGTCCCTCGACATACTTCGAGGGGTTGCTGTAGTAGAAGTGGTCGATGACGTGGCTCACGCCAACGTTGCTGCTGACCTCGAGGGCCTTGGCGACGTTGATGTCGTGATATCCTCCTCTGTGCCAGTTGTGGTCTTTCATGTTCGCACCGTGCATGGGCATCACTCCGTTGCCCGTGTGGATGACGTAGCTCGTGTCGACGACGCCGTCGTCGAGGGCAACGAGGATGGACGCCGTCTTGAACACCGATCCGGGCTCACAACGATATCCCAGCGCATTGTTCAGGCGCTCTCGGTAGACGCCGTCGCTACCTTTTTCCATGTTGACGATGGCTTTCACGTCGCCTGTCTGCACCTCCATGAGGATGGCAACGCCCATGAGGTGGTCGCGGTCGCGGAGCTCCTTGAGCAGTGCCTGCTCGGCAAGGTCTTGCATGCCCACGTCGAGCGTGGTCACGATGTCGGCTCCGTCGACGGGGGGCGTCGTGGTGACATACACCATCTTGTCGCGCATCTTCTGCTTGTGGGCAATGCCATAGGTGCCCTTGAGCAGAGAGTCGAAGGCCAGCTCCACACCGTAGCGGGCAGTGTCGCGCGAGCCGATCGTGCGTTCAGCCAGCGATCCGAAGGGATGACGGCGTGCCGGGAATTCCTTTCCCCAGAAGCCACCCTTATGTCGCGGCAGGTTGAAGTAGGGCAGCTTCTTCACCTCTTTATACGTGACATAGTCGACCTTACCCTTCCATACCTTCCAGAAACGGCTCTTCTTCTGGTAGCCTTCGTTGAGGTGCTGGCGGAATTCCTCGGCCGACTTCTCGGGGAATATCCTGTGGAGGCCGTCGCAGAGGCTGTCGAGCTTTGCTGTCCATAGCTCGCTGCGCTCTCGCACCCAGGCGGTATCCTCTGAGCCGTCGCGCTGCAAGCCGGCACGGAAGTCGATGTAAAGCTCATATTCAGGGATGCTGCCCGCCAGCAGCTGGCCGTCGCAGCTGAGTATGTTGCCGCGATTGGGCTTCTTGATGCTGTCTGCCAGGTTTACCTGGTTCTTGGCCACCTGATCCCAGTAGTCCTTCTCGGCTGTCATGATATAGGCAGCCTTGACGACCACGGCAATCCCCGCCAGGGTCAGGATCATGGCGACCACCAGATAGCGTGGCATCACTTTTTCTTTCTTGAACTTACTCATCTCTTGTCTGCTTTCTGCTTCCTCTCTGCTTATTTCTGTGGCACCTCAATGATGTAGGGCGGCTGATCGGCTTTCTCCAGCGTCGTGATGCTGTCTTGGATGCTGAGCATGCGCTGCACATTGCTCTGGCGGCTCATGCGCGTCAGGTTGCTGGAGCTCGAGAGTGCCTCGAACTTCGCGCTGACCAGGTCCTTCTCCAGCTGGCTGATGTCGATGGCATCCTGCTGGCACTGGTATCTCACGGCGACGTACGCCGTCGTGATGAGCACTATGAGGATGATGAGCCATGCCTGCCGGCGTACGAACGTCAGCAGGAACTCACCGCCAAGAATGTCGGTGAAGCGCAGCGATGCCGATGGGGCCTCGTCGCTCTCCTTGGCTTGCTGCTTGATTTTCTCCAGTGTCGAGAGGCTGTCCTCCCTGGGCTCCTCAGCAGTGGTATCGGCAGCCTGCTGCTCTTTCAGTTGCTCGTCGTCCTTTGCCATAGTCGTGTCTCTATATCTTTTCGCCGACGCGGAGCTTTGCGCTCCGGCTGCGAGGGTTGTTCTCTATTTCTTCGTCTGAGGGGGTCGTCACCTTGCCGATGGCTCTCATCGCCGACTGCGAGCGGCCAAAGAAGTCTTGCTCTGCCCGTCCCTCTACGTTTCCGGTGCGTATCAGGTTCTTCACCATGCGGTCTTCCAGCGAGTGATAGGTGATGATGCTGAGCCGTCCGCCGGGGCGGAGCAGCTGGCAGGCAGCAGCCAGCATCTCGCGCAGGGCGGCCATCTCGTGGTTCACCTCGATGCGCAGTGCCTGGAACAGCTTCGTCACATCTTTTTTCTCGCGCTCGCGCACGAAGCAGCGTTCAGTGGCCTGAAGCAGCTGCTGAGTGGTGGCAAAAGGCTGCTGCGCCCTGTATCTGACGAGCGCCGAAGCCACCTGGCGCGCATTGCGGAGCTCGCCGTAGATGTAGAGCACGTCGGCCAGCTGCTCCTCGCTGTAGTTGTTGAGTATGTCGGCAGCCGTCGCCCCCGACCGCTTGTTCATGCGCATGTCGAGAGGAGCGTCGAAGCGGAAGGAGAAGCCGCGGCTGGCTTCGTCGAAGTGGTGCGACGAGACGCCCAGGTCGGCCAGCAGCCCGTCGATGTGGTCTACTCCCTCGAAGCGCATCCAGTTCTTCAGGTATCTGAAGTTGCTCCTGACGAACGTGAAGCGTGCGTCGTCGATCGCGTTCTGCTCAGCGTCGGCATCCTGGTCGAAGCCGAAGAGGCGGCCGTTAGGGCCGAGGCGGCGGAGGATCTCGCGAGAGTGCCCTCCACCTCCGAAGGTGACGTCAACATAAACGCCGTCGGGCTGGATTCCCAGCCCGTCGACACTATCCGTTAACAGGACAGGTACGTGGTATGTGCCGACCGTTGTTGTCATCTTCTCGCTGTTCGATTTATTGTTGGTTAGCCATGATGGCTTTCAGCTTCGAGGCGAAGTCCTGCTGTGTCATGAACGGTTGCTCCGCCTTCTCTGCTGCCCATATCTCGATGGTGTCCGTCATTCCTATGAAGCGCACCGTCTGGTCTATCTCAGCCATCTGGAGGTAGCGCTTCGGGATGAGAAAGCGTCCGTTGCCGTCGAGGGTGAGGAACTCGGCCTCCTTCATGTACTGGCGGAGCACCATCTTCCCCTCGTCGTCCCATTCGTTGATGCGCTCGCGAAGTGCATCGACACGTGCATTCCATACACTCTCGGGGTAGAGCACCAGACAGTTCTGGTGGATATCCTTGCGCATGATGAGGGCTTCCTCGCCAGATGCCTGAAGCACCTTGCGGAAGGTAGACGGAAGGAATACGCGTCCCTTCGAGTCGGTCTTTGCCTCTATGTTTCCTAGAAATCTCATGCGCATAAGATATTCGGTTTTCGAAGTTCGATGCAAAGGTAATTGTTTTTCTCCACATTTCCCCACTTTTCCCCATTTTTTTTTCAAAAAAAGTTTTATTTTTCTGTTTTTGGCCTCAAAACGGGGGCTGTTTTACACATAAATGCTTTTTTGTGCAACGCTCTTTTCGCGATGATGTCTTCGTCCGTCGCCGTCGGGTGGGGGACTGTCATCTCCCCCCACACGAAATCTTGCAGCCACCTCCACAGAAGAGCTGGACTTTTAGCGATTACATCGTGCTTTTTCCTTCAAAATAGCCCTCTTGACGAACAAATTGTATAAAAATAAAGCCAGAATCGCACTTTTTTGCGAAAAAAGTGCTATAATTGAAGGAAAAGTGTTAATTTTGCACCTTGATTCGCGCTAGAACAAATAATGAACACGATCACAGAGAAAACCGTCGACATCGAGAAGGTGCTGCGTGGCAAGATGGGTAAGAAAGCCCGTTGGGTGCCGCGCTTCGCCATCAACTGGCTTCGGCGCATTGCCCATGAGGATCAGGTGAACGAATTCCTTTGGCGCGCGCGCGACCTTACTGGCACGCCGTGGCTGGAGGACTGTCTTGACTATCTTCAGGTGAAGGTTGAGGTGGAAGGAATGGAGAACCTTCCGTCGAAAGACGACGGACGGCTCTATACCTTCGTCTCCAACCACCCCATGGGAGGCATCGACGGTGTAGCCCTCGGATCGGTCATCGGGCGTCACTACGACGACCGCTTCCGCTATCTCGTCAACGACTTGCTGATGAACCTCCCCGGCTTGGCTCCCCTCTGCATCCCCATCAACAAGACGGGCAAGCAGAGCCGCTCCTTTCCTGCAATGGTCGAGGCGGGGTTCCAGAGCGACAGCCACATGCTGATGTTTCCTGCAGGACTCTGCTCACGCCGTCGCAACGGCGAGATCCGCGACCTGCAGTGGAAGAAGACCTTCATCTCCAAGAGCGTTGAGTACCAGCGCGATGTGGTGCCCATCTTTTTCGGAGGTCGCAACAGCAACTTCTTCTATCGCCTCTCCAACGTCAGCGACCGCCTGGTGAAGAAAGTCAATATCGCCATGCTCTTCCTCGTCGACGAAATGTTCAAGAACACTGGCAACACATTCCCAGTGAAGATTGGCAAGCCCATCCCCTGGCAGACCTTCGACAAGTCGAAGTCGCCCGCCGAATGGGCCGAATACGTCAAGAACGCTGTCTACGAACTTCAACCCACAAAAGAATCTTCCAATTCCTAACTCCTAGCCATATATGGATCAACCCATCATTGCCCCCGTCCCCGCTGAAGTGCTCAAGAGTGAGCTTACCCCCGAGCGCCAGCTGCGTATGACCAACAAGAGTCACAACGAGATCTATATCGTCACTGCTCACGAAGCTCCCAACGTGATGCGCGAAATAGGGCGCTTGCGCGAGATTGCCTTCCGCGAGGCTGGCGGAGGTACGGGCAAGGAGTCCGACATCGACGAGTTCGACATCTGCGAGAACTGTTACAAGCAGCTGATCGTCTGGAATCCGGAGGCAGAAGAGATCATCGGTGGCTATCGCTATCTGGAAGGTACGAAGTGGGATATTGCCGACAATGGGCAGCCGATACTGGCTACGAGCCACATGTTCCATTTCAGCGACCGCTTCTTGCAGGAGTACATGCCCTACACCATCGAGCTGGGACGCTCCTTTGTCAGTCTCCCCTATCAGAGTTCGCGCATGGGTGCCAAGAGCCTCTTCGCACTCGACAACCTGTGGGACGGACTCGGCGCCCTGACGGTCATCATGCCCAACGTGAGATACTTCTTTGGAAAGATGACGATGTACCCCAGCTACATCCGCGAGGGTCGCGACATGATCCTCTACTTCCTGCGCAAGTATTTCGACGACAAGGACAACCTCGTGGTGCCGATGAAGCCTCTGAAGATCGAGACCGACGAGAAGGTGCTGGAGGCTCTTTTCAGCGCCGATAATTTCAAGGACGACTATCGCATCCTCAATCGCGAGGTGCGCAAGCTCGGATATAACATCCCCCCGCTGGTCAATGCCTATATGAGTCTCTCGCCCACGATGAAGCTCTTCGGCACAGCCATCAACTACGGCTTTGGCGACGTGGAGGAGACGGGCATCCTGATTGCCGTCGATGAGATCCTGGAGGAGAAGCGCGTACGCCACATCGATTCCTACATTCGCGAGCATCCCGATGCCCTGAAGATCACCAGCGGAGCCGGAAAAGTCATCTACAAGTCAGGCTACTAGGCCACCCCTCTTGCTCTTTGCAACCAGATTGCAAAAGCTTTGCCGTAACTTTGCAGCCGGAAACCAATTAAAAGTAGCAAAGATATGGCACACAGTCATCAACACCATTGCCCGCATTGCGAGCATGAGCACCACGAGCACGAGCACGAGGCAGGCCTTCGCAGCCAGCTTCTGCGGATAGGGGCAACGCTGGCGTTGCTCATCGTCGCCGTCGTTATCGAGAAGCACGGCCACCTCGCCACCTGGCAGCTGCTCGCCGTCTATCTCGTTCCCTACCTTCTCATTGGGCATGCGACGCTGAAGGAGGCTCTTGAAGGCATCGTCCATGGAGATATGTTCAACGAGCATTTCCTCATGGCCATCGCCACCATCGGAGCCCTCACCATCGGCTTCCTGCCAGGCGCCGACACGCAGTTCCCCGAAGCAGTCGTCGTCATGCTGCTCTTCCAGGTGGGCGAGCTCTTTGAAGGCTATGCAGAGGGTAAGAGCCGTCAGAGCATCTCCCACCTGATGGACATCCGTCCCGACGTGGCTCATCTTGAGACGGGCGACGTGAGGCCTGAGGATGTCGCCCTGGGACAGGTCGTTATCGTCCGCCCAGGCGAAAAAGTTCCGCTCGACGGCATCATCGTCGAAGGGGCCACTTCACTGAGCACCGTAGCCCTCACGGGCGAGAGCGTGCCTCGCGACGCCGCTGTCGGCGACGAGGTGCTCTCCGGCTGCGTCAACCTTTCCGGCGTCATCCGCGTGCGCACCACAAAGACCTTTGGCGAGAGCACTGCCACGAAGATCATCGAGCTCGTGGAGCATGCCGCCGACCACAAGTCGCGCAGCGAGGCATTCATCACCCGCTTTGCCCGCGTCTATACGCCCGTCGTCGTCTTGGCTGCCGTCGCCCTCGCCGTCATCCCTCCTGCCGTCGCCGCCGTCGCCGCGCAGGCACCGTTCATTGCCTCGTTCCCCACATGGCTCTATCGCGCCCTGCTGTTCCTCGTCGTGTCGTGTCCCTGTGCACTGGTCATCAGCGTACCCCTTACCTTCTTCGCAGGCATCGGAGGAGCCTCGCGGCGAGGAATACTCATCAAGGGCGCCAACTACATCGATGTCCTCGCACGCGTGCGTACCGTTGTATTTGATAAGACGGGAACCCTCACCCACGGCCAGTTTGCCGTTACAGCCGTCCACAGCGACGACAACGCCGCTACACGTCTCCTCCACCTCGCCGCCCACGTCGAGCATTACTCCACACATCCCATTGCTGCCGCCCTTCGCGATGCCTTCCCGGAGGCTGCCGCTGATGGCTGTCGGGTGACCGACGTCGAGGAGATTGCCGGGCAGGGCATCCGTGCCCGCGTCGATGGGGATGTCGTCTGCGTGGGCAACACCAAGATGATGCAGACGGCAGGCGCCTCCTGGCGCGACTGCACGCATACGGGCACCATCATCCACGTGGCCGTCAACGGCGATTATGCCGGGCATATCGTCATCAACGATCGCATCAAGGACGACAGCGCCACAGCCATCGACGAGCTCCGCAAGCTGGGAGTCACTCGTACGGTCATGCTGACGGGCGATCGTGCTGAGGTGGCGACGAGCGTCGCTCACCAGCTGAACATCACCGACTACCACGCCGAGCTCATGCCGGCCGACAAGACGTCGCACATGGAGCGGCTGATGCACGAGCAGCATCAGGGCAGCATCGCCTTCGTAGGCGACGGCATCAACGACGCCCCTGTGCTGGCACTCGCCGACGTGGGAATCGCTATGGGAGGCCTGGGCAGCGATGCTGCCATCGAGGCTGCCGACATTGTGCTCATGGACGATCATCCCTCGAAGCTGCCCGTCGCATTGCGCATCTCACGGCGGACGCTCGCCATCGCTCGCCAGAATGTGACCTTTGCCATCGCTGTCAAGTTGGCCGTGCTGCTGCTTGCCGCTACGGGCCTGGCAACGATGTGGATGGCAGTCTTCGCCGATGTGGGCGTGACGGTGCTCGCTGTGCTGAACGCCATGCGCGCACTGCGCAGCTAAAAAAAGGGGTTCTGAAAGATTTTTTAACTTTCAGAAACCCTTAACGAGTAAACGAGTAAAGAGTAAACGAGTAATCAGAGCGGCCCGTGTCCCATGCACGAGGTGGTTGTGATGGCCGCGATGAACGCGGTGACGGCAGCAATCAGTGCCTCGACGATGCGGTTCTTCAGACGTTCAGAGATCTTGATCTTCATCTTTCAGTCCTCCTAAAACATCAATCCTTCAATCCTTCAATCCTCCTAAGGACGCGGCTCGTCGTCGCCACTGCCGCCGCCGCTGTCGCCGCCGCTGGCCTCGGAGGCGATGCCCGAGCCCTGCAGGTCCTTCGTCAGCTCGAAGCGCAGGTCCTTCAGCATCGTGGCGGGGTGGCTGTACACCTGCATCTGGGTGGACACCAGCGTTGCCACGCCGTTGACCTTCTGGGCGCGCTGCACCTCGACGACATCCTTCAGCACCGACGACACCTCGGGCTGGAAGAGCACGCGGCTCTTCTTCACCAGGGCTGCCGAGGCGCCGGACTCGGTGTCGGCGGTGCCCGACGACACGCCCACCTTGAAGATGCCGATGGAGTCGAGCTTGATCTTCTGTCCCAGCTCGAAGTAGTGCTTGAAGGCTCCGCCAAGCTCGTCGAGGACAGCCTTGATGTCGGAGCGCTTCACGGTGCACTGCGTCTGGATGAAGTCGGCCAGCTCGCTGGTGCCGATGAAGCGGTTGTCGTAGACGGCGCGTACGAGGTACTTGCCGAAGATCTTCGATTCCTCGTTCGTGTTCTTGTAAATCTGCAATTTCTGTGCCATAAAAACTCCTTTCTTTTTGATTGTTAATGATTGTTAACGGATGTCGCCCTGTCAACTTCGTCTCGTTCCCCGGCCATTTCCGTCCCGCTAGCTTGGACTTTCAGTGTGCTTAGGTTCGAGACTCAGGGTATGTAGTTTCGGAGGTTCTTGCGCGGTCTTCGGAACTTCCTAGGCTGAGTTCCGTTACTACGTAGGCTGCCGTCCGATACCAGCCTCGCGTCCGAGGCCGCAGAGCGTCCCGTTTCTGGGTACAAAGGTACAACAAGTTTGAGAGACTTGCAAATTTAACTTTTCTTTAGAAACTAATGAGCACCAATTACTTCTCTTTAGAAACTAATGAGCACTAATTAGGATAAATCAAACAAAAAAACAATGTTTTTCTTTGTTATTCGCTCGCTTATTCGTATCTTTGCAGGATAAAAACCAAAAAACAATGACAGCCAAGACGCGTAAACCACTGATACATGGCATACTAGCCACTGGGGGGGGGTAAAATATTAAGCCTTCCTCACCCGCGTACGTACCCCCGAACCATATTATTCATCTTCATTGTCCTCCTCCTGCCCGTGGCCGCTGGCTGCGAGCAGCAGCCGTCGTTGCTGCCTGAGCTGGAGGACAGCGATACCGTTACTCGTGCTGATAGCACCGCTGCCGCCAGCCCGTCGCCAGGTATCACCATCGAGGTCGAAACCGCATGGGCCGGCGAGCATCACGTCTACTATTAGCACAAGTTTTTACGAGCCCCCTCAAGAGAGAGGGGATAATTTAACTATTATTTTATTGTTTATTCGTGATAACCAACGGCCTGTGAAGGTCATATCACAATCTCTTTTATATTATTTAAAATTTATTACTCCGGCGGGCCAACCGCGAGGCCTCGCCCGCCGCCTTTTTCAAAGAGAGAACCCTGTAAAAAAAACGAATCAACGATATGAATCAGAGGGACGCCCCCCTGACCCGCAACAGATTAACAATTAATTAAAGTTTCTGCAATGAAAAGAAAGAATCTGACTTATGCAATGCTTATCGCAAGCATGTTTATGTTAACGGCATGCCCATCAGACGACGATGAGGCTGAAGTCGACAATCCTTCTGTGCAGTCAAAAGCATCAGAAAAATTTGTCGGTTTTTGGACTATTGACGATGTCAAGACGAAGACAGGCCAGAAGCATGGGAAAACCATCAACTTTATCTTGTTTGACAATGGCAAGATACGCACTTCTACTGACAGAAGTCGAGACCGTAGTTGGACATATAACGAAAAAACTGGCGTCTTGTCGACTTCTGCACAAATTGATGAAGCTAACCTGCAATGGGAGATTACCCTCAGCGGACATCAGGAGTGGTCGGGCATTGCACTTTGGTCTGAGGACAGAACCACCCACACTGCTCGCACAGGCGACTATTTCGATTTTATAAAGATGCTGCTAAATGGAACCTCCTGGGAAAATGCCGATGGCGAAAGGATTACCTTTAAAATCCCTTATTACGGAGGTCTCAACCTCACTACTAATACAGGATATAGTTGTGATATAGCCGCATATTTGTTTGCTTATAGTGAGTATAATGACCAACTCGTCTTCGGGGATCGTAACAAGCGACTTGACCACCAGGACACACAAAACATAACCTACACCATCTGTCACCCCTACAGTCCTAAAGACACTAAGATTATAGTGAAGACTATATTTCCCGAAAAGATAAAAAGCGGCGAGTACGTCCCCGTCAGCAATTGACCCGATTAACCGAAATATCCTATGCAATACGAGTCAACATTCAATGCGATCGACAACATCCTGCGCAATGAGGCGGGATGCTCCACGGAGCTGGACTATATCGAGCAGACTTCCTGGCTGCTCTTCCTGAAGTATCTCGACGACCTGGAGGCAGAGCGCGAAATGAATGCCCTGATGGCTGGCAAGGAGTACCGGCGCATCATCACGGGCTTTATGCGGTGGAGCCAGTGGGCAGCTCCGAAGAAGGCCGACGGCACTCCCGACGACATCAACTGCATGACGGGGCCTGACCTTCAGCAGTTTGTCGACCAGAAGCTGTTCCCTGCTCTCCGCAAGTTTCAGGAGACTGCCAGCTCGGCCAACACGCTGGAGTATAAGATTGGCGAGATCTTTGCCGAGCTGCGCAATAAGATCACCTCGGGCTTCAACCTGCGGGAGATCATCAACCTCATCGATACGCTGCACTTCCAGAGTGCCGAGGACAAGCACGAGATGACGCTTCTCTACGAGAGCAAGATCCAACGCATGGGCAATGCCGGGCGCAATGGTGGCGAGTACTACACCCCGCGCCCGCTCATCCGCACCATCGTGAAGGTGGTCAACCCTCGTATTGGTGAGACGGTCTACGACCCTGCCTGCGGCTCGGCTGGCTTCCTCTGCGAGGCTTTCAGCTATATGCAGGAGCAGGTGGAAAGCACCCACGACGCGAAGGTGCTGCAGGAGAAGACGTTCTTCGGCAAGGAGAAGAAGCCGCTGCCCTATATCATCGCCACGATGAACATGATCTTCCACGGCGTGGCAGCTCCCAACATCATCCGAGGCAACACGCTGGCAGAAAACCTCTCGCAGGTGCAGGAGCGCGACCGCAAGGACGTCATTCTGGCCAATCCCCCCTTCGGCGGCAGCGAGCGTGGCGAGGTGCTGCAGAACTTTGACCTGCGCACCAGCGAGACTGCCTATATGTTTATGCAGCACTTCATCAAGATGCTGCGTGTGGGAGGCCGTGCGGGCATCGTGATCAAGAACACGTTCCTCTCCAACGGCGACGCTGCCCAGCTGCGCAAGCTGCTGCTCGGGCAGTGCAACCTGCACACCATCCTCGACCTGCCGTCGGGCGTGTTCCAGGGTGCCGGCGTGAAGACGGTGGTGCTGTTCTTCGACAAGGGCACGCCGACGCGCCACATCTGGTACTACCAGCTGAACCCAGGGCGCAACCTCGGCAAGACGAATGCCCTCAGCGATGAAGACCTGGCAGAGTTTGTGGAGCTGCAAAAGACGAAGGCCGACAGCGAGAACTCATGGACGGTGGATGTCACGACGCTGGGCGACGACTGCGACCTCTCGGTGAAGAATCCCCACCGCGTGGAGCAGCGCGACGAGCGGGAGCCCTCGGAGATATTCGACAGCATCGAGGATCTGCTGAACGAGGCCGACGATATTCTCCACGAAGACCTCATCTGGGATCTGTGGCCAGACGAGGACGACGACTTGTTTGGGAAATATGAAATCGAGGACGACGAGGATTTTGAGGAGGACGAGGAATGAAAAAGGGATGGACGTATAAGAAGCTGGGGGAGGTGTGCGAGATTCTCAACGGCTTATGGAAAGGTAAGAAGCCACCGTTTGTAAATGTTGGAGTGATAAGAAATGCAAACTTTACAAAAGACTTTACTCTTCGTTATGATAACGTAGAATATTTAGATGTCGAAGAAAGGCAATATGCAAAGCGTAAGCTCTTAAAAGGAGATATTATTATAGAAAAGTCGGGGGGTAGTGAAAAACAACCTGTAGGACGTGCTGTTATTTTTGAGAAAGACAATGGTGAATTTTCTTTCAGCAACTTCACATCTGTATTAAGATTAAAAGATAATACTCTGTTAAGTCGCTTCCTTTATATCTATTTGCTTTATGTCTACAAAAGTGGCGGCACTCTTAGAATGCAGAAGGCTACAACTGGCATTCACAATATTGAATTCGAGAAATACTTAAATATAGACATACCCATTCTTAAAAAGACCGAGCAGCAGCGCATCGTCTCTCGCCTTGACTCTGCCTTCGCCAACATCGATGCCCTGAAAGCCAATGTTGAAAAACAACTCATCGAAGCCCGTGCCCTCTTCCAGAAAGCTCTCGATAAAGCGATGGAGCCGAAAGAGGGGTGGGAAGTGAAGACATTGAAGGATGTTGTAGACGATAAGTGCCCTATTTCCTATGGTATTGTTCAACAGGGAGATCATGTCGAAGGGGGAATCCCGGTAGTCAGACCTGTTGATTTAAATACGAAGATCGTTTTCAAAGAAGGTTTAAAATGTACGAAAGAGTCTATTTCTAATGCATATAAAAGAACTATTCTTAGGGGCGATGAAATTCTGCTGAGTGTCCGAGGAACGACAGGCATTTTAGCATTGGCTTCCTCTGAACTTGTTGGTTGCAACGTAAATAGGGGTATTGTACCGTTATTCTTCAAAAAAGAATTGGATAAGGACTTCGCATATTATCAGATGCTTTCACCTAATCTGCAAAAGGTCTTTGCAGAAAAAACGACGGGTTCAACACTAAAGCAGATTAATATCAAGGATTTGCGATTGATCAAGCTGTTTTATCCTTCCCTCGATACTCAGCAAAAGATCGTCTCCCGTCTCGACTCCCTCTCCGAAAACATCAAGAAGCTGGAGGAAGTACTGCGTAAGACGATTGCCGAGTGCGATGCCCTGAAGCAGGCGATGTTACGAAAAGTGTTTGAGTGATTTCAGCTGCAAAGACAAACTAAAAAAAAACAAGATAAACAAATAAAATCGAAAAAAAGTAACTATGGACGAGAGTGCAACGCGGCGTAAGAAGATTGACCCTAAGCTCTACGAGGTGGGCTGGGAGCAGGTGCCTGAAAGCGAGATCCTGACCGAGCAGCGTGCCTACATCACGCCCGGCCAGGTGAGCCGCGTGCCTCAGAATCGTCACCCGAAGAAAGCCGACTATATTCTTGAATACAAGAAGCAGAAGCTGGCGGTGATCGAGGCGAAGAGCGACGAGAAGCATGTCAGCGAGGGCGTGGATCAGGCCAAGCTGTATGCCGACCTGCTGAAGATTCGCTTCGCCTACTCCACCAACGGCGATGAGATATGGGCCATCGACATGGGCGTGAAGGATGCCAAGGGCAACTATGTCATCCCCTCGAAGGAAGGCCCTGCCGACCGCTTCCCCTCTCCGCAGGAGCTGTGGCAGATGACCTTCCCCGAGGCGAACCCCTGGCGCGACAAGTTCAACCTCTGCCCGCTGAATCGTGGTGGTGGTCGCGAGCCTCGCTACTATCAGGAGATAGCCATCAACAAGGTGCTGGAGGCCATAGCGAAAGGCAATAAGCGCATACTGCTGACGATGGCCACGGGCACGGGCAAGACCTACACTGCCTTCCAGATATGCTGGAAGCTGTATCAGACGGGATGGAACACGCACGGCACGGAGCAAAAGCCGCGCATCCTGTTCATCTCCGACCGCAATATCCTTGCCAACCAGGCGAAGAACGACTTTGAGCAATTCCCCGAGGATGCTATGGAGCGCATCACGCCCGACCTGCTGCACGACGACAAGCACAAAGACCGAGTGCCCAAAGCCCGCCACCTCTATTTCACCATCTTCCAGACCATCATGGGCGATGACCCCACGGGGCATCCCTACTACATGCAGTATCCTCCCAACTTCTTCGACTTCATCATCATTGACGAGTGCCATCGTGGCGGTGCCAATGACGAGAGCGAGTGGCGGCAGCTGATGGTATATTTCGCCCCTGCCGTGCAGCTGGGTATGACCGCCACCCCTCGCCGACGGGAGAATGCCAACACCTACAAGTACTTCGGTGAGCCTGTCTACAGCTACTCGCTGAAGCAGGGCATCGAGGATGGCTTCCTCACTCCCTATAGAGTAAAGATCTCGACCAGCAACATCGATGACTACCAGTTTAACCCCAACGACGATGTGGAAGGCGACATCGACGTCAATAAGACTTATACTGAGCAGGACTTTTATAACGGCAACATCGAGATCAGGCAACGTGACGAGCACCGAGTGAAGGAGATGCTGGGCCAGATAGACAAGGATGAGAAGACGCTGGTGTTCTGCTGTACGCAGCTACATGCCAAGATTATCCGCGACATGATCAACCAATGGAAGGAGGTGCCCGACTCTAACTACTGCGAGCGCGTGACCTCCGACGACGGCAAGGACGGCGAAGCGAAGCTGAAGCAATTTCAAAACAACGACTACCTGCGCCCCACCATCCTGACCACCTCACAGAAGCTTTCGACGGGTGTGGATGCCCGCAACGTGAGGAACATCGTGCTGATGCGCCCTGTGAACAACATTGTGGAGTTTAAGCAGATCATGGGTCGCGGCACGCGCCTGTTTGACGGCAAGTACTTCTTCACGCTCATTGATTTCGTGGGAGCCTCGAAAAACTTCGAGGACGAGGAATGGGAAGGCACACCCTTCTGCCCCGTGTGTGGCAACTACCCCTGCACATGCAAAAAGAAAGAAGTGAAGCCCTGCCCTAAGTGTGGCAAGAGCCCCTGCGAGTGTCCCCCGCCGCCACCCGGGCCATGCCCCGTGTGCGGCCATCTGCCCTGCACCTGCCCTGGCGGTGGAGGCCATCGGAAGGACACCATCAAGGTGAAGCTGTCGCACTTGCGCGAGCTGACGCTGCACACCTCCTGGGACGAGCGCATACAGTTTGGCGACGAGCTGCTGACCGTCAAAGAATATATCGAGCGGCTCTTTGGCTTGTTGCCCAAATTCCTCGACGGCGAGGAAGACCTGAGGAAGCGGTGGTCACAGCCCGACACGCGCGAGCAGCTGCTCAGCGTGCTGGCCCAGAGCGGATTCCCCGAAGACAAGCTGGAGATGACGCGCCGCATACTGGCGCTCGACGACTGCGACATGCTCGACGTGCTGGCTTACCTGGCCTACAACAGCACGCCCGTCGACCGCCGGCGAAGGGCGCAGACAGTGAGGCGGCAGGCACAGAACATCTACACCGCTGAGCAACAAGACTTCGCAAACTACATCATGGATCTCTACGTGCGCAACGACTTCAGGGAGCTGGACAGCGACAAGCTGCCCACACTGATCAACATGAAGTATCACTCGCCGACAGATGCTGTCAGGAAGCTGAAGATGCACCCCCGGCAGATTCGCGACTTCTTCCTGGGCTTGCAGCAGCAGTTGTACAATGGCAGCAGCGTGGTGAACCTGACCATCGAGAATCATTTTCACGGCACGATCGACCACCTGAACATCACCGATGAGTGAAAAAAACGGGGCAAATCCTTGGAGGATTGCCGGAAAAGTAGTAATTTTGCATTGCGAACATTGAGGAAATAAAAATAGTAGTCCCCCCTCTCCCCGAGCAGCGCCGTATCGTTGGCATCCTCGACACCTTCGAGACTTCCATCACGAACTTAGAGTCTCAGCTGAAGGCCCGCGAGCAGCAATACGAGTATTACAGGAATAAACTATTAACATTTGAATGATTATGAAAAATAAATGTCAATCAATTGTTTGTTATATACTTATGGCAATCTTTTGTATTAGCTGTAAGGTAATAAAGGAAGACGGTCATTATGCAAGTATTTCGTTTTCGAAGGAAGAAGGAAAAATCGTTTTCACTTGTGACACCATTTCCAAACATTTTTTTAAAATATCTGCAGATGGCTATATAATTCATGCAGGTTATGCTAATAACATGGAAGAGCTGTCAATTTATAATTTTATAAATATAGGTCAAGAACAGCCCAAAGAGATAGCTTTGTTAGGGGCACGTAATGATGGTGTCATTCCATTACGAGTAGAAGTAGAAAACTTAATAGACACTTTACTGTCATTTAAGTTGAAAGCAAATACTTTCAAAGATACAAACATAAAATTTACTGGGCCAGGTGCTTCTATTTCAGAATCCTTCTCAGACGAAAAATGGGATGATGAACTAAAAAGATGGTTGTATAAAAGAAAAGAGCATCTTGATGACTCAACATACGTTACTTTTAGGAATTATTACTTATCGTTAAGAGCCTCAAATAATGAAGAATTTTATACGAAGGGAAAAATACCAGTCCTTCACAGTTTAGAAAACGTAAAATACAAGATACAGTCTTCTCTAGAGGCAGATTATTACTACGTCATTGCAAGTGATAATCAAGATTATATTGACAAGTGCATTGAAGACTTTGTGGTAAATAATTTCAAAGAGGCATCTACATCGCTGGATAAGCCCCTAAAGTGCTTTTATAAACAAAATGTAAGTGGTTATAGATGTTTATTTCTTGTAGGTGTTAACAAAGACTGGTCTTTTACTCAGATTCCCTTTGCAACTTTAGCTATTGACAATATAGCACCCAGGTCTTTTTATGTTGGGCTAAACGAGAACAGCTCTATAAACAGGGATAAAATCATGTGGGAAACATCTACCACAGGGAATTATAATGGAAAAGATATTCTCTTTTTCAAAAACGCCAATATACATTTACCTTCTGACAGACCTCTAATTTATGGAAAGGCGTGGGCTCAGGTTTCTACTTTTAGCGGAAATGGCTTGTCTTGTAATGTAACATTTAAATTCTTAGCTGTAGGAGACACCAAGTCTATCACCATTCACAGGCGTGGAGATCTTTGTTATAGGATGCCATATGATTCAGAATATTCCACACCTCCTATTGATAAAGTTATATCCGCAGATGAATGTCGCACAATGTACACATTTGTATTTAAATTACATTTGGAAGATGGTGATAATTCAATACCCATTACCGTTGAAGACTATAATGGTAACATAACAAAGGGTAACATTATAGTTAATTGCCAATCTAGTAGTACTGACCAACCGCGTATTAATATCGAGAATAACATTGAAAACAATATTGACAACTTCTAATGAGCGACGACTATATACTCATCATTGAGCAGGATCACCAGACGATGATGGCGCAATACGAGTATTACAGGAATAAACTTCTAACATTTGAATGATATGGAAAAAGAAAAAGGCTATGTATATATCTTGACCAACAAGAGCTTCCGCGACGACTGGGTAAAGATAGGCAAGAGTTCTCGCCCTGTAGACATACGTAGTAAGGAGTTGGACAACACGGCTGTGCCCTTACCCTTTGACATCTATGCGACCATACAAACTGAGAAATATGCCGCAGTAGAGCGTATCATCCACAAGCAGATAGACCGTTTGACCGACTTACGCATTCGCCAGAATCGGGAGTTCTTCAATGTCGGGCCTGAACAGGCTTTGGACATCCTACTAGACCAGGCGCTTGCCATCGACGATGCCGTCGTCATGAAGTATGAAGACGGCAAGCCTCGCCAGCTGTATCCTGAATTAGAGCCAGCGAAGGAGACGAAGAAAGAAGAGAAGCATCAGCGGCCTCCGTTCGACTTTAGTATGGTTGATTTAAAGATTGGCGATACAGTCATTTTTGATGCCCTCGGCATAGAGGTAAAGGTGGCTGGTAAGAACAAAGTGGAGCATGAGGGGCGTATATGGAGTCTTTCAGCTTTCTGTGGCACTTTTCTCCCTGAGGACATGCATAATAAAAGTGAATCGTATCAAGGACCGAAATATTTTTCCTACGGGGGAAAAACGCTATGGGAATTAAGATTGGAGAAAGAGAAATAACCATGACCGACGACTACAAGATAATCATTGAGCAGGATCACCAGACGGTGATGGCGCACTACGAGGTGCCGCTCCGAGTCCTCTATCACGAACTTAGAATCTCAGCTGTCTCAGCGTGAGAAGCAATATGAGTACTACAGGAATAAGCTATTGACGTTTGAATAAGAATGAAATCACTTGTCATCATAATGGCCATAGGCAGCAAGCACGTCGACATGGACTTCTGTTTCAAAAATGCTGTAGATAAGTCTATGCTTTCTTGTGATTTCGCGGCTCCATCGCCCTTCGGGCTTCCCCTTCAGTGGCTCAGGGTGACCCTGCCCTGTCTTAGGATGGTCGTAAAGCTCGCCGATAAACCTCAGAGCCTTATTGTAAGCCTTAGGCTCATATTTAAGAAGTTTTCTCAAGTCGGTCAGTGCTTCTTCCTTGATGATGACCGTGTATTTGCTCATAGACTGCGGATGTACTTGTCGAGTTCTTCAACAGTTGCAAAACGCTTGCCCGGTTGTTCTTCTGCACGCTCTATCTTTGCAAAAAATTCTTCCTTCGTCATGAGCGTAGGGTCATGCTTCTCTTTCGCTAATTTCTTGGCATATCGGGTCAGACGCTTCATCAGCGGCTCACTGTCGGCTATGGCTCCAATGCTCTGCCATAGTTCGGTGTTCATTGCGTTGAGTTGTACTGCTGTCATCATTTCAAATGTTTAATTTCGCTGCAAAGTTAAACATAATTTCTGAAATAACAAGTAAATTACAAAAAAATAATATGGACGACTACAAAATCATCATTGAGCAGGATGACCAGACGGTGATGGCGCACTACGAGGTGCCGCCCCGTGCTGCGGAGGGCTACCAGAGCGAGGCTGCGCTGGAGCGTGACTTCATCCAGCAGCTGATGAGCCAGGGCTACGACTATGCCCGGAGCGTGAAGGACGAGGCCAGCCTGCTGGCGAACCTGCGGCGGCAGCTGGAAACAGACGGTGATCAGTCGCCTGAAGGTCTTCCTGAAGAAGTTCCTGGGCACCACGGAGCAGACCGTGAACGTCACCATCGAGAATCATTTTCACGGCACGATTGACCACCTGAACATCACCGATGATTAAAAAAACGGGCAAATCCTTGGAGGATTGCCGGAAAAGTAGTAATTTTGCATTGCGAACATTGAGGAAATAAAAATAGAGCACAGACAGCTTTCTCGTAGACTTTAAGACCGCTAATCAATAAGTACAAGACGAGTAGATTGTCTGCCACAGCTCACGTCATGGAGACGTGGGCATTGGCAGTTTCAGCATTCGTCAAGTACTTAGCGGTCTAAAAGTCATGCTGTGACTAATAGTGCCTGCTCTCCTTTTGACTGCCATTAACATTAATAACTTACCATTTAAACAAACATCATGAAACTACTAGAAAACGAAAGGACCCTTCGTGTGGGGCGCATCGTGAACTTCTTCGACGGTGCACAAATCAAAAACCTCGTCATCAACGGCAGTATCAACGAGCAGAGTCCGCGCGAGCACTCGGCTGCCAGCGAGAGAATCGTCTACAGCGACGAGCAGATAGCGCGGGCACTGGCCAACATCAACGGCAAGGGGAAGGCAATCGACACGAAATGGAAATGGGCCGGCGGGCTGTGGCTGCTGCACTTCAAGTGCGGGTTCCCACTGAAGGCTCAGGAATTCTGCGAGCGTGTCGGACAGCTGCCACTACCCGACGACCTGGAGTTCAAATGCGAATACAACAACATACGGCCTTACTCTACGCTGTCGTTCATCGGTGAGGATGTCAGATACCCCGACAAGGTGAAGTACAGCACCAACGACCGCACCGCCTACCTGCAGCTGCGGAGCGTGGCCGAGGCCCTGGACCGCGAGCTGGAGAGGGTGCGTGAAAGCGACGACCCCGATATGCCCATCGGTTAGCAGGCAGTTAGCATTTTGCCAAGGATTCCATCCGTTCCTTAGCATTTCATTAGCATTTCATTAGCATTTCGCTGCACTGCAGCGGGATGCTTTTTTTTGTGCCTACCTTTGTGGTGTCTTCCTGCCCAACACGGGCGGCGGCAGGCAAAGGCACGAGCGCTCAAACAATGATCAGCCGCCCTCACTCATCAAAAACAAAAAAAAGAAAGGAACACCACTATGATTGTTACATGCAGTATCTCGAAATTCTACGAAACGCGCGAGGTCGAAGTGACGCGCATGAACGGCGAGAGCGCCAAGCGCACCGTGCAGGGCGTATTACTCAACGCCGGCGGGGCCGAGTTCTTTGCCGAGGCCTTCGGCGAGACGGCCGACGAGCTCCTCGAAAGATGCCTGGTCGAGTCGGTCATCAGCGCCGACATTGAGCTGTCGTACCGCGAGTTCAACACCCGCGACGGCAGGCAGGGCGTGGGCACCAACATCCGCATCAAGGCGTTCACCGTGCTGAGCAGAAATCCCTTTGTTGATGAAATGATCAAAACCTACGGAAAAGCATGAGAAAGATCAATGAAGTCATCATCCACTGCTCAGACACGCAGGAGGGACGCGACTTCAGCGCCGAGGATATCCGCACCTGGCACACGACGCCTAAGGAGAAAGGCGGGCGGGGCTTCAGCGACATCGGCTACCACTACGTCATTCGCCTCGACGGCACCATCGAGGAAGGTCGGCCACTCTCGAAACCGGGGGCTCACTGCCTGGGGCACAACAAGCACTCCATCGGCATCTGCTACGTCGGCGGCAGGCGGCTGGCTCCCAACACGCGGAAGGGCTACGTGTGGGACGACACGCGGACGCCTGACCAGCGCAAGTCTATGGAGAACTTGGTGAGGCTGCTGAAAATGTGCTACCCCGAGGCCACCATCCACGGCCACCGCGAGTTCGCCAATAAGGCCTGCCCTGGCTTCGACGTGAAAAAATGGTTACAAAGCATAGGACTATGATTTTTACTCGTTTACTCTTTACTCGTTTACTCGTTAAGGGTTACTGAACCATTATTATATTATATATTATATATAATATATAATATAATAAAAATACAGTATGAAAAATTCTTATAGAAATAAGGCTTATCGAGTAAAAGAGTAAACGAGTAAACGAGTAATTCGTAACATAAAAAAATATCAAAAACATGAACGACAACAAACAGAAACCCAAGAAGATACGTGGTACGATGGAGTACTACGACGACGACCGGCTGCTCTTCACGCCTCAGGGCACCGGGCAGCCCCAGTATGAGAGTCTGAAAAAGAGCGGTGGTGGTGCGCTGATGCGGACTACAGGCGAAAAGACCCGCTCGCTGGTGGCCCACCTGAAAGTGCCCGCCGACGCCGTCGATCCAGCTGCCGACCTGCGCGACCAGCTCGAAAAGTGCCTGAAAGCCCTGCCTGGCCACCATGCGGAGCCCGTTTTGAAGGGTCGGAAACTGATGGCCACGGACAGTTGCTCAGTGACCGTCAACCAGGCGAAAGGCCAGCTCGAAATACGCATGACCATCGGTCTGCGCGAGAACCCCTACTATCTAAAAAACTTTTACACTAACATGACAAAGGTAAGCACATGTTTGGACTCCAATTCATCTTTTCTGAAGCCACTCGTCCATGCACGAGGGACCTCTTCTGGGGAGTGACACGCTCAGAGCGCGTCGCCGACACGATTGCCCGCTGCCGTGAAGCCCTGGCAAAGGGGGAGACGACCCAGTATGCCAACCTGAAGAAGAGCCTGCCGGCCTTCACCTTCATGGCCACCTTCGAGCCCAGCCGCGGCAAGAACGGCCACCGGCCGCTGGCGCCCTACCGCCTGCAGCAGTACGCCCGCCTGACGGGGCTCATCATGCACGACTTCGACCACCTCAGCGCCAAGGGCACCACGCCGCGCGAGCTCTTCGGCCGCGTGCCGCAGTGGATGATGGACGACAAGGAGCGGCTCTGCCTGCTCTATGCCGGGCAGACGCCCTCGGGCGACGGCCTGCGGCTGGTGACGACGGCCGACCCTCGCCGCGGCGACATTGCCGCCCAGCAGGCCTACGTGGCCAGCATCCTCGGCATGGAGGCCGACGCGTCGGTGAAGAATGCCGACCGCACCTCGTTTGCCGTCAGCGAGAAAGACATCTTTTATATCAACAACTTAATCTTCGACTATCAAGATGATGAATTCGACAAGACGTATGGTGATCTATACCGCGCTGGTGGCAGCAGAGCTGTTGCTGCTGCCCCTGCTGCTAGTGTTAATGCTGCTCATGGCAGTGCTGAAGGCTGTCAGCAAGCTCCCCAGCTGGCTGCTCCGGAAGCTGCTGAGCCTGTGGGAGACGGTGGAGGAGTGGCAGGCCCGGATGCTGGAGCCGCAGAGCTGACCTTCAACGGCGTCGACGCGCAGAAGATCGTCGACCGCTGGCTGGAGGTGAAGATCACGCCGAAGCGCGGGCAGCGCCACATGGCGCTGCTGCGCCTGGCGAGCGACCTGCGCTACCTCTGCGACGACAACCCGCAGACCATCGCCCGCTGGGCCCGCCTGGCACCCTTCGTGCAGGAGATGGAGCGCGAGGGCGACACGCAGGAGGTGGAGCGCTGCGTCAGCGACGTCTGCCAGAATAAGATGCTGATGTACACGCCGCGCAAGCTGCAGGAGATACTCGTCGACGTAGGCGCCGCCGAGAAGGGCGACGGCAAGGCGCAGCGGGACGCGATGTGGGACACGTCGGCCAACCTTCAGTACGAGGCACGGCTGAAGCCGCTGCTGACGCCGCCCTACGACCTGGCCTGCTCGATGGCGGGCGAGGGCAACGGCATAGGCGCCGTCTTCGCCAGCGGTGCCATGTTCTGCACGCTGATGTCGCGCTGCTGGTATGAGCACTTCACGGGCCGCAAGCAGCGGCTGAACCCGCAGGTGTACATCATCGGCATGCCCGCCGACGGCAAGAGCTTCGTCGAAGACCTCAATAAGATGATCATGAGCCCGATGAAGGCTGCCGACGCCGTGGGCCGCAAGGCCGAGGAAGACTACCAGCGGCAGCTGAAGGAGCGCCAGAACAGCTCGAAGGCCGCCAAGGGCGAGCCGCTGAAGATGCCGGAGATCATGGTGCGCTACTGCACGGGCAAGACGTCGAACAGCGTCTTCTTCACCCGCATGCGCAACGCCCACGAGGAGGTCGACGGCGAGGACATGCCGCTGCACCTCTACATGTTTGACTCCGAGCTCGACGCCGTGACCAGCGCGCAGAAGGGCGGAAACTGGATCGACAAGCACGACATCGAGCTGAAGGCCTTCCACAACGAGGAGACGGGCGTCGACTACAAGAACCTCGACTCTGCCAACGGCATCTACAACGTCTACTACAACTCCGTCTGCACCGGCACGCCGCTGTCGCTCTCGCGCAAGATCAACCTGCGCAACGTCAACGACGGCCTCTGCTCGCGCATTGCCTTCTTCCGCATGATGCCCAGCAACTTCAAGATGATCGAGATGGGCAGCCTGGCGCGCAACTTCGAGAAGGAGTGCCAGCTGAAGCAGTGGGGATTCCGCTTCGACAGCATGAAGGGCGAGCTGAAGATCAAGCCCCTCGTAGAACACGTCTACAATCTCTGCGAGAACATGACGTGGGTGGCCGAGGCATCGTCGGACAAGGTGCTCGACTTCCTCCGCAAGCGTGCCGTGTTCTACGCCACGTGGTTCACCATACCTCGCATCTACGGACGCCAGTGGGAGCAGTACCAGAAGACGGGCGAGGTGACCATCGACGACAGCGACCTGCAGTTCGCCAGCCTGATGTACGACGCCGTCATCTACTGGCAGGACCTCTTCTTCGGCCGCATGCTCCAGGAGAGCTACGACAACGCTGCGGAGCAGGTGAAGCCGAGGGTGAGGAATACTTCCAATAATGAGGTGTTCAACCGGATGCCGGAGACGTTCTCCACGAAGGACGTGGCCAGGCTCATGGGAATCTCAAATAGTGGTGTAGGTGCTCAGCTGTCGCGATGGGTTGAACTGGGGGTGCTGGAGCGCGTGTCGCAAGGCAAGTACAAGAAAAAAGTAGCTACCATCGAAACATGACCGAGCACGCCAAATACACCCTCCTGCCGTGGATACAGGTGAACTACCTGGAGGAGCTGCCACGCTACGACCCCGACCTCATCAGCCGCAAGCGACTGCGAGGGCACAGCGCGGAGCTGGTGTTCGACGCTCCCTTCGGCCTGCTGCTCTTCCTCTATGCCGCCGTCGACGCCTTCCTGAAGAAGGGCATGTCGTGGGACGTGATGGAGATTGACAGGGGCAAGAAGGGCTCCTACCTGCTCCGCCTCACGGTGAGCGACGAGAAGACCCATAATAAGATGGGCTTCAGGTTCAAGAACTGCTAGAAATTATCAAATTATCAAATTATCGTTAAGGGGTTCTGAAAGTTAAAAAACCTTTCAGAACCCCTTGTTGGTTATGCCTCGGAAGGCGCCATTGGTGAGTCTTGCTTACTTCATCACGACCTTTTTGCCGTTCTTGCCTTGCAAGCGTCCTTCGGCCGAGCGGACGATGTAGATGCCCTTGACGGCATGCTTGACTTCCTGTCCTGAGAGGCTGTACACCTTCGTGCCGGCCTTGGCGCTCTCCACGGAGGCGATGCCTGTGGTGACGTCCGTGTAGATAAAGTCAACCTCTACGAGCACAGCCTTCGTGTCGTTTGCCAGTGCCCAGTAGCACTTGATGGTCTGTGCCGTCTGGCCAGCGCGGTTGTAGCAGTAGTAGGTCTTGCCGTTGTCGGTGGTGGCCCCGTCGACAATCTTCACGCAGGCAGGAGTGACAGTGCCGTTGGCGTCCCACAGGTGGAAGTCGCCGTTGGCATCGCGCCAGCCGTCGAAGGGTGCGTGGTTCTGCACCAGCTCCTTCGTCGTGGGGTTATAGCCGTAGGCGGTGGCCTCGCTCAGGTCGCTGATGCCCAGCTCCTGGCAGATGGCTGCCACGTCGTCGTCGCTGATGGCTGCGGTCTTCATCGTGTATTCACTCTCGGCGACGTCGTACTCCACGGAGGTGGCGATGCCCTTGTCGACGATGTCCAGCTCTACTGCCTCAGGAGCGGTGAAAGTGACGTTGATGGTGTAGCGCACGGCCTTCTCACCATTTACCAGGCGCCACTTCACGGTGTAGGTATTGCCGACGACGTCAGCGCCGTTCATGTCGCAGATGGTGAACTCTCCGTCGGGAATAGCTTGGAAGAACTTCACGCAGATGCCGGCTTTGTCGGCAGCCACTGCCTCAGCGTTCAGATTGGTCCATGTCTCAGCGACGCCCTTGGTGTTGAACCATCCGTCGAAGGGAGCATAGTCGCTGATGAGCTCACCGTCGGGATTTTCGATGCGCAGCATGTCGGTGGTCAGCTCGTCGACGCCCAGGAATGCCTTCGTCTCGGTGAAGTCCACCTGGGCAACGGTAGCACCATAGCCCTGCGAGATGGCGCGCTTGTGGTCGATCGTGACGTCGAGCAGCTGCTCTTCGGCGGGCACGTCGCCCAGTCGGGTCAGCGTCCAGGGGCCAATCACGGTGTAGTCGCCCACCTCAGGCGCCTCGCTCTTGGCGATGCCGATGGTCACGCTGCCGTCGGCAGGCACTTCGAACACCACCTCGTTGGCATACTCCCCGGCTGCGAACCAAGCCTTCACGGCATTCGACGAGTTGGGCACGTAGAGCCCGTTCACCTGCACCGAGCCGCTGCCTCCGGCATAGTCAGTGGCTGAGGCGCCGTCGTAACGGTTCATCACCAGTGTGCTCACCGTATTCTCGCCGACGGTGGCATAGAGCTTGGCATACTTCGTCAGGACGTCGGTTTGCATGGCGTCGTACTCCTGCTGCTCGCTGCCGCTATAGCGGTAGGCGGCGTGGGCAGTCACCTTGTACTGTCCGGCGGGCAGGTTGGCAATTGTCTGGCTGAAGTCAAACACCGAGCCGCTGCCGCATTTCACGATGCCGCTGCCGTCGATTCCCTTGGTGCCATCGGCATTCCAACCCGTGGTAGAGGTAAGGTCGGCGTTGACGATAAGGTCGGTGTAGTCGTTTTTTTCCTGAGCCATCGTTTGGGTGGCTGCTGTGAGTGCTGCTGCGAGCACTGCCATTCGCGTAAAGATCTTTTTCATAGCTTTTTTGTTATAGTTAGTAATTAAATGAATGATGTAGGTCTTGTTGCGGCTACAAAAGTACAATAATTCCCTGAAACGCACAAATTTTCTGCTGAAAAAAAACTCATCATACGGCTGTCAGGCCTAAAAAACCTCCAAAAAGTTTGGCGGAGTATTTTTTTCTTCGTATCTTTGCCGACGTAATAACCCAAAGCAAACAAAAACGAAATGACAATGAAGAAGATGTTGACCATTTGTGCCGTTGCTGCCCTGAGCCTGACGATGCTTGCAGCAACTGCCACTACGCAGAAAAAAGCAGCGACAGCCGTCGAGGTGTCGTTCGAGTATGAGCGTCAGCAGGGCCCTGGCTCCAACCAGTATGCCGTGTGGATCGAGAACGAGCAGGGTGAGGTGGTGCGCACGCTTTTCGTCACCTCGTTCACCACGAAGGGTCGCTCGCGCGACGGCCAGCCGGCGCGTCGTGGCTATACCTTCCGTCCTGCCTGTGTGCCCACATGGGTCACTCATGCCAAGGCCGCTGAGATGAGCGATGAGGCTATCGACGGCGTGACGGGTGCCACCCCGCAGAGTGGTCGGCAGACTTTCTCCTGGGATATGAAGGATGCCCAGGGGCGTGCCGTTCCCTCTGGCACGTACAAGGTGTATGTCGAGGCTACGCTGTTCAACCAGAGTATTGTCACCTACACGGGAAGCTTCTCGACGAAGGACAAGGCCGGCGCGATCAAGCTGTCGTTCAGCGAGACGGAGCGCGACGAGCAGCATGCCGGCATGATCAAGGACGTGCAGGCCGTGCTGCGCTGACTCATTCCTTCGCCGCAGTATCGGCGACGGCTTTCAGATAGTTGAGGATCTCGTCGAGGGCGTCCGAATAGTCTGGGCCGGCAGCATAGCCGTTGGAGGAGATGCTGCCCCCCTCGAGGTCAATGTCCATCGACCAGCTGCTGGCGTCGAGGATGTCGAAGTCGGGCATGTAGCTGCGCCCCACCTGATAGAGGCGTCCCTGCTCGACGATGTCGCGCACGCGCTGCAGCACCGTGTCGGGCACCTCGACGACGGCGGGCTTCTGCTGCAGGTCCTCTTCGGCCATCATGCGCTGGTTGCTGATGGTGAGCACGCCGCCGGGGCGGTCGGCATGGCGGGTGAGGGATGTCTCGTGGCGGAAGCCTCCGAAGCCATTGCTCTGCTGGTAGTGGAAGCTCTTCAGCCGTCCCGTGGGCATCGTGCGCTCGGAGCGCGTGCGGATGGCGCTGCGGATGGCGCTGCGCATCACGTCGATGCGGCGCTCGGCAGCCTCGGCAGCCTCGAAGGCGCGCATGGCAGCCGTGACGTCGGTGAAGTGCTGAGCCAGCCGCTCCTCGGCTTTCCTCCCTTTCTTCTTGCCGACGATGGCCTTTTTGGCGCTGAGCAGCTCGCGGGCACGCTCGTGGTCGCTCTCCATCGCCTCGAGGGTGTTCTTGAGCGACTGGACGCTGTAGCTGTCGATGTCCATGAGATAGCTCCTCATGCGCTCGTCGCTTTCCAGCCACTGCACGTAGGGTATCCAGAAGCCAGACTTGTTGAGCTCGTCAATCACCTTTCTGGTCTGTGCCGTCGCTGAGTGGCATCCTATCAGTAGCGTAGCGATCAGTGTCAGGATTCTTTTCATTGTCGTCGTGTTTGCGAAATCCTAGGATTCTTCCTTGAAATCGACGTACTCGCCCTCGTCGTGCGAAAAGATCTTCTTGTTGGCTTCAGAAGGGTCGCGGTGGTCGATGATGGTGACGCCGTCGGAGGTCGTCGTGGTGCGGCTGCCGCGCCGGGAGCTGCCGGCACCTTGCTGCCTGATGTTCTCCTGGAACTGCCGCATGCTGCGCCTTATTTTCACGATGAGCGCCCCTACATTGAAGGCGATGTAGAGCAGGAGCAGCAACAGGATGGTGATGAGCATCTTCATAGGCTTGGGGCTAATGGCGCATGGTGACGATGGACAACAGGACGTACCACGCGATGATGATGGCGAAGGAGCCGATGCCGAAGATGATGATCAGCGGCAGGCAGCTGAGCAGGAAGCACCACTTTATCTCGTTGCCCCGCCATCCCCACGTCTTGAACTTCAGCGCGAACATCGGAATCTCGCTCACGAGCAGATAGCAGCTCAGCAGCATCATCACCAGGGCGACGGGCACGATGGCGGGAAAGAGGGCCAGGTGGCGCCCCCATCCTACGATGAGCGATGCCCAGAAGAGCGCGTTGGCAGGTGTCGGCAGTCCTATGAATCCCATTGTCTGCCGCTCGTCGAGATTGAACTTTGCCAGCCTGAGGGCCGAGAATGCCGCCATGAGCAGCGGCAGGAACGTGACATAGGGTAGGATTGTGGAGTGGTCGTGGATGCTGTTGCCGCCGAGCCACATGCTGAGCATGACGGAGGGTGCCACGCCAAAGGTGACGACGTCGGCCAGCGAGTCAAGCTCCTTGCCGATGGGTGACGAAACGTGGAGCAGCCGGGCTGCCATGCCGTCGAAGAAGTCGAAGACGGCACCCGCGATGATTGCCCACAGTGCCCATGAGAAAATGCCGTAACAGGCAAAGATGACGGCCAGGCACCCCGAGATGAGGTTGCAGCACGTAATGGCGTTAGGTATATGTTTCATTGTCTCTCAACTCTCAACTCTCAACTCTCCGCTCGAGCTTGCTCGCTTCGCTAGCGAAGAACTCTCAACTCTCAACTCTCAACTCAAACGAGCAATGATCGTTTGATCGCCCGTTGTGGCCTGTCCCATCTTTACCATCGGCTTAGAGCCGAGAGGCAGGTAGACATCTACGCGCGAGCCGAGCTTGATGAAGCCCAGGTGCTCGTCGATGTAGCATTCCTCGAGGTCTTTGGCATAGGTGACGATGCGGCGAGCCATCGCACCGGCTATCTGCCGAACGAGGACCTCCTGCCCGTCGGGCGTCTCGATCATCGTGTCGGCATGCTCGTTCTCCTCGCTGGCTTTGGGCAGCCACGCCTTGTGATAGTTGCCGTTGAAGTGGCGAACGAACTTCACGTGTCCGTCGACAGGGAACCAGTTGGCATGCACGTTCAGGGGGCTCATAAAGATGCTGATCATCAGCCGGCGATCGTGGAAGTAGTCGTCTTCCTGCGTCTCCTCAATGACGACGATGCGCCCGTCGGCAGGGGCCACTACCACCTTCTCCGTGTCGCTGGGGAAGTAGCGGATGGGGCAGCGATAGAAATTGAGCACCAGGAGCCACAGCACGCCGGCAAGTGCCACGAACACGGCGAAGGGCAGCCACGAGTCGAAGCAACGCCAGAGCACCACCGCTATCGCAACGATGGCAAACAGGCTGTAGAGCAGTTCGTTCGTGCCTTCACGGTGTATCCTTATCTTTTTTAGTTTCTTTATTCTCTTTCCCATGTCAGGTTTGGAATCGCATTTCGTAAATTCCGTGCAAAGGTACTGCTTTTTTGTCAATTTACAAACTTTTTGCCCAATTCTTTTGGTAATTCCAACTTTTCGGCGTAACTTTGAGGCTCAAATTGCATTGATAATGGAAGATTTCATACATTTACACGTACATACCTACTTCTCGATCCTCGACGGACAGTCGAAGATTAAGAGTCTGGTAAACAAAGCCCTGAAGGACGGCATGCGAGGCATGGCCATCACCGACCATGGCAACATGTTCGGCATCAAGGAATTTCACGACATCGTCGGCGACGTGAATAAAAAGCGCAAGAAGGAAGGGCTGGAGCCGTTCATACCGATCTTTGGTTGCGAGATGTATGTGTCGCGAAACGGCTCGAAGCTGTTGCGACGCGGCAAGGAGGACCAGAGCGGTTACCACCTGATCGTGCTGGCAAAGAACTATACGGGCTATAAGAACCTGATCAAGCTCGTGTCGAGGGCATGGGTGGACGGCTATTACATGCGTCCTCGTACCGACCGCGAAGACCTGGAGCGCTACCACGAAGGGCTCATCGTCTGCTCGGCATGCATCGCCGGCGAGGTGCCCAAGAAAATCCTCAACGGCGACATCGACGGTGCCCGCGAGGCCGTGGAGTGGTATCGGCGCGTCTTTGGCGACGACTATTATCTCGAGCTGCAGCGACACGAGGTGAAGGACCCCTCGATCCGTGCCAACCGCGAGACCTTCCCCCTGCAGCAGCAGGCCAACCGCGTGCTCGTGGAGCTGGCCCGGGAGTATGGCATCAAGCTCATCTGCTCGAACGACGTGCACTTCGTCGACCAGGAGAATGCCGAGGCCCACGACCACCTGCTGTGCCTCTCGACGGGCAAGGATCTCGACGATCCCTCGCGCATGCTCTATTCCAAGCAGGAGTGGTTCAAGACGAAGGCTGAGATGAACGAGGTCTTCAGCGACATTCCCGAGGCGCTGTCGAACACGCTTGAGATCCTCGACAAGGTAGAGATCTATTCGCTCGACCACGACCCCATCATGCCCTTCTTCCCCATTCCCGAGTCGTTTGGCACGGAGGAGGAGTGGCGGCAGAAGTTCACCGAGGAACAGCTCTACGAGGAGTTCACGCGTGACGAGAACGGCGAGAACCCCCTGCCGCGTGAGGACGGCGAGAAGAAGATCAAGAAGCTTGGGGGCTACGACAAGCTATACCGCATCAAGTTCGAGGCCGACTATCTGGCCGAGCTGGCGTACAGAGGTGCCAAGGTGCGCTATGGCGATCCACTGCCGGCAGAGGTGGAAGACCGTGTCCGCTTCGAGCTCCACATCATGAAGACGATGGGATTCCCCGGCTACTTCCTCATCGTCCAGGACTTCATCAATTCGGCACGCGACGAGCTGGGCGTGATGGTGGGCCCGGGGCGTGGGTCGGCGGCAGGAAGCGTGGTGGCCTATTGCCTGGGCATCACGAAGATCGACCCGCTGAAATACGACCTGCTGTTCGAGCGCTTCCTGAACCCCGACCGTATCTCGCTGCCCGATATCGATACCGACTTCGACGACGACGGGCGCGGACGGGTGCTGAAGTGGGTGGAGGACAAGTATGGCCACGAGAACTGCGCACACATCATCACCTATGCCTCGATGGCTACGAAGAACTCCATCAAGGATGTGGCCCGTGTGGAGAAGGTGCCGCTGGCCCTCTCCAATTCCCTTTGCAAGGCCATCCCCGACCGTCTGCCCGACAACGAGAAGATGAACCTGGCAAACGCCATCAAGTACGTGCCGGAGCTGCGCGAGGCCGAGGCGTCGACCGACCAGGCCCTGTCGAACACCATCAAGTACGCCCGCATGCTCGAAGGGACGGTGCGCGGCACGGGCATCCACGCCTGCGGATTCATCATCTGTCGCGACCCTATCAGCGACTGGGTGCCGGTGTCGACTGCCGACGACCCTGACTTCAAGGATACGAAGACCAACTGCACGCAGTACGACGGACACGTCATCGAGTCGACAGGGCTTATCAAGATGGACTTCCTGGGGCTGAAGACGCTCTCGGAGCTGAAGGAGGCCTGTGCCAACATCAAGCTGACACGCGGCATCGACGTCGACCTCGACCACATCCCCATCGACGATCCGAAGACCTACGAGCTCTACCAGCAGGGGCGCACCATCGGCACCTTCCAGTTTGAGTCGGGCGGCATGCAGAAATACCTGCGAGAGCTGCATCCCACCGTGTTTGAGGACCTCATCGCCATGAACGCCCTCTATCGTCCGGGACCTATGGACTATATCCCCGACTTCATCAAGCGTAAGAATGGCATAGAGCCCATCACCTATCCCATTCCCTGCATGGAGAAGTACCTCAAGGACACCTATGGCATCACCGTCTACCAGGAGCAGGTGATGCTCCTGAGCCGCCAGCTGGCCGACTTCACCCGTGGTGAGAGCGATGCCCTGCGAAAGGCCATGGGAAAGAAGAAGAAAGACATCGTCGACGCCATGAAGCCGAAGTTCATCGAGGGCGGCAAGAAGAACGGCCACGACCCGCAGGTGCTGGAGAAGATCTGGACCGACTGGGAGAAGTTCGCCAGCTATGCCTTCAACAAGTCGCATGCCGCCTGCTACTCCTGGGTGGCTTACCAGACGGCTTATCTCAAGGCCAACTATCCCGCCGAGTACATGGCTGCCATCATGACTCGCCGCCGCGACCAGATTTCTGAGATCACGAAGCTCATGGACGAATGCAAGCAGATGGGTATTGCCACGCTGGGGCCTGACGTCAACGAGTCGTACCTGAAGTTCGGTGTGAACAAGAAGGGAGAGATACGCTTTGGGCTGGCGGCTATCAAGGGCATGGGCGACTCCGCCGCCCTGGCCATCATCAACGAGCGCGATCAGAACGGACCCTATCGCGACATCTTCGACTTCGCACAGCGCGTCAGCTTTGCCAGCGTCAACCGAAAGGCTTTCGAGAGTCTCGCCCTCAGCGGAGGCTTCGACAGCTTCGGCATCCGCCGCGAGGCATTCTTTGCCCAGAACGCAAAGGGGGAGGGATTCCTCGACACCCTCGTGCGATATGGACAGAACTACCAGCAGGCGAAGGCCGAGGCGCAGACCTCGCTCTTCGGAGGCTTCGACAGCATCGAGATCGCCACTCCGCCCATCCCGAAGACCGACGTCCAGTGGAGCGACATCGAACGGCTCAACAAGGAGCGCGACCTCGTGGGCATCTATCTCTCGGCCCATCCGCTCGACGAGTATCGCATCGTGCTCGAAAATTTGTGCAATGCCCGCTGTGCCGACCTGGCCGATCGCGGCGCCGCCCTCTACGACCGCGAGGATGTCATGCTGGGAGGCATCGTCACCGCCGTGCAGACACGCTTCAGCCCAAAGACCAACAAGCCGTGGGGCCTCGTCACGCTGGAGGACTACGAGGGCTCGGGCGAGCTGGCACTCTTCGGCGACGACTGGCTCAACCTCAACGGCAAGTTCATCGTCGGAGCGGCCGTCTACATCACTGCCAAGATGCAGCAGCGCTTCCGCGACTCCAATCAGAAAGAGCTGAAGGTGGTGAACGTCGAGCTGCTCCAGACGGTGAAGGAGAAGGCCATCGACAGCATCACCATCATGCTGAACACCGATACCCTCGACGAGCAAATCGTGAACGAGCTCAGCGAGCTCGTCAGCGAGCATCCTGGCAAGACGAAGCTCTTCTTCCAGCTGCGCGACTCGACAGGCAGTCATCGTGTCCTCATGCGCTCAAAGTCGCGATTCGTCGACGTGAAGCATTGTCTGATAGACTATATCGAGAACACCAAGGGCCTTGACTATAAGATCAACTGAGTCCTCTCGCGTGCGTACATTATAGTTTTAATCAAGTTTTGCATTAGCTAAACTTTTGGAGTTAAAGGAGTTAAAGGAGTTAAAGGAGTTGAAAGACATTACCTGCTCCCTTTGTCCGCCATAGGTGTAGGATTCGTAAGGGAAGAACTATTGTCCTTAACTCCTTTAACTCCTTTAACTCCTTTAACTCCTCAACTTGCGTCCTTAACTCCTTTAACTCCCTTAACTCCTTTAACTCCTCAACGTGCGTCCTTAACTCCTTTAACTCCCTTAACTCCTTTAACTCCTCAACTTGCGTCCTTAACTCCTTTAACTCCTTTAACTCCCTTAACTCCTTTAACTCCTCATAAATGTATGCACACGACGAGAGATAATGTGCAAAAACGAAAAAAATCGGAGAAAAGTTGGCCGTATTAGAAAAAAAGTTTGTAACTTTGCAGCCCGTTAGAGAGTGTATATGTGTAGCTTAGAGCAGTTTAAAGTTGATTTGAAAGCACTTACCAAGGGCGAGGCGCCTTTGGCGTGGGAGTTGGACGACCACTTTTTTACCTCGCTCGACGGCGCACAGCTGCAGCAAGGCTCATTGCATGTGTCAGGGTCTATACGCAAGGCCACTGGCTTTTACGAGCTCTCCCTGCAGTCTGTAGGCACGGTTGTCGTCGTCTGCGATCGCTGTCTGGAGCCCATGGACCAGCCCATAGAAGCTGACCTGCGGCTGACGGTGAAGCTAGGCGAGGCATACTCTGAGGACGATGACGTCATCACAGTCGACGAGTCACGGCCCGTGCTCGACCTGTCATGGCTCATCTACGAGTCAATAGCGTTAGCGGTACCCATCCAGCACGTTCATCAACCTGGCGATTGCAACGATGCTATGATGCGAAAGCTCAAGGAGCTCTCGGCTGCCCGAAGCAGTGATGCGGACGCTACAGACGATGTTGACCCGCGATGGAGTGCACTGCTCAAACTCAAACAAGAAGAATAATTTTAATTGTAAAATAGTAATTTATTATGGCACATCCTAAAAGAAGACAGTCAAAGACTCGTACCGCAAAACGTCGTACACACGACAAGGCCGTAGCCCCCACGCTGGCACTTTGCCCCAACTGCGGCGCTTATTACATCTACCACACCGTATGCCCCACCTGTGGCTACTATCGTGGAAAGGTTGCTATCAAGAAGGACGAAGAGGTAGCTGAATAATGGGAAGGATTAACGCGATCATCACAGGCATCGGAGGTTATGTGCCCGACTATGTCCTTACCAACGAGGAACTGTCGCGCATGGTCGATACCAACGATGAGTGGATCATGACGCGTGTCGGAATCAAGGAGCGCCGAATCCTCACGGAAGAGGGTCTCGGCACATCCTATTTGGCGCGCAAGGCGGCCAAGGAGCTCATCCGTAAGACGGGGGTGAACCTCGACGAGATCGATGCGCTCATCGTGGCTACCTCCACGGCCGACTATCACTTTCCTTCTACGGCCAGTATCGTCATTGGCAAGCTTGGCCTGAAGAACGCCATGGCCTTCGACTTCTGGGCTGCCTGCTGCGGATTCATCTACTCGCTCGACGTGGCGACATCGATGATCCAGAGCGGTCGCTACAAGAAGATTATCCTTATCGGGGCCGACAAGATGTCGTCGGCAACCGACTATAAGGACCGCTCCACCTGTCCGCTCTTTGGCGACGGAGCAGGTGCCGTGCTGCTGGAAGCCACCGAGGAGGAAGGTGTCGGACTGATGGACTCCTACCTGCGCACGGATGGCATTGGCCTGCCGTTCCTCCATATGAAGGCCGGCGGCTCCGTGAGCCCCGCCAGTCACTTCACCGTCGACCATCGCATGCACTACACCTATCAGGAGGGACGTACCGTCTTCCGCTATGCTGTGACGAACATGTCGAACGACTGTGAGCTCATCGCCCAGCGTAATGGCCTTTCGAAGGACAACATCCAGTGGATCATCCCACACCAGGCCAACATGCGAATCATCGAGGCTGTGGCCAAGCGTCTGGAGCTGCCCATGGAGCAGGTGATGGTCAACATCGAGCACTATGGCAACACTTCGGCTGCCACCATACCATTGGCACTTTGGGAATATGAGCCGAAGCTGCGCAAGGGTGACAACATCATCATGACCGCCTTCGGAGCAGGTTTCGTACACGGAGCCAATTACGTCCGCTGGGCTTATGATGGCAAGTAGTCAACACATTCTTACCGCACTCATCCGCTCCACTGCTGGGCTGGTGAGTGCGATTTGTATCTAAAGCAACAAAGAGCAATGCACAAAGCAGGATTCGTAAATATTGTCGGGAATCCCAACGTCGGCAAGTCGACACTCATGAACCAGCTCGTGGGTGAGAGGATTTCCATAGCCACTTTCAAGGCGCAGACGACGCGCCATCGTATCATGGGCATTGTGAACACGGCGGACATGCAGATCGTGTTCAGCGACACCCCTGGCGTGCTAAAGCCGAACTACAAGCTGCAGGAGTCGATGCTCGCCTTCTCGGAGTCGGCCCTTGCCGATGCCGACGTGCTGCTCTACGTCACCGATGTGGTGGAGAACCCCGAGAAGAACATGGATTTTCTTGAGAAAGTGCAGAAGATGACCATCCCCGTCATCCTGCTCGTCAATAAGATCGACGCGTTGGCCTCGTCCACCACCCACAACCCACAGCAGGCGCTGCAGGAGATCGTGGAGAAGTGGCATGCGCTGCTGCCCAACGCTGAGATCCTGCCTATCTCGGCGAAGAATAAATTTGGCGTCGACATGCTGCTCAGGCGCATCCAAGAGCTGCTGCCCGAGAGCCCTGCCTTTTTCGACAAGGACCAGCTGACCGACAAGCCTGCACGCTTCTTCGTCTCGGAAATCATCCGCGAAAAGATCCTGCTCTATTACGACAAGGAGATTCCTTATTCGGTGGAGGTCGTCGTGGAGCGCTTCAAGGAAGACGACCGCCAGATTCATATCAATGCCGTCATCTATGTAGAGCGCGAGTCGCAAAAGGGCATCATCATCGGTCATCAGGGCGTCGCCTTGAAGAAGGTGAGCACCGAAGCCCGCAAGTCGCTCGAGAAATTCTTCGACAAGCACATCTACCTGGAGATCTACGTCAAGGTCGACAAGGATTGGCGCTCATCAAAGAAAGAGCTCGACAATTTCGGCTATAATCCTGAGTAGCCTTTTCTGCCCTACAGGATGTTGTGTCGGACATCAATAGCAAGGGGGCTCGCCCCCTTGTCGGCGTGCCTTGTACCTGACACATAAGTGGAGACAAGGGGGCAAGCCCCCTTGCTGTTATCCGCCCCCGCTCGAGTTGGCTTGCGAGCCGCCCCTTCTGGGCTTTCCGGCGTCTTGAAGGAGCCCACGAAGTGCTGTCTGTTCCATGTGTGGAATGTGAGCCTGTAAAGCGTCGATTTTACTCGTTTGAAAGAAAAAGTGTGTCAATACTTGTAAAATCGAAAAAAAAGTAGTAATTTTGCACCGATTTTTGAAGTCGGGATCACCAATTACCAACTAGATCAACGTATGAAGCAATTATACTCTGTCGCATTAAGGTTTATTCTCTGCGTGACCATTACTTTGTCAGCGATACCCCAGCCCTCGGCTGCCCAACAGCAGCAGCCGACTGGTGAAGTGCGGGAGATACGCGGCGTGGTGGTCGACGAATATGGTGAGCCGATGATTGGAGCCAGCGTGAAGCTGAAAGGCCAGAATGTTGGCACGGCAACGAACGTGGAGGGCGAGTATGTCCTGCGAACGAACACTGCCCGAGGTACGGTGGTCGTCTCGTTCATTGGTTATCAGCCGAAGGAGATTGAGATCTCACGCTTCGCCCGCATGCAGCGCATTCAGCTGGAGCCTGACAACCAGGGAGGCACTGTTCTTGACAATGTCGTGGTGACAGGCATGCAGAAGATGGACAAACGCCTGTTCACCGGTAGCACGACAAAGATCGATGCTAGCCAGACAAAGATCGACGGTGTGGCTGACGTGAGCCGCTCGTTGGAGGGACGTGCTGCGGGCGTCTCTGTGCAGAACGTCAGCGGAACATTTGGTGCAGCTCCCAAGATTCGCGTCCGAGGTGCCACGAGCATCTATGGCTCGTCGAAGCCCCTATGGGTGGTAGACGGAGTGATCATGGAGGATGTTGTCGAGGTGTCGGCCGACGACCTCGCCTCCGGCGATGCCAACACGCTCATCTCCTCAGCCATCGCAGGCTTGAATTCCGACGATATCGAGTCGTTCCAGATTCTGAAAGATGGCTCGGCCACCTCTATCTATGGCGCGCGCGCGATGGCAGGAGTCATCGTCGTCACCACAAAGCGGGGTACTGCCGGTCAGGCGCGCATCAACTATACGGGTGAATACACCATGCGCCTGAAGCCTAGCTATGCCAATTTCAACATCATGAACTCTCAGGATCAGATGTCGGTCTATCAGGAGCTTCAGCAGAAGGGCTATCTGAACTATGCTGAGACGGCCAATGCCTCGGAGACGGGTATCTACGGTAAGATGTACCAGATGCTGTCGCAGTATGACCCGGTGACGAAGACTTTCGCCCTGGACAACACCAATGAGGCGATGGCGCAATATCTCAGGGCTGCCGAGTGGCGTAACACCGACTGGTTCGACCTGCTCTTCTCGACGGGCATCCAGCACACACACTCCGTGTCGTTGTCGGGTGGCACCGATAAGGCGCAATACTACACCTCGGTCAGCGCGATGTTTGATCCCGGCTGGACAAAGAAGAGTGAGGTAGAGCGCTATACGGCCAATATGAATGCAAGCTTCAACATTTCGAAGCAGCTTTCTTTTGGCGTTATCACAAGTGCCAGCTATCGTGGGCAGGAGGCTCCCGGCACGCTGGCACGCCAGATTGATCCGGTGGCAGGAGCCGTCAGCCGCTCGTTCGACATCAACCCCTATTCCTTCGCCCTGAACTCCAGCCGCACGCTCGACCCGGATGCCTATTATACCAGGAACTACGCACCTTTTAATATCTTCCATGAACTGGACAACAACTACATCGACCTTGGTGTCACCGATTTCCGGTTGCAGGGCAAACTCACTTATAAGCCAATCCGTACCGTCGAGCTGACAGCCCTGGGTGCCATGAAGTACTCGGCTACAAAGCAAGAGCATAGCATTCTCGACAATTCCAACCAGGCACTGGCCTATCGGGCGATGGAGACTTCGACCATTCGGTCGGCCAACCGCTATCTTTATACCGATCCCGACAACATCTATGCACTGCCTGTGTCGGTGCTGCCAGAGGGTGGCATCCTGGAGCGCACGGACAACTCGATGTTCGGCTATGACTTCCGGGCGTCGGCGGCTTACAACGATGTGTTCAACGACATCCATATCTTCAATGCCTACGGAGGTATGGAGCTCAACTACGTCAATCGGCATGCCACGTGGAATCGCGACTGGGGCGTGCTCTTCGACGATGGCGAGATCTCGTCGTTCAATTATTTGGCATTCAAGCAGATGTCGGAGCGAAACAATAGCTACTACTCGCTGGGCAATACGCGCGAACGCTCCGTGGCCTTCTTTGCCAATGCCACCTATTCCTATAAAGGGCGCTACACCCTGAACGGCACCTACCGCTATGAGGGCACCAACCGTCTGGGACGCTCACGCTCAGCACGCTGGCTGCCGACGTGGAATGTCTCGGCAGCGTGGAATGTGCACGAGGAGCCGTGGTTCGAACAACTACAACCCACGCTGAACAGCCTCACGCTGAAGGCCAGCTATTCGCTGACGGCTGATCGTGGTCCGGCCAGTGTGACCAACTCGACAGACATCTTCAGCCCGGTGTCGCCCTGGCGTCCTTTCACCAGTGTCAAGGAGAGTGGCATCGACCTGTCGCAGCCTGCCAACCGTCATCTGACCTACGAGAAGAAGCACGAGCTGAACCTAGGCTTTGAGGCATCGCTGTTGCAAGGGCGTATCAGTATGAGCTTCGACTGGTACAAACGCAACAACTTCGACCTCATCGGCCCAACGTTCACTGCAGGCTATGCTGCCGGCATTCAGCAGATGGGTAATGTGGCAGAGATGAAGTCGAGCGGTGTGGAGGTGAGCGTCTCGACGGTGAATATCAAGAAGACAGACTTCACGTGGACGACAAGCCTCATCTACTCACACACCTCGAACGAGGTGACGCGGCTGCAGTCGGCAGAGCGCCTCATCGACCTCGTGGCCAGTAGCGGCTTCACGCTGAAAGGCTATCCCGTACGTAGCATCTTCTCCATTCCTTTTGCCGGGCTGAACAAGGAAGGACTTCCCACCTTCCGCGTCAACAATGGCCAGCTGACCACTACGGGCATTTATTTTCAGGAGTCTGACCCAGCGGAACTCGCATTCCTGGAATATTCCGGCAGTGCCGAGCCGACAGACATGGGCAGCCTTGGCAACGTGTTGAGAAACAAAGGTCTGCAACTCAATGTCTTTGTTACCTACTCACTGGGCAACGTCATTCGCCTCGACCCCGTCTTCTCCAATCGCTACAACGACCTGCGTGCCATGCCTAAGGAGTTCAAGAACCGGTGGATGGTGCCTGGCGACGAGGCGCATACCGACATCCCGGTCATTGCCAGCACGCGTCAGAATCGTAACAATACCGACCTCGGCTATGCCTATAATGCTTACAACTACAGCACGGCACGCCTTGCCAAGGGCGACTTCGTCCGTATGAAGGAGGTCTCGCTCAACTACGACTTCCCCAAACAGCTGATTGCCAAGGTGGGGTTGCAGTCACTAGGACTGAAGCTGCAGGCTACCAACCTCTTCCTTATCTATAGCGACAAGAAGTTGAACGGACAAGATCCGGAGTTCACCAATTCTGGAGGCGTGGCAGTGCCCATGCCAAAGCAATTCACACTCACATTGCGACTGGGAATATGAGAATAAGAAGCTTTATGAAAACAACCATCATCATCCAACGCTGTCTGGTTTGCTGCTGTGTCACGGCAGCTCTCACAGCCTGCAACGAGTATCTCGACGAGCTGCCCGACAACCGCATGGAAATCACCTCGCTCGAAAAGGTTCAGAAGCTGCTCGTCACTGCCTATCCCGTCAGTGCACCCATATTCGTGGCAGAATACTCGTCGGACAATGTCGACAACTACGGCGACAGCAACCCCAACACAAGCCGTTTCGTCGATCAGGTATATCATTGGCGCGACATCACCGAGTCGAGCAACGAGAGCACGGAGAGCTTCTGGTCGGCTTCCTATGCTGCCATTGCTGCTGCAAACCTTGCCCTCGAGGCCCTCGACGAGTTGTCGTCCGGTGGCGCCGGCTACTCCGTTGCCGACATCCAGGAGGCGCGGGCGGAAGCATTGCTCTGCAGGGCATTCAGCCATTTCCAGCTGGTCAATATGTTCTGCCATGCCTACAACCAACAGACCAGCGAGCAAGACCTAGGTATCGTCTATATGCTGCACCCTGCTGAAGACCTCGACATCAACCCCGACCGCGGTACCGTAGCCGATGTCTACCGGCAGATTGATCGTGACCTGCAGGAGGCGTTGCCCATTGTGGGCAGTGACTATAAGGTGGCGAAATACCACTTCAACCAAAGGGCGGCCTATGCCTTCGCTTGCCGCTTCTACCTTTATTATGAGCAGTGGGACAAAGCCCTCGACTATGCTAATCGCTGTCTTGGCACATCGCCGGGAGCCATGCTGCGCGACTGGAGCTATATGGCCACGATGACTCAGACCTTTGCTGCCCTCTCGCAGCATTACATCGACGCCTCGCTCAATTCCAACCTGCTGCTCATCACTGCCTATTCCGCCATGGGCCTCGTCTTCGGACCGTATAACTACCTTTCCCGCTACGCCCACGGGAAGTATCTGGCAGAACATGAGGACGGTGAGGCCGCTAACATCTGGGGCCCGGCACCTTTCTACCAGGGAATGCACACCTTCTCTGCCACCAACCTCGACAAGACGGTCTTCTACAAGCTGCCTTACCTCTTCGAATACTACGATGCCGTCTCCGGCACGGGATACTACCGTACCGTCTACCCGGCGTTCACTGCCGATGAGTGCCTGCTAAACCGTGCCGAGGCCCACGTGATGAAAGGCAACTACGATGCAGCAGCCGCTGACCTTACCACGTGGATGCAGAACATCGTACAGACCGATCTCACGCTGACGCCACAGCTCATACAGGACTTCTACAACGGCGTCGACTATTCCTATAGTGATTCGCTTGGCATCCGCTCGACCATTAAGAAACACCTCCACCCGCACTTCGACATTGGTCAGGAGGGAGACCTTCGCGAGGCGATGCTGCAGTGCGTGCTTGGGTTCCGACGTATAGAGACGCTGCAGACAGGCCTCCGCTGGTATGACGTGAAGCGCTATGGCATCGAGATCGTACGGCGTGTCATTAATGCTGCCGGCGAGCCCGAGCGACGTACCGACGTGCTTCGTCAGGACGATCCCCGCCGTGCCATCCAGATTCCGCTGAAGGTGCGGTCGGCAGGCGTCACCCCAAACCCTAGATAAACTATAAACTATGAACTATGAACTATGAACTATAAACACTGTCTGATGTGCTGCTGTCTCACGGCAGCCCTTACGTCTTGTTCCGAAGACAAGCTCAGCGAACAAAGTGTTATCACTGTCGATCAGCAGGAGTACACTGCCTTCGACTACTGGCTGCAGCGCAACTACGTGGCACCCTACAACATCCGCTTCAAGTACCGCTACGAGGACATCGAGTCGGACATGAACTACTACACCGTGCCCTCCCGCTATGAAGATGCCGTGAAGCTGGCCCACCTGGTGAAGTACCTCTGTATAGAGGCCTACGACGAAGTGGGAGGCATTGATTTCACACGCGCCTACTTCCCAAAGCTTATCTTCACTATTGGCGAGTGGGAGTATCGCAACAATGGCACCTACATACTCGGCACGGCAGAGGGTGGACGGAAGATCCTGCTCTCAGGCACCAACTACCTCGACCAGTACCTGAAGAGTGCCGAGGACATGAATGAATACTATCTGAAGACCATCCACCACGAGTTCACCCACATCCTCAACCAGACGAAGGACTATCCCTCCGACTTCCAGCTCATCACAGGCTCGTCGTATGTAGCCGATAAGTGGAGCGAGAGTCCTCACGATACGGGCTACCTGCAGCGAGGATTCATCTCCGCCTACGCCCAGCACTCCGACAAGGAAGACTTTGCAGAGATGCTCTCGATGTTCGTATGCCACTCTGAGGCTGTCTGGGCGCGATGGATGCAGGAGGCAGGCGCTGAGGGTGAGCGAGCTATCGCTGCCAAGCTCGATATCGTCTGCGACTATATGCTCGACACATTCGGCATCGACCTCTACAAGCTCCGCACGTCATTGCAGCGTCGTCAGCAAGAGGTGCTCGACGGAAGGATCAATCTCACCTCTTTGGATTAATAAGGTAATATAAACAATTCGATCGAATGAAGAAAGAATACCACAGACGCTATAAGATGTCCTGGAGAGTGGCAGGAGGATTCTTGCCCTTCTGCCTGCTGAGCCTCCTGCCTCTTCTCACTGCTTGCGAAAACGAGCAGGAAGAGTATTTCGACGTGCCAGCCTCACAACGCCTGCAGAATACTCTTGTCGAGACCAAGCAGCTACTTCGCAGCGCCCCCTATGGGTGGGAGCTGGAGTACTATCCTGGAGGTGAGCTGGAATATGGAGGTATCGTCTATACCGTCCGCTTCGACTCGTTGACGGCCACCGTAGGATGCTCGCTCATAGCCGACTCCACCTATACCTCTTTCTATCGGCTGACCAACGACAACGGCCCCGTGCTCACCTTCGACACCTACAATCCCCTGCTTCACTACTATGCCACACCCAGCAGCGGCGAGTACGAGGCGAAGGGTGGCGAGTTCGAGTTCGTCATCGATAGCATTGCCGACGACTACATCTCCCTCTATGGCAAGAAGACGCGCAATACGATGTGCCTGCGCCGCCTGACAGCCAATGCCGACGACTACGCCCGTCAGACGATCGACATCTTCGACCATTTCGTCGATTCCATACGAGGCACCATCGGCGCAACTGCCATTGAGGCTAAGTGCAACCCCACGACGAAGCGCATCGTGATGGGCAGTCGTGAGATACCCTTTGCCTATACCAACCGTGGCATACGCCTATACCGTCCGCTGACCGTGGATGGCATCAGCGTGCAGACGTTCGATTTCGATACCTCCACCCATCGTCTCACCTGCACCGATCCTGGCCATGAGGATGTCCAGCTACAGGGAATCCCCTACGACCAGAACACCATGAGCTATGCCAAGTACGAAGGCGACTATAATCTGGTCTACCAGGGTGCCACACTGCCGGTGCACCTCAGCCCTAACCGTCTTGAGGGTACCTACCTCCTGCAGGGGCTTAACCAGAAGTACGACCTTGTGATGCGCTACGACCCTGCCACAGGTAATCTGCTGCTAGGCTCACAGGCTGTTGGCGACTACGACGGGCACACCGTCTACTGGGTGTGCTATGACTATGAGGGCGGCCTGCTCTCCTTGAGCGATGAGGGGCAGTTCACCATCCAGTGGAATAAGAACCGCTTCTATCCGATGTTCAACTTCTCGGCAACCAATCCGCGCAGCCTGAACTGTTCGGGCGGTTTGCTCATCTATCTCTACAGCGACGCCGAGGGCACGCTGCACGCCTCCGTCCTCGACGATGCATCGTGGATGACCAACGGCAGCAGCCAATTCCGTGGCTTGAAGTCGCTCAATCGCCGTACCCGCCTAGAGTAATCTTTCCACTATGAACTATGAACTATGAATTATGAATTATGAACTATGAACTATAAACTGATAATCGCCAGCCTTGCCCTCTTCGCTGTCGTGTCGTGCTCAGAAGACGACATGAAAGGCTACGTACCTGATGGCGAGGCGATCACCATTGTTCGCAACGATCTTCTCTTCCCTGCTCAAGGCAGCACAGCCACCGTCGAGGTCAGGGCCAACGGAGCATTGACGGCCGAGACAGATGCCGACTGGGCCAGTGCCAAGGTCGATGGTAGCATTGTAGCGGTCAGCGTAGAAACCAATACTCACTATGAGGGGCGCACGGCCATGCTCACCATTCGCAGTGGTCAGGACTACCGTATGCTGCCCATCCAGCAACGGGGAGTCATCGTCGGCACGATGCCCGTTAAGAGCGTGGCGGCTTCGATGAGCGGGCAGAGCTTCTCGTATAGCGTTGTCCACGACCTGCCGATGACGTTCTCATCAAGCCAGAGTTGGATTCATGCCGCCATTGAAGGCGAGCAGCTGACCATCACTGTCGATGCCAACAGCGGTGGGGAGCTCCGTCGGGGCATGGTCGTCAGTGAGTGTAATGGATTGCACGATACGCTCTCCGTCGTACAGTACGATCTTCAGAACCACGTCCTGGGCTCCTACTACATGATGGGCTATTCCGGCGGCATTGGAGGCCCTCCCGTGGCAGCGACCATGAACATTGTCGAACACAATGGCGAGATATGTCTACACTGGCCTGCACAGGATCTTTGGAAGAATACTTTCCTCCCCCTGTCGTTCGACGCCTCTACGTGCACACTGTTCATCCCCTCCGCGCTGCACTTCTACGAGAGTGGCAACAACTACGACTATGGCTATTTCTACGACAGCAATGGCGTCGTAGCCGGCTCGAGCCGCATGGGAGCCAATGCTCGCCTGCTATGGGATTCGACCGAGCAGTCGACCTATGCTACTCTGACGGCAGCCAACTGGCCGGGCCATGAGCTGTCGGGCTTCATCGTACGCAGCTCGCGAGGCGGTGGGCTCGTCGTTACTAACCTCCTTCAGATCGCAAAGCCCATCCTCCTGCGCCTGGGCCCTCCCGAACAATAGTCTCTCAACTCTCAACTATAAACTATGAACTATGAACTATAAACTATCCGTCATCGCCCTGCTTGCCGCCTCGCAGACACTCTGCGCGCAGACCTTCGAGCGGTGCTCCGTCGTCGAGGAGTACACTGGCACGTGGTGTGGCAACTGTCCGCGAGGTATCGTAGGTCTGGAGCGACTCGAACAGGACTTCGGCGACCGAGTCATCTGCATTGCCGTCCACACAGGCTCCAACGAGCCGATGGCCATCGCCACCTATCCCGACCTCGTGCCGGAGAATGGTGGCATACCCGCCTGTACCATCGACCGCACCGGCAAGCTCGACCCATATTCCGGTCAGGGCTCGCGAGGAATCTTCCACTATGGCATCGACGCTGAGATGGCCTACCAGTTGGCACAGCCTGTCGAGGCGGGTGTGGAGCTCACGGCCCAATGGAACGACGCCCAGCAATGGGATGTGCGCTTCACCGCCACCACGACGTTCAATATCAACAGTGCTGAAGCCCCGTATCGATTGGCCTTCGTGCTGCTTGAGGATGGGCTAAAGGGCGAAGGCAAGCAGTGGGAACAGGTGAACTACTTCTCTGTTGCGGCAGGCTATAGCGACAGCCAGAATTACCTCGACGACGACATGAAGGCGTGGCGTGAGGCTCCCTACAGCGTCAGCGGTATGGAATACAATCATGTGCCGGTGAACACGCTGGGAATCCGTAGCGGCATCGCCTCGAGCATTCAGGCGCCAATCGTCAGCGGTGAGCCCCAGACCTACAGCAACCTCGTGACGACCCTCGGTGTGCGCCTCATCCAGGATAAGAGCCGCCTCTCGGCTGTTGCCATGCTGATCAACACGCAGACCGGTGAGATTGTCAATGCGTCGAAAGCACCCATCCTGGCCTATGGCGTGGATGCCATCGAGGAGGTCTCGGCTACGCCTCACCGTGGCGTACTGGCTGAAGATCTCTACGACCTCCAGGGACGGCCTGTCAGTAAGCCTGTCCGCGGCCTCTACATCAAGAATCATCGTAAATACATCCAGCGCTAGAAGGGCGAATACTATAACCGCTAAAAAGATAATTCATTAAACGATAGAATAATATGAAGAAAACTTCTACACTCCAACTGCTATCACTGCTCTGCCTCCTGCTGGGCTTCAGCTCGCAGACGAAGGCACAGGACGAATTCGAGACCGTCGGCTATGTCAACATCCTGAATGTCCTAAAAGCCACCCCCGAGGAGGGAGGTAAGGTCTGTGCCACGACATCGGCCAAGGGCCTGAAGACTTGGAAAACCACCGTCGAATTCAACCAGACACTCCCCGTGGCTCAGATGATCGACTCCTACGTCATCATGTACTACGTCTTCGCCCGCGCCGAGGCTGGCTACACCTTTGCCGGCTGGTATGAGGATAGCGACGGCAATGGTATCTTCGACGTGAACAGCGACCAGCTGGTGGACGTTGATGCCGAGACCATCGTATTCGACGTGCTCCCCGAAGGCCAGACCGTCTATGCCACGCAGGCTGAGGCCAAGAATGGCGACAAGCCCACCACGCCGCAGCGCACACTTTTTGCCCACTTCACCCGTGGTGCCACCATTGGCGTGAGCTACTATCAGGATCCCGACCATGCCAACTGCGGTAGCGTGTTCGTCGACAAGCCTCTCAACGAGCCTGGCGACCAGATTACCGTGCGAGCCCTGCCCACCGACGGCTTCCAGTTTGAGTACTGGCAGACGGAGAGTAGCATGGGTGAGATTGTAAGCCGCGATAATCCCTACACCTTCACCGTCAGCGGGGGAGAGCATCTCTTTGCTTATTTCACCGCGATCGACGCCCCGTCGTTCGACCTGCCCGAGGAGGGTGGCTTCCACGTGGCCTTCCTCAATGCTCCATGGGCGATGACCGACGAGTCGAGGAAGGCCGGTGCCCACGTCCTCGTTCTTGAGGCTGAAGACCTCACCCGCACCGACGACGGCAAGGTCTACCTCGACATGACAAAAGAGGCCGTGATGATCGACCTCGGCCAGCAAGGCGGTGTACCGACAATCGTCTATGGCAAGGGGCGCGTCAGCTTTGCCTTCAAGATGGGCTATGGCATGGCCCGAAAGATGAGCAGCGAGGCACTCGTCAAGTGGAGCGGAAGCAAGGGCACGACCGTCAGTGGTGAGAATATCTACGTCTACGCCTTCAACGAGTCGCTGGGTGCCTTCCTCAGCGTTGGCAACACCGACCAGATGATCAATCCCGATGCTCCTACGAAAGTGCAGGTGGCAGCCGAGCAGGCCTACTTCTCGATGAGCGCCTTCGACCTGGTCGACGACCAAGGCAACATCCCCGTTGTCATCGGCCTCTCGCCTGAGACCTATGACCAGGCCATGACCGGCATCGACGAGCTGCCTATGTCGGCCGACCGAAGCGGGAAGGCTGCAGCCAACGGTCAGCCCTCGGCCTTCAAGGCCCAGACGGTTTACGACCTTCAGGGTCGACAGGTCAGCCGTCAGCTCTCGCGTGGACTCTATATTGTTGACGGACGGAAGTTGTACGTGAAATAATTCGGAGATTATTTGGCGATATGACTTTTTATCCGTAACTTTGTGGCGGAAATATCTTTCAGTTTAATTATTAACTAAAACAACCAACGTATGATGCAGAAATTCTACAAAATGAAAGCAGCATTGTTGCTCCTCGCAGCAATGTTCTCCTTTGGGGCTGTCTATGCCGAGACGGGCTCCGAGACTGAGATGAACGCCACGGGCGGCGGCTCCTCGAACGCTCAGGTCGACGGCCAGAGCTACTACGTGGACGGCACCTACATTGCCGGCGCTGGCTCTGCCAAGACGGGCGACATGACCAGCAAGGGCTTTAAGCTGCGCACAGGTGTCGACGGCAAGCGCGTCGTGTTCACCGTCAACGAGAACTATACCATCAAGAATTTCTCGCTGACTGGTGCTTCCAACTACGAGCTCAACACGGACGGAACGAAAGATGTGTCGGTCGTCAAAGTTGAGGTAGACGGTGTCGAGGTGCCCTTCACGGGCGGCGAGGCCTTCAAGCACAGAGGCCAGGGCGAGTCGTGCACGCTGAATGTTCCCAACATCGAGGCCAAGCAGTCGATTGCTATCTATTTCGACAATGGTGACTCGAAGGGTTCGCAGATCAACGCCTGCTGGGCTCTCGACTGGGAGCGTCCCGACGCCACTCAGCCGACGATTACCGTCACCCCCGAGGAGGTCAGCCTCATTGCCGGTGCTACCTACCAGCTGAAGGCTAAGATCGACCCCGCATCGTTTGCTACCCACTGGGTGAGCGAGAACGAGTCGGTTGCCACCGTCGATGAGAACGGTCTGGTGACGGCCGTTGCTACCGGTGCTGCCGTGATCAAGCGCGTCTGGGACGACGACGAGACCGTCTGTGGCTCCGCCCAGATCTGGGTGATGGCCTTCGATCCCGCCGAGCTCGAGCTGGCTAAGAGCTTCGACTTCACCACGATGGGCGACGCCGCGCTGACCCTCGAGAGCGACGCAGCAGGCGCTATCTGGAATGAGGCCAACAAAAAGACTAACAACGTCTTCTTCTGCACCAACGAGGGCCTGACAGACATCGCCGTCCAGGCTGCCCTCAAAGATAATAAGGGCTGGTCGATCGTCGAAGGCGAGGGCCTTAAGCTTGCCAGCGGTGCCGGTCGCTGCGCTGCCATCGGTCATCTCACCGCAGGTCAGATTGTTGAGATCTTCTACACGGGCAGCAATTTCTGGACGGGCTCGCACGAGGATGCCGTACGTAAGGACGACGGTGCCGTGAAGATTGCCATCAACGAAGGCGTAGGCCGTGCCATCTACCTCATGGACGAGGACGGCATGCTCGGCTTCGAGATCGACAAGGGCAAGGCCATACAGAAGATCAACGTCTACAACGATAACACCGTCATCGTCGATCCCGATGAGATTGTCATCGATATGACTGACGCTCTCGTCGACGAGGCTGGCTACCTGAAGACCCTGTCGTGCCCCTTCGACCTCGACTTCACTGAGGTGGAGGGCATCAAGGCCTATACCGCCGTCAAGAACTACGATAATTACAATGCCGTTGCCAGCGTTACGCTGAAACCGATCGATGTCGTGCCTGCCGGAACGGGTATCGTCGTGAAGGCCGAGGCTGCCAAGGAGTACTTGATCCCCGTGCCCGAGGACCTCTTCGTCGAGGAGTTCCAGAACGAGCTTCTCGTCGCTGGGACCGACGTCGATCTCACGGAGGCTGTCAAGACCGACAGCTGGGGTGACTTCGTATCCGGACCGGCACTGCTTGCCAAGGGCACCATCATTACTGGCATCAACTGGGATACCTTCGAGTACATCTATGACGAGGCCAACGGATTCTTCCCTGCCGATCCTGAGACTGACGAGCTGAAAGCAGGTGGCGTATATCTGCCGATTGCTGAGGGCGAGTGGGACAGCTACGGAAGTGGCTATGTGAAGCTCATCTTTGCAGACCAGGCAACAAAGACCTACGAAAGCATTGCTGACCTCGTCGAGGGTGAGCCCGTGCAGCAGGATGCCATGGGCGTGGCCGCAGCACTGGACTTCAAGAACACCGGCGACGTGAAGTGGACCAACGGCAGCTACATGCTTGTTGAAGACAACACTGGCGGCATCATCATGCAGGTGCCCGAGGGCTTCAGCGTGAAGGCTGGCGACAATTTCCTCGGCACATATACCGGTACCTACAGCAACGTCCTCATGCCGCAGCTCATCGTTTCGCCAATGACCGACGCCAGCCAGCTGGCAGTCCTTGATAACGCTGGCGAACCCGAGCCTATCGCTACGACGCTGGTCGAGGCCTATGGCGATCAGAACATCATGCGTCTTGTGAAGATCTCCAACCTGAAGCTCAACGTCAAGGTGGGAACCTATAGCAACGACTACTATATTGAGGACGAGAACGGTACCGAGGTCTACCTCAACGATGCCTTCTCAGCCGTCGGCAGCGAGCTCAGCGGACAACCCGATGGCACCGTCATCAGCGAGATGGTCGGCATCGCCTTCATCGTGCCCGAGGAGAGCCCCTACGTCAGCATGTACAACTACGACATGTACGAGTTCATACCGCTTTCCGTTAAGGCTGTTGCTACTGGCGTCAACGAGATGAATGCTGAGGGCCAGAAGGCTCCTGTCTATACCCTCCAGGGCGTCCGCGTCGACAAGGTCCAGAAGGGTGCCATCTACATCCAGAACGGCAAGAAGGTCGTGAAGAAGTAGCGCTCGCTGTCGCAGCGTCCTACCGCAACCGAGCATCAGGCCGGCTGCACCCGCACGAAAAAGGGTGCAGCCGGCTTCTGATTTTTGAAAAAACGTAGCGTTCTCTTGCAGGAGCGTGGAGAATTTCGTATCTTTGCATGGCGTAAGAGGCGAGACAACGGCTCATGGACCGAGCCTACAGGCGCTGTCACTCTGCGGTCAGTAGCGTCACGGGCCACTCGCAAGTAAGTCAATCATTAATATAAAACGACACGAATATATGATAGTCAATTCACACTACGTGGCACTACAGCCTCCCTTCCCCGTCATCTACTGCAATGGCGAGGTAGGCATGCAGATAGGCACGCTCATCGTCATCGAAGGGGCCGCCCCCGGTGAGACGCAACGCTGGGGCAATCGTTATAGCATCAGGAGCCACTCTCACCCCGTGGTGAGCTATGGCAACAAGAGCGCCGGCATCATCTCTGCCGGCATCCAGCCCAACGACTGGTCGGAGGGTATCGTCTGGGAGCATGTCGAGCTGCGCGACGTCACCGTACTCTGCCATGCCCCGAATGGCGTCCCCAACGATTCCCCCACGGCAACCGTTCCGGGGAATGGGAAGTGGGTGCACCTTTCAGCCATGAAGAGCGTGCAGACGCGCCTGCCGGGCTTAGTCACGCAAGAGCGCATCCGCGACCTGATGGCAGGCCAGCAGCGGTTCAGCCTGACGAGCATTGTGCGCAGCCTGGCGCGCATCATGCCTGCCGACCTTCCGGTGTTCAATTTCGAGCCGAAGGGCAGTCTGATGCTCCTCAAGGGAGGACTCCGTCCTGGCGAGCACTCCATCACCTCCAATCACATCATGGGCCTGCCGTTCTTCTTCATCGCCGTGAAGATGGGCGACACACTCGATGCCACCCTCGAAGCAGTGAAGATGCAGGTGGAGGACTATCTGAACGCCGTTTCGGCACGTCGCGAGAAGGTGCAGATAGAGTTCAAGTGCCGCGACGAAGAGCTGAAACCGCTCGTCGAACGGCTGAATGCCGACTATTTCCAACACTGAGCCGTGACACGCAGCACCACCGTCTACGACAATGGCTTGCCCGTCACCATCGGGCAACTGCTCAACGACATGCGCCGGGCGCCTGCTTCGTCGCTGTTGGCATCGTTCTATGCCAACCAGATTCGTGGTGCGATGATTCTGACCAATGATTTTCCGGAGGACATCTGCCAGGAGATTGACCAGATACTGAAGGAGAAGGGCGAGGCGCCGCTCACTGTCGGCTCGCCCAACAACCTGCAGGCAGGCCTGACGCTGCCGGCTCAGCTGGTGAACTACGTCTTCGTCGGAAAGGTCGACCTGAGACGGATGTGGGAGTGGATTCGCGACCACTTCCTGCCACTCCATCAGCACGGCTACGACTGGTTCGCCTTGCTGCGCTTCCTGGCCGACAGGCAGCAGCTCGAGAAGGGTGTGCTGACCTCCAACACCGAATTCGCCCGGCAGATGCACGAGTGGTTCCCCTCCTACGGCTGCACGGCTAACGGCGTGAAGCTCTACCGCACGGGCTACCTCGGCGCCACGCCCTATCAGCAGTGGCAGAAGGCTGAGTTCTCACGCCAGAAGAGGAAGGGCCAGACCATCGACGGCTATAACCACCTCGACCGCCTCTTGACCACCGACCTCACCCTGGCCGCCGAGAGCGACCCGCTGCCCTCGAGCTACCGGTAATCGACGTCGATTCCGCCAAATCGACCGTAGTAATCGACATCATCGACAATTGTCGGTCAATCAGCAATATTCTCATTGCTGAATGAAAAATTGTCACTAACTTTGGTTCCAGAATAATCATCAGCAATATGGAACCAAGGAATTCATACAATCCACAGTTGGTCTTCACCGACTTCGGAAAAGGACACTTCAGCGAGAAAAAGCAGAAGTGGGTGCCCTCGACCACCCCGCTGCAGACGGTCGACATCGCCTGGTGCGGACAGTATATACTGTCGGATCGACCCACCTGGGCCACCGACGAGCTGCGGCGCATCATGCCGACAGCCTCCGAACAGCAGCTGCGCGACTTCAAGCTGCGCGAGTTCGAAGCGGTCGCCTTTGCCGGCACATTCACCTACGGCAATGCCAAGGGGCTCGTCAGCCGCACACCATTCATCTGCCTCGACATCGACGACCTCGCCTCTACCGCCGAGGCTCGCCAGGTGCAGGCCGCCCTCGTGGCCGATGCCGATGTAGTGACTGCCCTCTGCTTCGTCTCGCCGAAGGCGCTGGGCGTGAAGTGGGTGGTGGAGCAGCCCCAGTGGTGCTCCGACCTGACCTTCGCCGCGCAATACGAGGCGCTGAGCCGCTACCTCGGCTATCAGTACGGCCTGCAGGCCGACCTGTCGTGCTCCAACGTCAACCGACTCTGCTTCTTGCCCCACGACGAGAAATGTTATATCAACCCCAAATACATAAGACAATGACCCATTACACAGACCAGGAGAGGCTGGAGCTATACGCCCGGCAAATCCACGACTCGGGCATCGACATCACGCCCGACCAGAAGAACGAGTGGACGATGATTGCCTATGCCTGCGCCTCGCAGGGAGAGGCTGGCAGAGAGCCCTTCCACCTCATCTCGAGCAACTATCCCGGCTACAGCCGAGAGGAGTGCGACCGCCACTTCAGCTACTGCCTGAAGACCTCGCGCAACCAGGTGACGCTGGGCACGCTAGTCCAGCTGGCCCGCAACCACGGCCTGGAGCTGTCGCTGCCACGGGGACGGCGCCAGATGACTGCCGAGGAGCACGAGGACGAACAGCGCAACCGCTACGAGCGTATGGAGGAGGAGCTGCGCGCCAACGGAGAATGGCGCATCAACAAGTGGCTCAACCGCACGGAGATCAAAGAGCGTGGCGGCGACTGGCGCGATGTCGACGACCAGGACTACAGCACCTTCATCATCCGCCTGAAGAAGGGCGGGCTGCGCGTCAGCAAGAACGACATGATCGACATGACCGAGAGCCGTGACTTCTCGCCACTCTACGATGCCTGCCGCGAGTACCTCGACGCACTCGAGGAGTGGACCGATGGCGACCCCGACTACATCTACGACATGTTCAACTGCCTGCACATCAAGGATGAGGACAACAAGGACTTCCTCATAGAGATGCAGCGAAAGTGGTTCGTCAACATGGTGGCGATGATGACCGGACGAGAGACGGAGAACCCGCTCATGCCCATCTACGCCGGACCGGAGTACACCATGAAGTCGACCTTCGTCAGGAGCATCCTGCCCCCAGAGCTTCGCACCTACTACACCGAGGTGACGCCGGCGCAGCAGCTCGACAAGGACTTCCTCATCTCGATGTCCGACTCGCCGCTCATCAGCTTCGATGAGCTCAGCTTCGACCGGGAGCAGAAGGCCGATGCCCTGAAGCAAGCCATCACGCTCAACGAGACCAACGTCCGCGCACCCTACGGCCGAAAGAGCAAGCGCCGCAAGCGCACATGCTCCTTCATAGGCACGACGAACGAGAACCAGCTGCTGCCCAACGTCGGAGGGCGGCGCCGATTCCTCATCGTCGGCATCGAAGACGACGGCCTGCCGCGCCTCGAGGCCATCAACCACGAGGGAGCCTACGCCCAGGCCCTCTACCTGCTGAAGAAGGGCTACCGCTACAAGCCCACCAAGGAGGAGTCGCAGCGTGTGACACTGCTGAACACCCCCTACATGGTGACCAGCGACTGCGAGTCGGTGCTGCGCACACTGCTACGCCAGCCCGCCGACGGCGAGGCAGCCCTGGCCCTCGAGGTGGGCGACATCCTCAGGCTGCTCAACGACAACCACCTCTACAGCCGCGAGTTCAACGGCAACAACATCGGCAAGGCCATGCGCAAGCTGGGCTTCGAACGACGGATCATCAACGGCCGGCCAAAGTTCAAGTGCGTGAAGATCACCGAGCCAGAGCACGAACGCCTGCAGAAGGACGAGGGGGCCATCTTCGACACTGCAACATGATCGGAATGGGTGAAGGGTGAAGGGTGTTTTCTCGATTCTACAAAAATAAATGCTTAAATCAACTGAGATCATCTCAACTGATTTAAGTATTTTTTTTTCTTAAACCTAAAAACAACCCTTCACCCTTCACCCTCTTTCGGCAGGATTGCCGACCAAAGGAGCCAACCTTGCCGACCAGAGAAGCCGACATTACTAGCTCAACAGCACCAACTTTGCTGGGCAAGGCAGCCTACTTTGCTGGGCAAGGCAGCCAACTTTGCTGGGCAGGGAAGCCGCTCTTTTTTTTTTATGTGTTTTTGTTGAAAAAAGTTGAGAAAATGTTTGGTAGTCTCAGATATTTTTTGTATCTTTGCAATGTCTAAGAGAGTATGAGCGAATACTCTTGAAGACGGGGATGTACGCAAGGAAATCCTCCAGTGAATTGCTAACGGCAGGAGGCGGGACGACATGACGCCGAATGTCAGAAAATTAACCCTAATAATCTTTACAACTATGTCACAGAAAGTTCAAAAGTATCGCAGCACGAACGAGCAGTCGAAGAACTTCGGCAAGTATTTCGTGCGCCCGGTCTACGACGACCGTTTCGTTACCACCGACGAGCTGGCCGACTTCATCCAGTCGCAGTGTACCGTGAAGCGCAGCGACTGCAAGGCAGTCCTCGACGAGCTCGGCAGTGCCTTCAAGCACTACTTCGAGCTGGGCCAGAAGATCAAGCTCGACAACATCGGCATCTTCAAGATCGGCCTGTCGAGTTCTCCCAGCGACACCGAGGAGGGCTGCACAGCCGCCAACGTGAAGAAGAGCCGCGTGCTCTTCCAGCCCGAGACGACGAGCATCGCCAACGGCGAGGTGGTGGAGTATCAGCGTCCGATGAAGGTCAACGGCCAGGCCATGCTCGTCACCGTCAGCCAGCCCTGCTACGACCATCCGGCCGTGATGCTCAAGGACGTGCGCTTCGAGCTGACCAAGAGCCGCCTCGGCTCGGGCATCGAGGCTGCCTCTGGCGGCTCCGACGGCAGCAGCAGCTCCGGCGAGAGCGGCTCCGGTGATACGGGCGACAGGCCTTAGGCACTCCCGCATTCAGGCGTTGCCTGGTGGCGAACACGAAGAGCCTCTCCCAGTCACGGGAGGGGCTTTTTTCGTAACTCTGGCTTCGCCGAAGTTACTTGCACTCGGAAATGAAAAGAAATACTTTGAGCCCACTTGAAGAAGTCTCAGTGATATTGCGAACATTGGCGCAGCCGCTCCCCTCCCTTCAAGGGGA